>DATHUD010000215.1:0-2221 GCA_035462575.1 Thermoanaerobaculia bacterium | reverse complement strand
TGGCCCGCCTGCGCGAGCGGGTGGCGGCGGCCTCGAAGACTCCCCCGCGCCTGTTCGTGGCCGGTCCGATCTTCACGGCGCCGGACGGCTATCCCGCCCCCCGCCGCGAGCCCGGAGTGGTGGAAGTCGCGGAAGGGGTCTCGACGCCCGAGGAGGCCGAGGCCAAGGTGGACCGCCTGCTCGGGGAGGAGAAGGCCGACCTCGTGAAGGTGGCGATCGAGAGCGGGTTCTTTTCGGACTACGACGCGAAGGACGGCTGGCCGGTGCCGTCGCCGCCCGTGCTCGCCGCTCTCCAGCGCGCCGCCCACCGCCACGGCCGCACCATCCGCGCCCACGTGACCCAGCCCGGCGAGCTCGCCGCCGCCCTGGACGCCGGGTTCGACGGCACGGCCCACACGCCGATCGTGGACCTCCCCGAGGAGCTTCTCGCCCGCGCGGCCCGGGCCCGCATGATCTTCGTCTCCACGGCGAACATCTGGGAGGACCCGAAGCTCACCGCGCCCGTCCAGAAGAACCTCGCCCGCTACGTCCGCCTGGGCGGCCGGGTCGCCCTGGGCACGGACGTGCCTTTCCAGAAAGGCTCGGAGATGCCGCTGGGTGAGATGCGCCTCCTCGTCCAAGGCGGGCTCACCCCGCGGGACGTGCTCCTCGCGGCCACGCGCGACGGTGCCGAGGCGCTGGGGAAGGGAAACGAGCTGGGCACTCTCGCCCCGGGGAAGCTCGCGGACCTGATCGTGGTACCCCGGGACCCGCTCGTCCGCATCGAGGATCTGGGCGTTGTGACGGTGGTCGTGCGAAACGGCGAGGTGATCGTGCCTTAGACTCATTCGTCATGCTCTACGAAAAACTCAACCCCGAGATGAAGAAGCTGGTGGACGACTGGGCCCAACGCCTCCAGGTTTATGACTGGGGCCGGCGGAGCGATCTGCTCGCCGAGGTGGCTCTCCCGTTCACCGAGGACCTGGAGCCCCAGAAGGCCCGGCTCGCGGCGGCCGGGTTCCTGACCGGCGTGCTCGAACGCTGGAACGCCCAGGAGATCGACGATCTCCGCCAGGCGCGGCTCTACCTGATGTCGCTGAACCCCGAGCACCGCGCCCTGGCCGAGAGCTGGCTGGACGAGAACCCCGAGGCGCGGGAGGCGATCGAGGCGGAAGCGGCGGACCCCGGCCGGCCGTTATAGGATCTCCCCCGACCGGAGAGGAGACCGATGAAGACTTTGAAGAGCTATGTCCGTGGAAACTGGCACGAAGCCCAGGGCGGCTTCGTGACGTTGGTGAACCCGTCGACCGAGGAAGAGATCGCGCGGGCGTCGAGCGAAGGGATCGATTTCGGGGCCGTGCTGGCCTATGCCCGTGAGCGCGGAGGACCCGCCCTGCGGGCGATGACCTTCGCCCAGCGCTCGCTGCTCCTGAAGGAGATGTCCAAGGTTCTGCGCGACAACCGCGACGAGCTGTTGGACCTGTCGGCGAAGAACACCGGCACCACCAAGCCGGACGGCTCCTTCGACGTGGACGGCGGCTCGGGCACCCTCGCCTACTACTTCTCGATCGGCCGGGGCCTGGGCGAGCGCACGTTCCTCCCCGAGGGAGACGGCGTACAGCTCGCGAAGACCGAGGGCTTCTACGGCCGGCACATCCTCGTGCCCCGGCACGGCGTGGCCGTCCACATCAACGCCTTCAACTTCCCTATCTGGGGCTTTGCCGAGAAAGCCGCCTGCGCGCTGCTCGCCGGCATGCCGGTGATCACCAAGCCCGCCACCTCGACCTCCCTGGCGACCGAGCGGGCGATCGAGCTGATCGTCGCGGCGGGCTTCCTCCCCGAGGGCGCCCTCCAGCTCATCGTCGGCTCGACGGGCGACCTCCTGGACCGGCTGGGTCCCCAGGACGTCCTCGCCTTCACCGGCTCGGCCGACACGGCGAAGATGCTGCGCTCGCGGGACAACCTCCTGGAGGCGAACCCGCGGGTGAACGTGGAGGCCGACAGCTTGAATGCTGCCGTGCTCGGGCCGGATGTGGCCGACGGCTCCGCCACCTGGGGTCTGTTCGTGAAGGACGTCCTCCGCGAGATGACCCAGAAGACCGGCCAGAAGTGCACCGCCGTGCGGCGCATCCTCGTCCCCGCCGAGCGGATGGACGCGGTGCAGGAGGCTCTCGCGGGCCGGCTCTCCGAAGTGGTCGTGGGCAATCCCGCGGACCCGTCCGTGAGAATGGGCCCGGTCGCG
>DATHUD010000214.1:0-3949 GCA_035462575.1 Thermoanaerobaculia bacterium | reverse complement strand
GGCCCTCCTCTCCCAGCCTCCCGTCCACCCCCGGGAGAGGAGGGAGACAGCTTGAATTCGTGCTGGGTGGGGGCGCCCTCTCCCGGGGGTGGACGGGAGGCTGGGAGAGGGTCGGGGTGAGGGTTTCGGGGTGGGGGACTGTAGTCTGACAAAGTAAAACTAAGAGGGTGTCTGGGAAGGCCCTCCCGGTCACCACGGCCGCTGCCCCCCAATGTAGAGACGCCTCGTGAGGCGTCTCCGGAGCGGCGCACGGTCCTCATCGCGCGGTGCTGGGCCGGCGGACGGCCCTCACCTTGCCGCTCTTTCCTCCTCCGCAGAAAAACTGATCGCGGCCATCGGACTCGAGCCCCGAAACGCCCGCTCCGGGCGGCATTTCGAGCCTCTCCAGGACCTCTCCCGTATGGGGATCGATCCGCCGGAGCTCGCTCTCGTCCCCTTCCCAGGTGGCGTGCCAGAGCTCTCCGTCGACCCAGGTGACTCCGGTGACGAAGCGGTTGGACTCGATCGTGCGAAGAATCTCCCCGGTCTCGGGATCGACCTGGTGGATCTTCCGGTCCCGGTAGTGCCCGACCCAGAGCGTCCCTTCGGCCCACGCGAGCCCCGAGTCCCCGCCGCCGCCAGGCGCCGGGATCGTGGCGAGCACACGGCCGGTCTCCGGATCGATCTTCCGGATGCGATCCTCGGCGAGTTGAAACAGGTGCCGGCCGTCGAAGGCCGTTCCCGCATGCGCGGCGACGTCGATCGAGCGCAGCGGCTTTCCGCTCGCAGGATCGAAGGCGTTCAACGTGTCACCGGCGGCAAACCAGACGTTCCGGCCGTCATACGTGACTCCATGCACCTGGTCGGCACCCGGAAAGGGTCCATATTCACGAAGGATCTGGGCGTTTGTTTCACTCATGCGTCCATCCTAGTCAATCGGCAGAGGAGCGGGGAGTAACAAGGTTGTCGTGAATCCGGCCACGGGCGGGGTCATCCAGCGACGGGCCCGCCCGTGGCCGAACGACTGCACCTTGCCCGCGGCGGCCAGCGATTCGAGCGCCCGCTGCACGGTGCGCTGGCTCGTTCCCAGCGCGAGCGCCAGGCCTGAGCTCGACCACGACTCGCCGTCGGCCAGGAAGGCGAGCACCGCCGCATGCTCCTCTTCGACGGGCCTCGCCAGCACGACGACTTCGCGGGCGCGGCGCGGTGAAAGCGCAAAGCCCCGTTTCGTCGCGCTGACGTCGGCCAGCGGCCGGAGCATCCTCCGCAGCCGCCCGGCTTCGACGCGCAACCGCGCGCGATGCGATTCGTCGGCGAGCTTCGCTCCGAAGGCGCGAAGGACGAGGGCGTCCCGCGAGACGTCTCCAGGCCACGCTTCGCCCAGCGCGCGGGCGAGCGCGAACAACACCGGACGCGTTGCGAGCGAGACCACCGTGCTCTCATCCCGCACGGCGTTGCGGCACGCGTCCACGATGAAGGCTTGAGACGCCAGCAATTCTTCGACCTCTTCGAGGAGGAGGGGACGCTCCTCGCCCCGCGCAATCCGGCGCGCCGCGGGCGTGCGGAGGACGAGGAGGGCGCTTTCGACCTCCGCGGTCAGCGCGGGGATCCGCGCGTGGCGCGCTGCCTGCTCGGCCCGGGCGAGCGCAGCGCGCGCCGCCCGGGTCTGCAGGCGGCGGATCGCGATCCCCGCGGCCACCAGCTCGTGGGCGGTCCGCAACGCGGGCGGCAGCGGCGAGGGGTCGAGCCCGGCGAGCGCGCGCTCGGCCTCGTCGAGGCGCCCGAGCAGGAGGAGGCGCCGGACCGCGAGGTAGCGCGCATGCGCGGCGTTTCCGTGGTCGCCGTGCTCTTCGAGCGTCGCCCGCGCCGCGTCGAGCGCCTTCGCAGGCCCGCCCAGGTCGCGCGAGGCGAGCGCGATCTCGGCCTCGGCGACGACGCACCTCGCGCGGGCCACGGCTTCTCTCGGACCGAAGGCGCGCGCTGCCCTGCGCAGGAGCTCCTTCGCTCGCGCGAGATCGCCGAGCTGCGCCATCGCGATGCCGCGAAGCGCGAGGGCCGGCGCGTCGTCGCGCAGGGCGACCCGCTTGAGGGCGCCCAGGGGATCGCCGACGGCCAGGGCGCGCGCGGCGGCCGTGATCAGCGAGTCCATCCGAATCCCGACATATTTGTCACTCCCACGGTGCCAACGCCAGCGTCTAGATTACTTCAGGACGAACCACCGAGGGTGACGGACAGCGGACACCCCGAAGAAAGGAGACAGGAATCATGACGACTCACAGGACCGGAACCCGGGAAGAATGGCTCGCGGCGCGGCTCGAGCTGCTCACGGCGGAAAAGGAGCTCACGCGGCGGAGCGACGAGCTGGCGCGGCGGCGGCAGGAGCTGCCGTGGGTCCGGATCGACAAGGAATATCGATTCGACACCGACGCGGGGAGCGTCTCGCTGGCGGACCTCTTTGATGGGCGCTCGCAGTTGCTCGTCTACCACTTCATGTACGGGCCCGACTTCAAAGCCGGCTGCCCGTCCTGCTCGGCGATCGCGGACGGCTTCAACGGGTCCGTGGTCCACCTGGCCAACCATGACGTGATGCTCTGGGCGGTGTCGCGCGCGCCGCTCGAGAAGCTGCAGGCGTACAAGCGGCGCATGGGGTGGACGTTTCCGTGGGCGTCCTCGTCCGGCGGCGACTTCAACTTCGATTTCAACGTCGGGGTCACCGAGGCGCAGCAGCGCGAGGGGGGCTACGAATACAACTACCGTCCCGTCCGCGCGCAGGCCCCGGACGCCGTCGCCGAAGGGCCGGAGGTCGAGATCGCGGCCAGTGCCGGCGTCGACGTGCCCACGTTCACGCGCGAGAGGCCGGGCCTGAGCGCCTTCGTGCTGGAGGACGGCGCCATCTACCACACCTACTCCGCCTACTCGCGCGGAGTGGACGCCCTCTGGGGCATGTACCAGTGGCTCGACCGTGCCCCCAAGGGGCGCAACGAGACGGGCGTCTGGTGGCGCCGCCACGACGAGTACCCCAAGGGCTGAGCGCCGCTTTTCACAGGTAGAAGCGCAGGTAGACGCAAGGAGATCTCACGAGCATGGCTTCCGATCGAGTTTCCCAGCACGTTTTTCTTGCCGTCTCGGCGCTGCTCTTCGCCGCCAGCGCGGCGCTGACGGTCCACGGGTGCGCGTCCATGCCGGGAGGGATGCCGATGCCCGGCGGCTGGACGATGTCGATGGCGTGGATGCGGATGCCGGGACAGACGTGGCCCGCCGCCGCGGCGTCGTTCCTTGGCATGTGGGCCGTGATGATGGTGGCGATGATGCTGCCGTCGCTCGTCCCCATGCTGCAGCGCTACCGCCAGGCCGTCGGCAGGGCGGGCGGGACGCGCCTCGGCCGGCTGACCGCGCTCGTGGGCGTGGGGTACTTCTTCGTCTGGACCGTGGCCGGACTGGCGGCCTTTCCGCTGGGTATCGCCCTGGCGGCGATCGAGATGCGGCAACCGGCGCTGGCGCGCGCCGTGCCGGTCGCCGTCGGTGTCGTCGTTCTGATCGCCGGCGCCTTCCAACTCACCGCGTGGAAGGCGCATCACCTCGCCTGCTGCCGGGAGGCGCCCGGTCGCGGCCGTACGCTGCCGGCCGACACCGGCACAGCCTGGCGGCACGGCATGCGCCTCGGGCTCCACTGCGGCGGCTGCTGTGGCAATCTGATGGTGATCCTCCTGGTCCTCGGAGTCATGGACCTCCGCGCGATGACTGCCGTCACGGCAGCCATCACCGTCGAACGTCTCGCGCCGGCCGGAGAGCGCGTCGCGCGAGCCCTCGGGGCCGTCGCCATCGGAGCCGGGTTGTTCCTGATCGCGTGTTCGCGCGAGCCGCGTGTTAGCCTCGCAGCATGGTGGCCGGACGCTGGATCGTCTTTGCGGGGTTGCTCCTCCTGCTGGTGAGAGGGACAGATGGTCTTTAGCGAAGCTTTGGCTGCTCG
>DATHUD010000213.1:0-44843 GCA_035462575.1 Thermoanaerobaculia bacterium | reverse complement strand
ACGCTCGTGCCCGGTCTCGCCCTGGACTTCCGCAACCGGGTCTGCTCCAACCGGGAGCGCGGCCTCGTGGGCATCGGCGTGGACCCCCAGTTCGAGACCAACCGCTTCATCTACCTCTACTACACGCAGAAAAACGCGGGCTCCTGCCCGGCCGGCGAGAACCTGACTCCCGGTTTTCCGGTCAACCGCCTGAGCCGCTTTGTCCTCCCGGCCGGGAAGGACGTGATCGATCCCGCGAGCGAAAAGATCCTCCTGAACAACATCCCGTCCGTCGGCGGCTACCACAACTCCGGCGACATCCACTTCGGCCCCGACGGCTACCTCTACGTCTCGGTGGGCGACGGCGGCTGCGACTACGCCGGCAACAGCGGCTGCCAGAACCTGAACGACGCGGCGCGCGACAGCCACATCGTCTTGGGCAAGATCCTCCGGATCACGCGGGACGGCGGCATCCCCCCCGACAATCCCTACCAAGGGGCCCAGACGGAGAGCTGCGCTGCGACCGCGCGCACCAAGCTAGGCTGGAAGTGCCGCGAGACCTTCGCCTCGGGCCTGCGCAACCCGTTCCGCTTCTCCTTCGACCCGAACTCTTCCGAGCCGCGTTTCTTCATCAACGACGTGGGCGGCAACGCCGTCGAGGAGATCAACGAGGGCGGGCGCGGCCTGGACTACGGCTGGAACTGCCGCGAGGGCAACGGAGTGCAGAGCACCCGGGGCGCGTGCAGCCCCGCGCCCACGGGGGTCACCCCGCCGGTCTTCGGGTACGCGCACCGGACGAAGATCCCCTGGTCCACGGGGGCGGGCTGGCCCAGCGGCGTTGCGCCCGCGAACTGCCACGCGGTCACCGGCTCCGCCTTCGTGCCGGACGGCGTCTGGCCCGGCTTTGACGGCGTCTACCTGTTTTCGGACTTCGTCTGCGGCGGCATCTTCGCGCTCCGCCCGGCGGGCGAACGTTACGTGGCCTCCGACTTCGTCACGGCCCTCGGCGCGAACAGCGCGGTGGCGCTCCTCTTCGGCCCGGAAAGCGCCGAGGGGCGGGCGCTCTACTACACGACCTACGCGGAGGGCGGGCAGATCCGCCGCATCCGCTACACGGGGGGCTCGGGCAACCACGCGCCGACCGCCACCCTCGCCGCCACGCCGCTGGGCGGCCCCCTGCCGCTCACCGTCACCTTCAACGCGACCGGCAGCCAGGATCCCGACGCGGGCGACACCGTGACCTACGGCTGGGACTTCGGCGACGGCACCGCGGCCGAGCGGACCGCCCAGCCGACGGTCCAGCACACCTACACCAAGGCGGGCACCTTCACGGCCATCCTGCGCGTGCGCGACAACCACGGCGCCGTCTCCGTGCCGGCCACGGCGCAGATCTCCCCGGGCAACACGCCGCCCGTGCCCGAGATCCTGACGCCCACTCCCGGCCAGCTCTTCACGGTGGGGGAGAACATCGTCCTCTCCGGCCGCGCCCAGGACGCGGAGGACGGACCCTTCGCCGGAGCCCGGCTTTCGTGGACGGTCCTCCTCCACCACAACAACGACCATACGCACCCCTACCTCGGGCCGGTCAGCGGCAACAACCGCAAGCTCATCGCGCCGCCGCCCGAGGACCTCTTCGCGGCTCCGCAAAGCCGGCTGGAGATCCGCCTGACGGCGACCGACTCCCAGGGGCTCTCCGCGACGGTCAGCCAGTTCTTCGAGCCGAAGAGGGTGCAGCTCACCTTCCAGACCAACCCGGTGGGCCTGCAGCTCCTGGTGGGCGGGGCCGGGATCACCGGCCCGACCACGGTGACCTCCTGGGAGGGATACGCCTTCCCCGTGGACGCGCTCCCGCTGCAGGTCGTGGGCGGCCAGGCGCACGTGTTCCAGTCCTGGTCGGACGGCGGGGCCGCGACCCACACGATCACGACTCCGCCGGGAGGCGCGACCTACACGGCGAATTTCACCGCCGCGGCCGACGCGGCGCTCCCGTTGCGCTCCGGGCGCTTCCAAGTGGCGGTCTCCTGGAAGACCCCGGAAGGCCAGGCCGGAGCGGGCCACGCCGTGCCGCTGACCGCGGACTCCGGCCTCTTCTGGTTCTTCAACCAGGCCAATATCGAGCTGATCGTGAAGGTGCTCGACGGCTGCGGAGTCAACGGCCACTACTGGGTCTTCGCCGGCGGGCTGACCGACGTGGAGGCCACAGTCGTGGTGACCGACACCATGACAGGAGCCAGCCGGACCTACACCAACCCGCAGGGAACGGCTTTCAAGCCGGTGCAGGATACGCAGGCGTTCGGAAGCTGCCCGTAGGGTCGCCGCCCAGGGTGGAAACCCTGGGCGGACTACCTCCAGCGCAGCGCCCCATCCAGGCGGCCTTCGCCCTGAAGCTCCTGGATGCGGGAGAGGCGGATGTAGCGCGCGCCCAGGAACTCGGCCTCGGTCAGGCCGGCCTCCCGATAGGCGTCGTAGAGCTCCCACGCGCCTTTGCGGGCGTCCCAGCGGGGGCGATAGGCGGGGAGCGTCCGCTCGATCTTGTCGCAGCTCACCCGGTAGCAGCGCTTGTCCGGCCCGGCGCCGTCCGCGTAGGTGATGACGCAGCCGGGGACCGTCTCGGCCACGATCTCCGCCAGCTCGCGGATGCGGTAGTTCTCGGACGTGCGGCCCACGTTGAACGCCTGGTCGTGGACGGTCTCGCGGGGCGCTTCGAGGACGGCTAAAAAGGCTAGGCTGATGTCCTCGATGTGGACGAGCGGGCGCCAGGGCGTGCCGTCGCTCATCAGGTGGATGCGCCCGGTCGTGACCGCGTAACCCACGAGGTTGTTGAGCACGAGGTCCACCCGCAGGCGCGGGGAGACGCCGTAGGCCGTGGCGTTCCTCAGATAGGTGGGGCTGAAGCCGTCGTCCGCCAGCTCCGCGAGCTGCTGCTCCAGGCGCACCTTCGAGATCCCGTAGGGGGTCACCGGATTGAAGGCGGCCGTCTCGTCCAGGAAGTCGTCCCCCGCGGCGCCGTAGGTGCTGCAGGAGGAGGAGAAGAGGAAGCGCTCCACGCCGGCCTCCTTGGCCAGGCGGGCGAAGCGGGTCGAGGCCGCGTCGTTGATCTCGTAGGTCAATTCCGAGTCGAGGTTCCCCAGCGGATCGTTCGACAGCCCCGCGAGGTGGATGATCGCCTCGAACCCTTCGAGGTCCCGCCGCTCCACGTCCCGCAGATCCTTTTTAAGAGAGGGGACGGCCGGACCCGCCGGCTCGCCCGGGAGCAGGCACGGCTCGAACCAGTCCGAATCGAGACCGAAGACCTCGTGCCCCGCCTCCTGAAGGAGCGGGACCATGAGGCTGCCGATGTAGCCGTTGTGGCCGGTGACCAGGACGCGCATGGCGCGGGAGGGTATCACGGGGCCACCACCCGGTATTCGAAGCATCCCTTGATCCGCCCCACCCGCCACCCGAGTTGCCAGAGCCAGCGCGCCCGGCCCTCGCGGGTCGCGATCATCAGCGGCGTCTTCAAGAGGAGCTTCCCCCAGCGCAGGAGCCCGGGGGTCCACCCCAGGCGGGGCATCCCCAGGGGACGGTATTTCTTGTAGATGAGCACGTTGTGCTTCCCGTAGCTCACCCCCTGCCGGAAGATGCCGCCCGAGTCGTGGCGGTGGCGGATGTGGACCACGGCGTCCCGCGCGAAGGTGAAGCCGTAGCCCGCGAGCTGGATGCGCCAGCAGTAGTCGGTGTCCTCGAGGGCGGGCATGGATTCGTCGAAGCCGCCCACGGCCTCATGGACGTGCCGCCGGACCGCGAGGCCGCCGCCGCCCGCGTGGGGGAGGAAGTCGGGGTAGTCGTAGGAGGTCAGGCCGTCTCTCTGGGGGTTCAGATGCGTGCGCCGCACCCACTCCGGGTTGAGCTTCTCGTTGTCGTAGCGGCAGGCCACGAATTCATGATTCTCCAAAGCCCGCCCCAGCGCCGCGAGCCAGCCGGGGGCCACCTCGTCGTCGGCATCGCAGAAGAGGAAAGCCTCGCCCATGGCCGCCGCCGCTCCCACGTTCCGGGCATGGGCCTGACCCCTCTTATCGGAAGCATCGACGAGCCGGAGGTTGAGAAGGCGGCTCCGGAACTTCTCCACGACCTCCCGCGAGCCGTCCGTCGAGCCGTTGTCGGCCACGATCACCTCCCACTCCCCAGGCCAGGCCTGGCCGGCGAGCGCCTCGAGCTGGACGCCCAGGGTGTCCGCCGCGTTCAGGCAGGGGATGACGACGCTGAGCTTCAGAGGCCGGTTCATGGCGTGCGGATCCGGAACGAGACCTCCTCGCCCCCCTTGGACTCCAGGCGGACCTGGTAGAGATACCAGGGCGCCCCATCCGTCCACCACATGCGGTGGACGGCCCGGGGACTGCTGAAGCGGACGGGAAAGACCTTCTCCGTTACCGCGGTGCCGTCGACTTCGAGGGGGGCCGTCATCTCCAACTGCACGCCCTCAAGCGGAGTGGGGCTCCCGAGGAGGATCTGCCCCTCCCGCCCGGCCGCGAGCACCAGCCGGGCGCCGTCCTCCTCCGGCCGGAGCGTATTGCTCAACAGCTTCACCCACAGCGCGTTGTGGACCAGGTCCTCGCGGCCGGCGGGTTTGAGGTGCGACTGGGTCGTCTCGTAAGGCAGCCATCTCCGGGCGAAATCCGACACGTAGCGGTAGCCTCCCGCAGGGTCGATGGGGAACGCCCGCGGGGCGGTCCACAGCGGCAGGAGGAACGGCGCGGCGAGCGCCGCCGCGAGGAGGGGCCAGGCGGCGCGCGAGGGCCGAGCCGCGAGGAACCAGAGGGCGGGGTAGAGGGGGAGGAAGTAGCGGTCCGCGATCGCTCCGCCGCCACCGTAGAAGTTGAACGGCCGCATGGCCAGGAAGAGCGCCATGGACACGGCGACCGCAAAGACCAGCGCCCATCGTCCCTCCCCCCGGCGGAACACGAGGAAGCCGAGCGCCACGGGGAGGAAGTAGGGGAGGAGCCCCGTGTGCCTCCCCGCGAGGAAGTAGAGGCTGTTCCAGGCCGCCTGCTTGCCGTCCGAGTTCACGCGGAACGTCCAGGAGTGGGTGCCGCGCGCGGCGAGCTCCTTCTGGAAGCCGTCCGGCGGGAGGTCCACCTCGGGGAAGCCGGTGTAGGAGTAGAAGCTCCGGCGCTGGGCGGAGGAGTAGCTGCTCCAGGATTCCCGCTCCACGAGGTTGAACAGGGTCGCCGAGAGGGCGACGGCGCCCGCGCTGGCCGCGAGGGCGGCGATCCCCACCTTCCGGTCCCGGGCGGGCACGGCCAGGAACGCCGGGAGGAGGAGCGGCGCGTAGAACGGGCGCGACATCACGACGAGCCCGAGAAGGACTCCGACGGCCGCCCAGCGCAAGACAGCGCGCCCCCGCGTCTCCGTCTCTTCCGGCAAGACGCCGTACGCGAGGGAGAACGCCAGGGCCACGAGGCAGAGCAGGAACAGGTCCGAGTGGACCCAGAACACGTAGGCGAAGGTGACCGAGGCGAAGAGGAAGGCCGCCACCCAGAGCGGCGCGGCCGGGCCGATCCGCCGCGAGAGGGTCCGCGCCGCCACGATCCCGGCGAGGGCCAGGAGGAGCGCGTTGGCGATCCCCGCCCCCCGGACGGGGGAGAGGCGGACGAACGGGGCAATGTAGAGCGAGTAGGAGATCGGCTTGCTGTAGAGGAGAGCGCTCCCGCCTTCGCCGCTCTGGAGGATCAGCCCGTCGGGCTTCTTCCCCCACTGCGCGACGAAGCGGTCGTAGTCCGCCCGCGAGTAGCGGAGGTCGAAATCCCAGGCGAGGCTCTGGGCCTGCATGAGGTAGGTGGCCTCGTCGCCCATCAGCTCCGGCCAGCTCCGCCGGTCGAGGGCCGCGGCCCCGGCGAGCGTAGCGGCCAGCAGCAGGGCGAGGACGGCCCAGCTCCAGGTTCGCAGCATGGCGGGGGCATTATAGGGGGGGATGTACAGGGGGATGACAGGTGCCCTGTTACAATACCCGCCGATGAACCCGCAGCCGGTCCCCCTTCTCGCTCCGAGCCCCGCTCCTCCCGCACCCGTTCCCGAGACGGCCGAGCTCGACGTCTCGGTCCTCATCCCCGTGCGCGACGAGGCGGATACGGTCGAGGAGCTGTCCGCCCGGGTGGCCTCGGTGCTCGACCGGCTGGGCCTCTCCTTCGAGATCCTTTTCGTGGACGACGGCTCGGGGGACGGCACGCCCAAGCGGGTCAAGGCCGCGCGCGAGCGCGACCCCCGGGTGAAGCTCGTGCGCCTGCGGCGGAACTTCGGCAAGGCCGCGGCCCTCTGCGCCGGCTTCGACCACTCGAGCGGCCGGATCATCATCACCATGGACGGCGACCTCCAGGACGACCCGGAGGAGATCCCCCGGTTCTTGGAGACGCTGGAGGAGAACGAGCTCGACCTCGTCTCCGGCTGGAAGCGGCAGCGGCAGGACCCGGCGAGCAAGCGCCTCCCCTCGAAGCTCTTCAACTGGGTGACGCGCAAGCTCGCGCAGGTCGACCTTCACGACTTCAACTGCGGCTTCAAGGCCTACCGCCGGGAGGTGCTGGCCGAGATCGCGGTCTACGGCGAGCTCCACCGCTACATCCCGGTGCTCGCGAGCCGGCGGGGCTTCTCGATCGGGGAGATCCAGGTCACCCATCACCCGCGCCGCTACGGCGTCAGCAAGTACGGGTGGGACCGCCTCTACAAGGGGTTGCTCGACCTCATCACGGTCCTCTTCATCACGCGCTACACGCGCCGGCCGCTCCACCTGTTCGGCGCCTTCGGCCTCGTCTTCCTCGCGGGCGGCCTCGGGATCAACCTCTACCTCGCCATCGCCTGGTTCGGCGGCGAGGACCTCTCGAACCGCCCCCTGCTCCAACTCGGCATCCTCCTGATGCTCCTGGGGATCCAGGTGCTGACGACAGGGCTCCTGGGCGAGATGGTCACCTTCAAGAATTTCCGGCGCCGCGACAGCTACTCGATCAAGGAATGGCTGGAGTGACGGCCGGAAACGCCGGCTTGGATCTCCTCTTCCTCACCCAGACCTACCCCCGCTTCGAGGGCGACACCGCCGGTCCCTTCATCCGGGACCTGGCCCGCGGCCTCGTCCGAGGAGGGGACCGGGTCACCGTGCTCGCCCCGCACGCTCCGGGCGTGCCCGCGGCCTGGGACGACGGCGGCGTCCAGGTCGCCACCTTCCGCTACGCGCCCGAGAAGCACGAGGTGCTGGGCTACGGCCGGTCGCTCGAAGCGGACGAGCGGGTGCGCGGGGGCGCGGCGCTCGCGGCCCCGCTCTACGCCCTCGCGGCGCGGCGGGAGGTCCGGCGGCGGCTCCGGGGCCGACGCTTCGACCTCGTCCACGCCCACTGGATCGTTCCCAACGGGGTGGTGGCCGCGGCGGCTTTCGGCAAGACGCCGCTCGCCATCGGCCTTCACGGGAGCGACGTCTTCCTCGCCGAAAAGCCCGGAGTGCGGAGCCTCGCCCGCTGGGCCCTCTCCCGCTCGCGGCTCCTGACCGGCTGCTCGCCCGAGCTCGTCGACCGGGTGCGCGCCCTGGGGTTCCCGGCCGAGCGCTCGCGGGTCATCCCCTACGGGGTGGACGTGGAGGCGTTCTCGCCCGCGCCGGACCGAAGGTCGATCTGGCGCGGGAAGCTGGGCGTGCCGGAGGGCGTCCCTCTCCTCCTGGGCGTGGGGCGGATGGCGACCAAGAAGGGGTTCCAGGGGCTGGTCGAGATCCTTCCGGCCCTTCTGGCGGCGCATCCTGAGCTGCGGATCGTCCTAGCGGGCGGGGGGGACCTGCTCGAAGGCTTCAAGGTGGCGGCCTCTCCCTGGCCGGACCGGGTCTTCTTCCCCGGCGCCGTGCTGCGGGACACCCTGCCGGACCTCTACCGGGCGGCGGACCTCTTCGTCCTTCCGGCGGTCCATGACGGGAAGGGGAACGTGGACGGCTTGCCGAACGTCATCCTCGAAGCCATGGCGAGCGGCCTGCCGGTCGTGGCCTCCGGCATCTCGGGCATCCCGCTCGCGGTAGAGGACGGCCGGACGGGGCTCCTGGTCCCGGAAAGAGACCCCGCGGCGCTCCTGGCGGCGCTCGGGCGGCTCCTCGCGGATCCGGGCGGAGCGCGGGCGATGGGGGAGAGGGGGCGCGCGAAGGCCGTGGCGGAGCTCACCTGGGACGCGGTTGCGGCGCGCTACCGGGAGGGGTATGAGGCGGCCTTGTTCATGCCGGTTTGATCCCATATACTTCAGGCACTTCTTCAGCCTGTCGGCTGCTGGGAATCCATCTTTTTGCTCTGCCCTATGACGACCAAAAAGACCATGCCGCCCCGTAGCATCAACAGGACCAAGGCCGACCTCGTGGACGCCGTGTACGACCGCCACGGCGGTCTGACCAAGGACGAGGCGGCGGAGATCGTGGACACGATTTTCAAGACGGTGAAGACCACGCTGGCCGGGGGCCGGCCCGTCAAGATCAAGAACTTCGGAACCTTCGAGATCACCAGCCGTCCGGGGCGGGTCGGGGTCAACCCCGTCTCCGGGGAGAAGATCTTCATCCGCCCGCACAAGGGGCTGAGCTTCAAGCCGGCACGTCGTCTCAAGGACGAGATGCTGGAGTAACCCCGGATGGTGAAAGCGCGGGTCCAGAAGCGGCTCTACTACAAGATCGGGGAGGCCTGCAAAACCCTCGGCATCCAGCCCTATGTGCTGCGCTATTGGGAGACCGAGTTCCCGGCGCTCGCCCCCAGCAAGAGCCGCTCCGGCCAGCGCGTCTACAGCGAGAAGGAGCTGGAGATCATCCGGCGGATCAAGGAGCTCCTCTACGACGAGGGCTACACGATCGCCGGGGCCAAGAAGAAGCTCGAGGTCGAGCTCACGAGCGGCACCCTGGGCGAGGTCGCGGAGGCGGAGACGGCGGCCGAGGAAACAGAGGCCCCCGAGGACGGCGCTCCGGAGGCCCCTCCGGTCCGGGAAGAGCCGCCCCCCCTTCCGCTGTTTGCGGAGGCGTCGGCGGGAGAGGCGCTTGACACGGACGCCGCGGAGCGGATACAAAAGCTCCGCTCGGGGATCGGAAAAGCCCTGGAAGAGGCGCGCGAGATCCTCGCGCTTCTCTCCCCGCATTCCCGTTGACAGCAGTTCCGGTCGGGACGTGGCGCAGTCTGGTAGCGTACCTGAATGGGGTTCAGGGGGTCCCGGGTTCAAATCCCGGCGTCCCGACCAATTTCTCCTTTAAAATCAGCGATTTGCAGGTTGCTTCGAGGCCGCCGGTACAACAATTTTGGGCATCGGTACAAAATCGGTACAAGCTTAGCCCGCCTATTCCCCCAACTTCGACTGCCGCCGTCTTGGCCTCTGTGCCGTAGCTCCCTGCTTGGCGGCCCAGAGCGCTCCCCTGGCCGATCAGCCCGTCTACGGGCTCGACGCCGCTCTGATCGAACGCCTGACCGGTGCCAAGGGGACCCTCGACGCGGCCGAGGGGGTCTTCAAGGTCAGCGTGCCCCGGACCGACCTCGACGTGCGGGTCGGAGGCATGCGGCTGCATCCCCGCCAGGGCCTCACCTCCTGGGCGGCCTTCCAGCGCGCCGTCCGCGGCGCCCTGGTGATGGGCGACCTCGTCCTCCTTGAGTCCCAGGTCAATCCCGTGATGTCCGTCGCCCTGGACAATGGGCTTTAGGTCACGGCCCTCCACAACCACTTCTTCGGGGACGCGCCCAAAGTGATGTTCCTTCACATCGGCGGGCACGGCTCCGTCGAGGACTTGGCCGCATCGGTGGGGAAGGTCTTCCGCGCCATGGAAGAAAGGCCGCCCGCCACCCCGCGGGCCGAGGTTGATCCGGCAAAAACCTCTCTCCCTCCGGGGCGGATCGAGGAGATCCTCGGCGGAAAGGGGGACTTCAAGGACGGCGTCCTCCGCTTCGTCTTCGGCAAAACGGCCCGGATGCACGGGGAGAAGGTGGGAGCCGCCATGGGCGTCAACACCTGGGCCGCCTTTGCCGGCAGCGACGCCCAGGCCGTGGTGGACGGCGACTTCGCCATGGAGGAAAGCGAGCTTCAGGCCGTGCTCAAAGCCCTGCGCAAGGCCGGGATCGACGTGGTGGCCATCCACCATCACATGACTGGCGAGGAGCCGCGGATCGTTTTTCTCCACTACTGGGGCGTGGGGCCGGCGGTCATTCCAGAGCTCGGCGGCCAGCTCTAGCAGGTCGTCGTCGGTGCCAGACCGAGGAACGGCCGGTGTTTGGCCCAAGACCAGTACCCTCCTTGAAAGAAGGAGTCTTGAAAATGGCCGAGAACCACACTCCCAAGAAGGGGCCGGGCGGAGGCTGAGGGGGCGGCGCTCTCATTGGTTGCCTAGGGCCAGGAGCGAAGTACAGCGTCGTTGGGAACACGTAACGCGACGGCGTCGCGGCCCTCCAAGCGCGGATCGAACCTCTGGAAGGCGACACTATGCCCTGCTCAGGGCCAGCGGCACCTGCATTCCATCCAGCCTGGTAGGCGGTCCCCCGAAAGCTCAGGTTTCGGGCGTAGCTTCCTTGTTCTGAGTCCCGATGAAGTGCTCCTGCAGGTTCTTGCCGGTGACGGATTTCGAGAACGAGCTAGCCGCCACCAAGAGCCAGCCGACTGGCCCGAGCAGCGCCTTGGCCGCCAATCCGGCGACCAAGTGAGCCCCGCCCAACTTGAGGTTGCCGTCCAGAAGAAGGCTGGACCCCGGAGTGATCAGCCCTTCGCTGGCGAGCTTGATCGCGTTGGTTACTGTCGTGTCGTTCATAAACTTCATCTCCTTGTTTTGTTCGGCTGAAAAGCTTTCCAGCTTCGCGGATTTCGGTTGCACGGTCTCGCTTGGCGCGGCGGGCGGTAACCGCTTCCTGGCTATGCCTTTCTCAGACTTGGCGGACCGGTTATCGGCCACGATCGTCTCCCCCAGAAGTTCCGAGGTTTCTCATAATCTTCATATACTAACACAAGTCCCGCTCTCGAAGGCAACGATCGCGGGATCGGAACGGCACCGCGGCGATTCAACGCCTCCGGCAACGCCATCCGGGGAGGGGCGTCCTCCTTCACTCTTCCACTCTTCCAGAGCCGGGGAAAGCCGGTCTGCGCCCGCGGCGCGGCACAGGAACAAAAGCGTGCACGCAAACGCTTGACACGACGTCCCGACCTCCGCAATAATCTGACATTGATAGTCTTCTGGACGCCTGAAGTTCCGTGACAGGCGAGGCGGAATCGCTATGCTCCTTATCGGAGCCGGTGCCGTTAAGGATCTGGTGCTGCCGGTTGTCTGGACTATCTTGTTTGTTGTCTCGAATCGGAAGGGATTGTGTTGACCAGTCTCGAAGGGGTATCGAATCTAGTCGATTGTCTAAGGCACTCCGTGGAGCGCGATCCCGATGCGCTCGCGTTCACCTTCCTCGGAGACGGCGAGCAAGAATCAGGACGCTGGACCTACAGCCGGCTGGACCAGGAGAGCAAGGCACTGGCCGCTCTTCTTCAAGAGCACAACCTCGCCGGGGAGCGCGTTCTCCTCCTCCTGCCGTCCAGCCTGGAGCTAGTCCGCGCGCTGTTCGGTTGTGTCTACGCGGGTTCGACCTTCGTCGTCAGCGCGCTCCCTCCGCCCCGCAAGGAAGCGGCGTTCCAACGCCTGTTGTCGATCGCCGTGGACTGCCGGCCGCGCGGCGTGATCACGACGGCGAAGCTGAAGGAGGCCTTCCAGTCCGGCCTGGCCGGGGCCCCGGGCCTCGAGGGTCTTCGCTGGTTGACCGACGAGGACGTGGGTGCGGCCGGAGAGTGGAATCCCCCCGATCTCGCCGGGGACAGCCTGGCCTTTCTCCAGTACACCTCGGGCTCGACCGCCGCCCCCAGGGGAGTGATGGTGAGCCACGAAAACCTGCTTGCGAATGTGGGACAGATTGCGGAGGGCATGGCCCTCAAGCAGGGCGACGTCGATGTCTGCTGGCTTCCGTTGCACCATGACATGGGTCTGGTCGGGATGCTTTTCGGAAACGTCTTCGCCAGCATGAGTTGCGTCCTGATGTCGCCGTTGCACTTCATCCAGAGACCTATCCGCTGGCTGAAGGCGATCAGCCGGTATCGAGGCCACGTCTCGGGCGGCCCCAACTTTGCCTACGACCTCTGCCTGCGCAAGATCGCCATCGATCAGTGCGAGGGGATCGATCTGAGCAGTTGGCGCGTGGCTTTCAATGGCGCCGAGCCGGTGCGGGCGGCGACCCTGGAGCGGTTTGCCGAGAAGTTCGCCGTTCTCGGGCTGCGCCCGCAGGCCCTCTATCCCTGTTACGGGCTGGCCGAGGCGACCCTGTTCGTCGTCGGCAAGACGTCCGATCGCGCGGTGGTCCGCACCTACGACGCCGCGGCGCTCAAGGAGGACCGGGTGGCTCCGGCGCCGGCAGGAGAGGGAGCCCGCGCGCTGGTCAGTTGCGGCCGGCCACGGGGGCAGGAGGCCGTCATCGCCGATCTCGAGACGGCGAGGCGTTGCCCGCCGGGCCGGATCGGCGAGATCTGGGTGGCGGGGCCTAACGTGTGCCAGGGCTACTGGGAGCTGCCCCAGGAGAGCGCGAGGACTTTCGGCGCCCGGCTTGCCGGGGAGCCGGAGGCAGGTCCTTTTCTGCGCACCGGCGATCTGGGATTTTTCGATGGCGGCGACCTGTTCGTCACCGGCCGCTACAAGGACCTGATCATCATCGCGGGCAGCAATCATTATCCGCAGGATATCGAGCAGACGGTGGAGGACGGGACGCCGAGCGTCCGCTCCGGGTGTTGCGTGGCGATCTCAGTCGACGTCGACGGGGAAGAAGAGCGGCTCGTGGTGCTCGCCGAGGTTCCGCGCGGAGAGGTGCTCGACGAATCCGCGAGGTCGATCCGCCGCCTGGTGGCCGCAGAGCACGATCTGCGGGTTCACGATGTCGTGCTGGTCCGTCCGGGCGGAATCCCGAAAACCACCAGCGGCAAGAACCAACGGCATGCCTGCAAGGCCGCCTACCGCAACGGTGAGCTGGCGCGTTGGGAGTCGCCGGTTGAAGTCTGAGGGTCGAAGATGGAGGCTGCAGAGATCGAGGAGCCGCTGCTCCAATACTTGAGGAAAGCAATCGGCGCACCGCGCCTGAGCTATGGAATCCGGCCGACCCGCATCTCGGGAGGCAACGAGACCGACATCTTCGGTCTCCAGTTGCAGGAGGCTCCGGAGCCGTTCGACCGGCCGCTCGTGGCGCGCATGTTCCGGGCCGGCGGCACCGCCGAGCGGGGGCGCATCGAGGCGGCGGCGCACCGGGCGGTCACCGGCCAGGGTCTCGCCGCCCCGAAGGTGTTCTTCATCGGAGAGCAGCTCGACGGCGTGGGCGGCTCTTTCCTCATCATGGAGCGGGCCGGCGGCCGCTCCGCGGTCGAGATCCTTAGCCCCTACATGCTGGCGCGCCTTCCGGCGCTGCTCGCCGAGACGATGGCCGCGCTCCATCGCCTCGACGGCTGCCACCTGTTGACCGCCGCCGAGGCGGCCGGGCTCCACCGCCAGTCGGTGATGCTGGACCTCTCCGCGGAGACGCGCGAGCGGAGGACCGCCAGGGAGTTCCCGTCGCTCGCGGCGGTGGGAGAGTGGCTGGACCGTAACTGCCCCGACACCTCCACGTCGACCATCAACCACGGCGATCTGCACCCGTTCAACCTGATGATCGATCGCGGCCGGGTCAGCTCCGTGCTCGACTGGACGCGGGCCGTGGTCGCGCCGCCCGAGTACGATCTCGCGGCCAACCGCATCATCGTCCACTACGGCCCGGTCGTCGGGCCGGGTCCGCTGCGTCCGCTGATCCCGCTGTACCGGGGCTGGTTCCCGCGCCGGTTCGAGACCCTCTATCGCAAATACCGCTCGTTCGATGAGGAGCTCGTGCGGTACTTCGAGGTGCAGCGCGCCCTGGGCATCCTGGCGGACGTCGCCCTGCGGCGGCGCGCCATGGCCACGAACGCCCTGGTGCCGCCCGACCGCGACCGGTCGGCGAAGGCTCTCGACGGTCCCAACCTGCCGCGGCTGGTGGCGCATGTGGAGCGGCTCTCGGGGCTCCGGATCGAAATGCCTCCGCGGGTGCCCCCGGATCCGGCACCCCCAGGGAGGGCGCGGCAATGACACACCGAGCGCCGGACGAGAGCCAGATCAAGGAATGGCTGGTCGCTCGCATCGCCGAGGAGCTGGACCTGAGCCCGGCCGAGATCGAGGTCTCGGAACCCTATGCCAGCTACGGCCTGAGCTCGCGGGACGCGGTGGGGATCTCGGGCGATCTCGAGGAGTGGCTCGGGACCAGGCTGTCGCCGACGCTGCTCTATGACCATCCGTCGATCGAGGCACTGAGCCGCCACCTCGGCGGCACGGCACCGGAGCCGCCAGAGGCCCGGCAGGCTCCCCCGCCGGTCGACGGGTCGGCGCCGCCGGAGCCGATCGCCATCATCGGCCTGGCCTGCCGCTTCCCCGGCGCCCCGGACCCCGCCGCTTTCTGGCGCCTGGTCTCCGGCGGCGTCGATGCGATCCGGGAAGTTCCGCCCGACCGCTGGGACAACGAGGCCCTCTTCGATCCGACCAACAGGGAGCCCGGCAAGATGAGCTCGCGCCATGGCGGGTTCCTCGAGCAGGTGGACCGGTTCGAGCCGGCGTTCTTCGGCATCTCCGCCCATGAAGCGGAGCGCCTCGACCCGCAGCAGAGGCTTCTTCTCGAAGTGACCTGGGAGGCCCTGGAAGATGCCGGGGTGCCGCCGGAGCGGCTGAGCGGCACCGCGACCGGCGTGTTCGTGGGCATCTCGACGAACGACTACGGCCGTCTCCAGCTCGACGATCCTTCGCGCATCGACGCCTGGGCCGGAACCGGCAACGCCCGGAGCATCGCGGCCAACCGGATCTCGTACCAGCTCGGCCTTTCGGGGCCGAGCCTCGCGGTGGACAGCGCCTGCTCGTCCTCCCTGGTGGCCCTGCACCTGGCCTGCCAGAGCCTGCGCGAGCGCGAGTGCGAGGTGGCCCTGGTGGGCGCCGTCAACGTCATGCTCTCGCCCGAGCTGACGATGATCTTCGCCAAGGCCGGGTTGCTCGCGCCCGACGGCCGCTGCAAGGTGTTCGACGCGCGGGCCGACGGCTACGTCCGCGGGGAAGGGGCCGGCGTGGTGGTCCTCAAGCCGCTATCGGCCGCCCTGGCCAGCGGAGACGACTTCTATGCCGTGATCCGCGGCAGCGCGGTCAACCAGGACGGCCGCACGAACGGCCTGATGGCTCCCAACGGCCCGGCGCAGGAAACCGTGATCCGGCGTGCCTACCGCAACGCCGGCATCGATCCCGGCGAGGTGCTCTTCGTCGAGGCCCACGGCACCGGGACGGCGCTCGGGGACCGCATCGAGGCCGGCGCCCTGGGCGCGGCGATGTCGTCCCCCTCCCGACGGGAGGCCTGCTGGATCGGCTCCGTGAAGACCAACATCGGCCACCTCGAGGCGGCGGCGGGCATGGCCGGCCTCATCAAGGCGGTCCTCGCGCTGCGGCACCGGCAGATTCCCCCCAGCATCCACTTCGAGACGCCGAGCCCGATGATCGATTTCGCCGCGCTCGGCCTGCGGGTCGCCGACCGCCCGCGGGCGCTGCCGGCGGACGGCAGTCTGGTCTATGCCGGGGTCAGCTCCTTCGGGTTCGGGGGAACCAACGCCCACGTCGTGCTCGAAGAGCCGCCCGCACGGCCCCCGGCGGCGCCGGACGGCGAGGGGTGGCAGCTCCTCGTCCTCTCGGCCCGGACGCCCCGCGCTCTCGACGCGATGAGCGCAAGGCTGGGCTCGTGGCTGGAAGCTCATCCGGAGGTGTCCCTGGGCGAGGTGGCGTTCACCCTGCGGACGGGAAGGAGCCTCTTCGAGCACCGGCGCGCCGTCCTGGCCAGGAGCCGCGAGCACGCCGTGGAGATCCTCCGCGAGGCCTCCGGCGCCGCGGGGCGCGACGAGGTGCTGTCGGTCCCGTGGAACCGTGCGGAGCCGGAGGAGGCGCGCCTCCTCCGCGACCTCGGGCGCGCGTGGCTCGCCGGCCGGACCGTGGACTGGCAGAAGGCCGGCGCAGCACGCCGGAGCGCCGGTCTGCCGACCTATCCCTTCGAGCGCCAACGGTACTGGCTGGACGCGGAGGCGCCGCCGCGCTCGGCGCTGGCGCTGTCTCCCGAAGAGTCCAAGGGACCGCTGGAAGACTGGTTTCATGTGCCGGTCTGGAATCCGGTGCCCCTCGATCCGGGGCCGACGGAGGCGTCCCCGCCGGAGACCTCGCCGGTGCTCGTGTTCTGCGACGAGCACGGCCTGGGCGAGGGTCTGGCCGAGCGGGTGCGCCAGGCGGGCCGCCCGGTCGTCCAGGTCCGGCCCGGCGCCGGGTATGGCAGCCAAGGCGACCTGCGGACCCTGAGCCCGGCCGCGTTCGCCGACTACGAATCGCTGCTCGACGGTCTGCCGGCCCTCCCCGGAGAGATCGTGCACCTGTGGAGCGTCGGCGCAGATCCGGCCGCGACCCGCGAGGAGGCCGGGCGGGCGCAGACCCTCGGCATCGAGAGCGTCGTGCATCTGGTGCGGGCCGTGGGCGAGCGGGCGGGCGAGAGGGCGGTCCGCTTCACCCTGGTGGCCAGCGGCATGGCCGAGGTCACCGGCGGGGACCTGGTGAGCCCGGCCAAGGCGACCCTGTCGGGACCCTGCCGGGTGATCCCGTTCGAATATCCCCGCTTCAGCAGCCGCTGCATCGATCTCGAAGCACCGGCCTCGCCCGAGGCGCGGGAGCTGCTGGCCGGGCAGCTCCTGCGGGAGATCGAGTCTGGGGCGGACGACCAGATCGTCGCCTATCGCGGCCGGGACCGCTACGTGCAGTCGATCGTCCGCTCGCCCATCGCGGACACCGCCGGCCTGCGCCTGCGCCAGGGCGGCGTCTACCTGCTCACCGGCGGCCTCGGCGGCCTCGGCCTCTCGGCGGCACGGTTCCTGGCGGAGAAATACCGGGCGCGGCTGGCGCTGCTGAGCCGCTCCGGCCTGCCGCCGCGCGAGCAATGGGAGAGCCTGCGCGCCGCCGCGGAGGACGACGTCTCGCCGACCCGGCGGGCCCAGGAGGCGCTGCCGCACCGGATCCGCGAGGTGATGGCCATCGAGGAGGCGGGCGGCGAGCTGCTCCTGATCGAGGCCGACGTCACCGATCCCGTACAGATGCGCTCCGCGGTGCAGCAGGTCCTCGACCGCTTCGGCGCGCTCCACGGCGTCTTCCACACCGCGGGCGTGATCGGCGCGGGCATGATCGCGTTCAATCCCAAGGACTCGCTGGCGCGGGTGATGCCGCCCAAGCTCGCCGGCACGCTCGCCCTGGACGAGGCCCTGGAGGGGGTCGAGCTCGACTTCCTCGTGCTCTACTCTTCGCTCGCGGCGCTGATCGGCGGCACCGGGCAGGTGGCCTACAGCGCCGCCAACGCGTTCCTCGATGCGTTCGCCATCCACCGCAGCCGGCGGGGGCGCTTCACGGTGGCGGTCGGCTGGGGCGAATGGCAATGGAACGTCTGGGAGGGGTTCGCGCCAGAGGTCCACGCCCTCCTCGAAGAGCACCGGCTGCGGTTCGGCATTGCGCCGGACGAGGGGTTCGAGGCCGTGGTGCGCATCCTGGCCCAGGACCGGCCGCACGTCGCGGTGCTGACACGCCCGTTCGAGGCCCTCCGCGCGTGGTTCGCCGCGCTGGCGGTCGACACCATGTCCGGCGGCGCCTCCTTCACCACCGAGGCCCTCGTGCCGCGGCTCGGAGCCGGGGCACCGGCGCTGCCGCCGCTCGAGGAGCTGGAGCGGATCATCGCCGGGATCTGGCAGCGGTTCTTCGGCACGGAGTCCCTGGGCCTCGACGACAACTTCTTCGATGCCGGCGGCAATTCGCTCGTCGGCCTGCAGATCATCAACGAGCTGCGCAGGACCCTGGGCGTGGAGCTTCCCAAGGTCGCGCTCTTCCAGGCGCCGACGGTCCGCTCTCTGGCGCGCTATCTCCAATCGGCCAGCGGCGGGAGCCAGGATGCGCCGGCGGCCTCGGCCCCGGAGGCCGGCGCTCGGCCGGAGCCGGAGACGAAAGAGGCCGTGGCCATCATCGGCATGGGCCTGCGGTTCCCGGGAGCCCGGTCGGTCGAGCAGTTCTGGAGCAACCTCGCGGGAGGCGTCGAGTCCGTCACCTACTTCACCGACGAGGAGCTGGACGAGGTCCCGCCCGCCCTGCTCGCCAATCCGGACTACGTCAAGGCGCGGCCGGTGCTCGAGAACCTGGATCTGTTCGACGCCGACTTCTTCGGCTATTCGCCAGGCGAGGCGCGGCTCATGGATCCGCAAATCCGCCTCTTCCTGGAAACCTGCTGGGAGGCCCTGGAGTCCTCCGGCTACGCGGTGGAGAACCTCGAGGCCCGGGCTGGCGTGTTCGCGGGCGCGAACATCAGCACCTACCTCTTGGCCCTGCTGCGGAAGCCGGGATTCATCGAGTCGGTCGGCGAGCTGGAGACGGTCATCACCAACGATCGCGACTCGCTGGCCACGAGCGTGTCGTACAAGCTGAACCTGAAGGGACCCAGCCTGTCCGTCCAGACCTTCTGCTCGACGTCGGCGGTGGCCATCCACCTGGCCTGCAAGAGCGTGCTGCGCAACGAGTGTGAGATGGCCCTCGCCGGGGGCGTCTCGGTGCGGGTGCCGTCGCGGTCCGGCTACCTCTACCGCCACGGCGATCAGTACTCTCCCGACGGCCATACTCGTGCCTTCGACCACCGCGCGCACGGCACTGTCTTCGGGGACGGCGTGGGCGTCGTCGTCCTCAAGCGGCTGAGCGCGGCGCTGCGCGACGGCGACCACATCCACGCCGTGATTCGCGGCTCGGCCGTCAACAACGACGGGTCGCTCAAGGCGGGCTACACGGCTCCCAGCGTGGAAGGGCAGGCGGCGGTGGTGGCGGCGGCTCTGGCGGACGCCGGAGTTAAGGCATCCGAAATCAGCTATGTCGAGGCCCACGGCACCGCGACCGTGCTCGGCGATCCGATCGAGGTCGCGGCCCTGACGCAGGCGTTCCGGCAGCAGACGTTCCTGCGGCAGTACTGCGCCCTGGGCTCGGTGAAGACCAATATCGGTCACCTAGACCGCGCCGCAAGCGTCGCGTCGGTGATCAAGACCGCCCTGGCGCTCGAGCACCGACAGATTCCGCCGAGCCTCCATTTCGAGGGCCCGAATCCCGACATCCCGTTCGATTCGAGCCCGTTCTTCGTGAACGCCGCGCTACGCGAGTGGACGGGCGAGGGACCGCGCCGCGCCAGCATCAACTGCCTCGGAATCGGGGGCACGAATGCGCACCTCGTGCTGGAGGAGGCGCCCGCTGCCGGCCCGCCGGGAGAATCCCGGCGCCACCAGTTGATCCTTCTCTCGGCCCGCAGCGCGACGGCTCTCGACCAGGCTGCGACCCGGCTCGCCCGCCATCTGCGCGGCACAGAAGATTCCGAGCTGCCCGACATCGCCTACACGCTCCAGGTCGGCCGCAAGATGTTCACCCACCGGCGCGCGGTGGTTTGCGACAGCCGGGAGGCGGCGAGCGCGGCGCTGGAGGCCGGAGACGGGATCGGCAGCACCGTACAGGGGCCGGCGACCCGTCAGATCACCTTCCTCTTCCCCGGCATCGGCGAGCACGACACCGGCATGGCCGCAGGGCTCTATCGCGACGAGCCGGTCTTCCGCGAGCAGGTCGACCGCTGCGCCGACCTGCTCCGCGAGCTGGGCGAGGACGACCCCCTCGCGGCCCTCCCTTTGGCGCTTTTCGTGGTCGAGTATGCGCTGGCCCGGCTGCTGATGTCCTGGGGGCTGAAGCCGCGGGCCCTGCTCGGGCACGGTCTCGGTGAATACGTCGCCGCGTGCGTCGCGGGTGTCTTCACGGTCGAGGATGCGCTCCGCCTGATGGCGTCGCTCGGGCGCTGGATCGAGGATCTGCCGGACGGCGCGATGGTCGCGGTGCCGCTCTCCGAGGAGGAGATCCGGCCGCTGCTTGGCGAGGAGCTGGCACTGGCGGCACTCCACGGTCCCGGGGGCGTGGTGGTCTCGGGGCCGCCCGCGCCGGTCGCCGAGCTGGAAGCCGGCCTGGCCGAGCGTGGAATCGCCTCCCGTCGCCTTCCTGCAGCGCGGGCCTTCCATTCGCACCACCTCGATCCCGTGGCGGACCGGGTGGCTGAGCTGGTCGCCTCCATGGAGCTCGGAGCACCCTCAGTGCCCTTGCTGTCCAACGTCACCGGCAAGTGGATCTCCCGCAGTCAGGCGAGGGACCCCCGATACTGGGCGCGCCAGCTTAGCCAGACGGTGCGTTTCAGCGACGCGGTGAAGGTGCTGCTCGGCGAAGGCGAGCAGGTGCTACTCGAAGTCGGTCCGGGCGCGGAGCTCACCTCCCTGGTGCACCGGCATCCGGAGTGCGACGCGGCGCGGGCGGCCCTAGCGCAGCCGGCCCTGGACCCGTCGCTCGGGCAGGACGGCGAAGACCAGGCCCGCCTGCTCGCCACCCTCGGCCGGCTCTGGCTGCACGGACTGGACATCGACTGGCGCGCCTTCTACAAGGCCGAACGGCGCGTCCTCCGACCGCTGCCGACCTATCCGTTCGAGCGCAAGAGCTACTGGATCGACGCGCGGCCGGCGGCCTCCACCAACCAAGGAGAATCGCTGAGCTTCGCCATGGAGGAGCTAGTGCGCGAGCCGGATGTCCAGGACTGGTTCTACGAGCCCGTCTGGACGCCCGCGCAGGCGCCGGAGGACGGGGTGCGGACGCCGTCCGCTCCCTGGTGGGCGTTCGTCGATGCGTCCCCGTTCGCGGAGCGCCTGGTGGAGCGCCTCGCCGCACAGGGCGAGACGGTGGTGGCCGTGACCACCGGCACGGCCTATGGTCACGATGGCGCGCGGTGGGTGCTCGATCCAGCCGAGCCGGACCACTACCGGCGGCTGGTCGAGGATCTCGGCGCTCGGGCGGAGCTCCCGCGGCGCATCCTCCACCTGTGGGAGCTCGCCGCCGGTACCGGCTCGGTCAACAAGACGCTGGACCGCGGCTTCCACTCTCTCATCTACTTGGCGCGTGCCCTGTCACCCACCCGGCGCGAGACCGTGGAGCTCAACGTGGTCACGAGCGGGGTCTATGCCGTGGCCGGCGGCGAAGTCCTCCACCCGCTGCCGGCGACCGTTACCGGCCCGGTGCAGATCGTGCCGGTGGAGTATCCCGCGATCTCCGTCCGCCACGTCGACCTCGAGCTTCCCGAGCCCGGGAACCCGGAGGAGGACGAGCTGCTCGACGCCTTGTTCGCTGAGGTCCACCGACCACCGGGCGAACGCGAGGTAGCGTTCCGCCATGGCGAGCGCCTGGTCCGCAGTTATGCGCACCGGCCGCTGGTCAAGTCGGCCGGAGGCTCCGGCTCCTGTTGGCGCCCGGGTGGGGTATACCTCATCACCGGCGGCCTTGGCGGGCTCGGCCTGGCCGCTGCCGAGCATCTGGCTTCGACCTGCGGCGCGCGCCTCGTGCTCGTCGGGCGCACAGCCCTGCCACCGCGCGAGGAGTGGGATCGGATCCTGGAGAGCGGCGCCGAACAGGGAATGGCGCGCCGGATCGCCAAGGTGCAGGCGCTGGAGGACCGGGGCATCGAGGTCCTCGTCTTGACCGCCGATGTGGCTGACCGCGAGCGCATGCGGGAGGTCGTGGCGGTGGCACTCGCGCGTTTCGGGACGATCCACGGCGTGCTCCACACGGCCGGCGTTCCGGCCGCCGGGCTGATGCACGGCAAGAGCGCCGCGGACTTCGCGCGGGTCATGGCCGCGAAGGTCCAGGGCACCCTCGTGCTCGAGGAGGTGCTGCGCGACGTTCCGCTCGACTTCCTCGTCCTCTTCTCGTCGATCACCGCGGTCGTCGGCGGCGGCCCCGGCCAGGTGGACTACTGCGCGGCGAACGCGTTCCTCGACGCCTTCGCCCGGGCCCGGTCGGGGAGCGGCCGCCGGGTGGTGTCGATCGACTGGGGCGAGTGGCGCTGGAACGACTGGGAATGGAGCATGGCCGGGCTCCCGCCCGAGGCCCTGAGCGCCTTCCGGCGCAACCGGGAACGCCTCGGTATCGACTTCGAGGGCGGCATGGACGCCCTGGAGAGGGTTCTCGCCTCGGACCTGTCGAGCGTCGTCGTCTCGCCGGCGGACTTCACCCGGATCGTGGAGATCACGCGGCGGTACACGATCGACCTGTTCCTGGGCCCGGCGGCCGATCCGGGAGCGGGGGCGCCGCAGGGCGTGGCACGGACCGCACGCGAGCTGGAGAGCCTGATCACGGACTCCTGGCGGCGCGCCCTCGGGCGCGAGCAGATTGGTCTCGACGACAACTTTTTCGATCTCGGCGGCAACTCGCTGCTCGGCCTCAAGGTGACCTCCGAGCTCCAGCGCGAGCTGCGGCGCGAGATCCTGCCCCTGGCGCTCTACGAGGCCCCGACGGTGCGCGCGCTGACCGCCTATCTCCAGCCCCCGGCTGCCCCGGCCGCGCCGGCCCGCCGCGCCGTTCCGTCGAGCGGCCAGGTGGACGGGCTGCAGGGCATCGCGATCATCGGCATGGCCGGCCGCTTCCCGGGCGCCGCCAACGTCGAGGAGCTGTGGCGGAACCTCCTCGCCGGCCGCGAGAGCGTCACCTTCTTCAGCGACGACGAGCTGCTCGCCGCCGGGGTCGATCCCGCGCTCCTCGCGAATCCCCGGTACGTGAAGGCGGGCGCGGTACTCGACGAGATCGACCGCTTCGACGCCGAGCTGTTCGGCGAGTCGCCGCGCGAGGCGGAGATCCTCGATCCGCAGCTCCGCCTGTTCATGGAGTGCGCCTGGGAGGCCCTCGACGACGCGGGCTACGACCCTCGGCGCTATCCCGGGAAGGTCGGCGTCTTCGGCGGCGCGAACCTGAGCACGTACCTGCTCCAGATGGCGGCGGCGCCCGAGCAGGTCGGCATGCTCCACCCCCTGCTGGCCGGCCTCGGCAACTCCAGCGACGCGCTGGCAACCCGCGTCTCCTACAAGCTCAACCTGCGGGGCCCGAGCGTCTCGGTGCAGACCTTCTGCTCGACGTCCGGCGTCGCGGCCCATCTGGCCTGCGGGAGCCTCCAGCAGGGGGATTGCGACATGGCGCTGGCGGGAGGCGTGCGCGTCGCGGTGCCGCACCGCGTGGGCTATCTCTACGAGCCGGGCGGCATCGAATCGCCCGACGGGCACATCCGGACGTTCGACGCCCGCGCCCAGGGCATGGTGCTCGGCAACGGCGTCGCCATCCTCCTCCTGAAGCGCCTGGCGGACGCGCTCGCGGACGGCGACCACATCTACGCCGTGATCAAGGGCTCGGCGATCAACAACGACGGCTCGGGCAAGGTCGGCTACACCGCGCCGAGCGTCAACGCCGTGGCCGACGTGGTGAGCCGGGCCCTGGAGAAGGCGCAGGTCCCGGCCGACACGATCACCTACGTCGAGACCCACGGCACGGCCACCGAGGTGGGAGATCCGATCGAGATGGCGGCGCTCTCCCGCGCGTTCCGGGCTCACACCGTGGAGCCGGGCTCGGGGAACCAGTACTGCGCCATCGGCTCGGTCAAGTCGAACCTCGGACACCTCGACCGCGCGGCAGGCACCACGGCTCTGATCAAGACGGCGCTCGCTCTCGAGCGCGCCGAGCTGCCGCCGAGCATCAGCTTCGAGAGGCCAAATCCCAAGCTGGATCTCGAGCACAGCCCCTTCTTCGTCCTCACGAAGCGCACACGCTGGGAGACCAAAGGCCACCGGCGGCGCGCGGGCGTCAACATCCAGGGCATCGGCGGCACCAACGTGCACTTCATCCTGGAAGAGCCTCCGGCGGTGACCGACGAGGAGCGCCCCTCCAGGCCGCTCCAGATGCTGGCCCTGTCGGCCAACACTGCGACCGCGCTCGAGACCCTGACCGACCGCCTGGTGGATCACCTGCGGGAGGCCTCCGGGAAGGTCGACCTGCCCGACGTCGCATCGACCCTCCAACGCGGCCGCCAGCTCCTGAAATACCGCCGCTTCGTGGTCTGCCGCGATACCGAGGACGCAGTCGCGTGCCTCGCGTCGCGCGATCCCCAGCGGGTCGCGAGCCACTGCGAGGAGCCGGGCCGCCGGCCGGTCTACTTCCTGTTCCCCGGCCAGGGCACGCAGTACCCGGGCATGGGGCGTGGCCTGTACGAGCAGGAGGCCGTGTTCCGGTCCCAGGTGGATCTCTGCTGCCGGGAAGTCGAAGCCCATCTGGGGCGCGACCTGCGCGAGCTCCTGTTCCCCGCGGCCGGCGAGGAGGAGGACGCCGCCCGCGAGCTGGCGCGGACGGAGCTGACCCACCCCTCCCTCTTCGTCATCGAATATGCCCTGGCCCGGCAGTGGATGGCGTGGGGCATCCAGCCCGAGATGATGATCGGCCACAGCCTGGGCGAGTACGTCGCGGCCTGCCTGTCGGGCGTGTTCTCGCTCTCCGATGCGCTGGCCCTCGTGACGGCTCGCGGCCAGTTGATCTCCGAGCTCCCGGGGGGCGCGATGCTCAACGTCCCCCTGCCGGCCTCCGAGGTCGCGCCGCTGCTCGGCCCCGAGCTGTCCCTGGCCGCCGTCAACGGCCCCCGGCAGTCCACGGTCTCGGGGCCCGAGGCGCCGCTGGCCGCCCTGGAGAAGCAGCTGGTCGAGCGGGGGGTGCGGGCGGGACGGCTCCGCACCTCGCACGCCTTCCACTCGGCGATGATGGACCCGGTGCTGGACCGCTTCCGGGAGCGGGTCGCGGCGGTATCCCGCCAAGCGCCGCGGTGGAGCTGGGTGTCGAACGTCACCGGCACGAAGATCCTGCCCGAGCAGGCGGTCGATCCCGGCTACTGGGTCCGGCACCTGCGCGAGACCGTGCGGTTCGCCGACGGCGCGAGGGAGCTGCTGAGTGAGCCCGGCGCGGTCTTCCTCGAGGTCGGCCCGGGCCGCACCCTCACCACCCTGGTGGGCCGGCAGGCGCAGTCCGCCCCCGTGCTCCTGGCCTCGCTCCGGGCGCCACAGCAGGACGGCTCGGATCTCGGCTTCCTCCTCGACACACTAGGGAAGCTCTGGCTCTCCGGCATCGAGGTGGACTGGGACGGGTTCTACTGCGAGGAGCGCCGCCGCCGTGTCGCCCTCCCGGCCTATCCTTTCGAGGGGGAGCGGTACTGGCTCGGCCCCCGCGGAGCCGTGCTGCCGGCGGCGGTCCGGGTCCCCGCGGCGGCACCCGGCGCCAAGAAGGCGGATCCCGCCGACTGGTACTACCGTCCGGAATGGCGCCCGGCGCCGCTCCCGTCGGAGACTCCAGCGCCGGATGCTGCGGCCGCGGGCGGCTCCTGGCTGCTCTTCGTGGACGGCTGCGGCGTGGGCCGGAGCCTCGCCGAGAGCCTGCAAGTCTCGGCGCTCGCGACCGTCGGCACCGGCGATCGCTTCGAACGCGTCGCCGTGAACGAGTGGCGGATCGATCCAGGCCGGGAGGAGGACTACGCGCGCCTCCTCCAGGAGCTGGGCTTCTCGCCGGGCCGCGTGGTCCACCTGTGGAGCGTGACGCAGGAGGCGGGAGGCGGGCTCGCAGACCATCAGAAGATCGGCTTCTCGAGCCTCCTGCGGCTGGCGCGGGCCCTGGTGGCCGAGCGGGTGCGCGGAGCGCGGCTGGAGGTGGTGACGAACCGGCTCGAAGGCGTGGCGGAGGGCGATCCGGTCGAAGCCGCGAAGTCGACCCTGCCCGCGGCGGTCAAGGTCCTGCGGCAGGAGTATCCGGGTCTCGCGAGCCGTCTCATCGAGATCGATCCGGATCCGGCGGCGCGCGAGGCGGCCTCGGCGCTCGCCTCCGAGCTGCAACACGGTCTGGTCACCGACCTGGAGGTGGCATACCGGAACGGCGCCCGCTGGCTCCGGCACTTCGAGCCGGTCCGGTTGGAGCCCGCGAGCAGCCCCACCCCGCTCCGGGAGGGAGGCGTCTACCTGATCACCGGCGGCCTCGGCGGAGTCGGCCTGGTGCTCGCGGAGGAGCTGGCGCGCAAGCATCGGGCGCGGTTGGCGCTGGTGAGCCGTACCCGCCTGCCGGAGCGCGAAGAGTGGCCGCAGTGGGCGGCCGAGCACGGAGAAGACGATCCGACCACCCGCAAGATCCGCCGGATCGAGACGCTGGAGGCGCTGGGCGCTCAGGTCCTCGTGCTGGCGGCCGATGTGGGAGACGCCGCGGCCCAGCGTGCGGTGCTGGCGCGAGTGGAGGAGACCTACGGTGAGATCCACGGTGTGCTGCACGCGGCGGGCATTACGGGCCGCGACGGCTTCCAGCAGGTGCAGTTGACCGGGGACGAGCTGTGCGAGCGCCACTTCCGGGCGAAGGTCCATGGTCTCGACGCGCTGGCCGAGGTCCTGGGCGACCGGCCTCTCGACTTCTGTCTGCTGTTCTCCTCGCTCTCCTCCGTGCTCGGCGGCCTCGGCTTCGCGGCCTACGCGGCGGCGAACTCCTATCTGAACGGATTCGCGCGGGCTCGGCGGCGTGACGGCGATGCGCGCTGGCTGGCGGTCGCCTGGGACTCCTGGCGCCTCGACGGCGGCGCCGGGACCGAGGCCCGGGAGAAGGGTCTCGACGCCACGGTCGAGCAGTACGGGATGACGTCTGCGGAAGGGACCGACGCGTTCGGCCGCATCCTCGCGGCGCACGCCGCGGACCCGTCCGTCGGACCCGTTCTGGTCCACTCCACGGGCGATCTGGACGCGCGGATCGAGCAGTGGCTACGCCGCACGGCGAAACCCGCGGCGGCGCGCCCGGAGGGCACCCGCTACACGCGGCCCGATCTCCGCACCGCCTACGTGCCGGTCAACAACGAGAGCGAGCGCAAGGTGGCGCGCGTCTTCGAGGAGATCCTGGGCGTCGAGAAGGTGGGGGTCCACGACAACTTTTTCGACCTCGGCGGCACCTCGCTGACCGCGCTCCAGGTGGTGACCGAGCTGCAACGGGAATTCCCCGGCGTCGAGATCAATCCGGTCACGCTCTTCGACGCCCCCACCGTGGCCGGGCTGGCGAAGGCCCTGGGCGCGGAGGGCGGCGGCGACGCGGCCCTCGACCGGTTGCGTGCCACCGTCGCCGAGGGCCGCGAGCTGGTGGCGCCCCGCGAGAGCATCGCCATCGTCGGCATGAGCGGCCGCTTCCCGGGCGCGCCGGACATCGAGCGGTTCTGGCAGAACTTGGTGGACGGGGTCGAGACCGTCTCCTACTTCACCGACGAGGAGCTCGCGGAGTCCGGCGTCGACCCGCGCCTGATCGGCAACCCCGACTACGTCCGGGCGCGGCCCGTCCTCGAGGACATCGATCAGTTCGACGCCGTTTTCTTCGGCTACAGCCCGCGGGAAGCGGAGCTCATGGACCCCCAGATGCGCCTCCTCATGGAGACGTGCTGGCAGGCCCTGGAGAGCGCCGGCTACGCGCCCGGAGCGACCTCCCACAAGATCGGGATGTTCGCCGGCTCCAACTTCAGCACCTACTTCCTGTCCCAGCTCCGCGACCCGCGCCTGATCGACTCGATAGGCGAGCTCCAGGCGTCGATCACCAACGATCGCGACTCCCTGGCGACCAGCATCTCCTACAAGCTGAACCTCAAGGGGCCGAGCCTCACGGTGCAGACCTTCTGCTCCACCTCGTCCGTGGCCGTCCATCTGGCCTGCCAGAGCCTGCGCCAGGGCGACTGCGGCATGGCGCTCGCGGGAGGCGTGTCGCTGCGGGTTCCCGCCAAGGTGGGCTACGTCTACCAGGCCGGCGACCAGGTGTCGCCCGACGGCCACACCCGGACGTTCGATCATCGCGCCGCCGGCACGGTGTTCGGAGACGGCGTGGGGGTCCTGGTCCTGAAGCGCCTGAGCGACGCCCTGCGGGACGGCGACCAGATCCATGCGGTGCTGCGCGGCTCGGCGATCAACAACGACGGCTCGGACAAGGCGGGCTACACGGCGCCGAGCGTGGAGGGGCAGGCGGAGGTCGTGGCGACAGCGCTGGCCAACGCCGGGGTTGACGCCTCAGAGATCGGCTACGTCGAGGCCCACGGGACGGCGACGGTGCTCGGCGATCCGATCGAGGTAGCAGCGTTGACGCGGGCGTTCCAGCTGCAGACGGCCGAGAGAGGCTACTGCCCCCTGGGCTCGGTGAAGACGAACATGGGGCATCTCGACCGGGCGGCCGGCGTGACCGCCCTGATCAAGACGGCGCTGGCGCTGGAGCACGGCCAGATCCCGCCAAGCCTCCACTTCGAGTGTCCGAATCCGAACATCGACTTTGCGGCGAGCCCCTTCTTCGTCAACACGGAGCTCCGGGAGTGGAAGCGCAACGGCCGGCCGCGGCGCGCCGGAGTGAACAGCCTGGGCGTGGGGGGCACGAACGTGCACCTCGTGCTGGAGGAGGCGCCGGAGCTGCCGCCCACGAGCGCCTCGCGCCGCCATCAGCTCCTGGTCGTGTCGGCGCGCAGCGCGACGGCTCTGGCCGCGTCGTGCTCCCGTCTGGCGGCGCACCTGGAATCCGTGGCGGAGCGCGATCTAGCCGACGTGGCGTTCACCCTCCAGGTGGGGCGCCGGGATTTCACCCACCGCCGGATCGTAGTCTGCACGAATCGCACAGAGGCTCTCGCGGGGCTCACGGGCGACGGCAGGCCCGGCGTGGCCTCGGCGGTGCAGGAGCCGGTGTCCCGCCAGACCGCGTTCCTGTTCCCGGGGATCGGCGACCACTACGTCGGGATGACGCAGGGCCTGTACCGGGACGAGTGGCTGTTCCGCGACGAGGTGGACCGCTGCGCGGCGATCCTCGCCGGGCACGGGATGGAGGGCCTGATGGGCATCCTCTATCCCGAGCGCATCGCCGCGAAGCCGGCGGCCCGCTCCGGCGGCCTCGATCTGCGCGGGATGTTGCGCGGTGGCGGCCGCGAGGACGAGGCGAGCGCCCGCCTGAACCGGATCAGCCATCTCCATCCGGCGCTGTTCGTGGTCGAGTATGCGCTGGCGCGCCTCCTCATGTCCTGGGGCGTGGTCCCCCAGGCGATGCTCGGCTACAGCCTGGGCGAATACGTGGCCGCGTGCCTCTCGGGAGTGTTCTCGCTGGAGGATGCGCTCCGTCTCGTGGCGGCGCGCGGGCGCTGGATCGAGGAGCTGCCCGAGGGGGCGATGCTGGCGGTCCCCGTCTCGGAGGCGGAGATCGCCGCGGATCTCGGCGAGGATCTCGATCTCGCGGCGGCGAACGGCTCGGGCGGCTGCGTGGTCTCGGGCTCGCCAGCGGCGGTCGCCACGCTCGAAAAGCGCCTCGCCGGGCGCGACGTGGTGAGCCGCCGTCTCCACTCGACCCGGGCCTTCCATTCCCGTCTCCTGGAGCCGGTCGCGGGACGGGTGATCGAGCTGCTGTCCGGGATGCGGCTCCACGCGCCGGAGATCCCGTTCGTGTCGAACGTGACCGGCACCTGGATCACCCCGCACGAGGCGACCGATCCCTCCTACTGGGCCCACCACCTGTGCCGCACGGTCCGGTTCAGCGACGGCGTCGCGGAGCTGTTGAAGGAGCCGTCGCGGGTGCTGGTCGAGGTGGGGCCCGGCCAGGGGCTCACCTCGTTCGTCCGGCTCCATCCGGATTGCGGCGCCGAGCGTGCACCGCGGATCCGGCCGACGCTGCGCGCCTCGTTCGAGGACCGGGCGGATCAGGCCTATCTCCTGGAGTGCCTGGGCCGCCTCTGGCTTGCCGGGGTGGCGATCGACTGGCGCGGCTTCCATGCCGGCGAGAGCCGCCGCCGCCGCCGGCTCCCGACATACCCGTTCGAGCGCCAGAGCTACTGGCTCGGCGGCCTCAAACCGGAACCACCGGCGCCCGCGGTGACCGGCGTGGCGCAATCGCTCGCCGACCTCGTCCGGGAGCCGAACGTCGAGGACTGGCTGTACGTGCCGGTCTGGGAGCCCTCTCCGCTCGCGTCGATGGACAACGGAGCGCGGAAGGCCGCGGGCCCCTGGTGGGTGTTCCTGGACGGCCCGGAGGCGGGCAGCTTCCCGGCGCGCCTGGCAGAGCGTCTGGAGGAGCGCGGCGACGAGGTCTACCGGATCTTCCGCGGCACCGGCTATGGGCGGGACGGCAGGGTTTTCACGCTGGACCCGGAACGCCCGGAGGACTACCGCCGCCTCGTGCGGGAGCTGGGCGACGAGGGCCGTCTGCCGGCCCGGGTCGTGCACCTCTGGGATCTGGAGGCCGAGCCCGGCTCGCCTCTGGAGGAGACTCTGGACCGCGGCTTCCACTCTCTGATCTACCTCGCCCAGGCGCTCGGACCGCGGCTCGCCGCCGGTAGCTCGCCAGGGGACGTGAAGGTGGAGATCAACGTAGTATCGCGCGGCGTGCACCCGGTGCTCGCGGGAGACTGGTTGCGTCCGGAACGGGCGACGGTCCTCGGTACGGTCACGCTCATCCCGCTGGAATTCCCGGCGATCTCCTGCCGGCACCTCGACGTGCAGCTCGAGGCGGACCTCCTGGAGCCGGTCGCCGCCGAGCTCGACCGCCCGGTCGACGAGCGGCTGGTGGCCTACCGCTCGCGCGAGCGTTTCGTCCGCCGCTTCCCGCGCCGGCCGCTACCGCCGGCTCCGGCGGCGGAGTCCCTCCGGTTCCGCCGGGGCGGCGTGTACCTGATCACGGGAGGATTCGGAGGACTGGGCCTCGCCACGGCCGAGCACCTCGCCTCGACGCTGGGAGCCCGCCTGGTGCTCGTCGGCCGGACGGGGCTCCCGCCCCGCGAGGAGTGGGACGCGATCCTGGCCGGAGGCGGCCTCGACGGCCTGGAGAAGGGGCCGGGCCGCGCGATCGCCAGGATCCGGGCGCTGGAGGAGCAGGGGATCGAGATCCTGGCGCTGCGGGCGGACGTGGCGGACCGCGAGCAGATGCAGGCCGTGGTGGATGCGGCGCTGGCCCGGTTCGGAGCCCTCCACGGCGTGTTCCACACGGCGGGGGTGCCGGGGTCCGGCCTCCTGCAGCACAGAACCGCCGCGGACTTCGCCCGTGTGCTGGGCCCGAAGGTGCAGGGCACGCAGGTGCTGGACGAGGTCCTGCGCCCCTTGCCGCTCGACCTCCTCGTGCTGTTCTCGTCGGCGACCGCGGTGACCGGCGGCGGTCCGGGCCAAGTGGCCTACTGCGCGGCGAACGCGTTCCTCGACGCGTACGCGCAGGCGCGGTCGACGGCGGACCGCTTCGTGGTCTCCATCGGTTGGAACGAGTGGCGCTGGAACGCCTGGGAGTCTGCCATGGAGGGCCTCCCGCCGCAGGCCCGGCGCTTCTTCGCCGAGACCCGCGAGCGCCTGGGCATCGACTTCGCCGGCGGCATGGACGCTCTCGAGCGCATCGTCGCGTCCGACTCCCCGCACTTCGTGGTCTCGCCCCCCGACTTCGAGGCGGCGCTGGCCCTGAGCCGCGACTACACCGTCGACCTCTTCCTCGGCCGGGACCGCGGCACGCCGGTGCTCGCGGAGGCCGACGCCGGCACCCCCGCCGGGCGCCACGCGAGACCCGAGCTGAAGGTGGCCTACGCGCCGCCCGCGAGCGATCTCGAGCGGCGCATCGCCGAGATCTGGCAGCGCGCTCTCGGCATCGAAGAGGTCGGCGTCTCGGACAACTTCTTCGATCTCGGCGGCAACTCCCTCATCGGGCTCAAGGTCACCGCGGAGCTGCAGCGCGAGCTCGGCCGGGAAGTCCTTCCCCTGGCGCTCTACGAGGCGCCCACGGTCGGGGACCTCGCCCGCCATCTCCAGCCCGAGAGCGCAGTGCGGCCGGTCGTGCACCGCAGCCCGGCGGCACTTCCCGAGGAAGGCATCGCCATCATCGGCATGGCCGGACGCTTCCCGGGCGCCGCCAGTGTCGAGGAGCTCTGGCGCAATCTCCTGCAGGGGCGCGAGGGCGTGACCTTCTTCAGCGACCAGGAGCTGCTCGCTGCCGGGGTCGATCCGGAGCTCCTCGCGGATCCGAGATACGTCAAGGCCGGGGCGGTGCTCGACGGCATCGAGCGCTTCGACGCTGACCTCTTCGACGTGCCGCCGGAGGAGGCCGCTCTCCTCGATCCACAGCATCGGCTGTTCCTCGAATGCGCCTGGGCTGCCCTGGAAGACGCCGGCCACGATCCGGCTCGCCATCCGGGCAGGATCGGCGTTTTCGGGGGCTCGCACCTCAGCACCTACCTGCTCCAGATCGCCACGGCGCCGGAGCTCGGCAAGGGGATCAACCGGCGCCTCGCCGGGCACTGCAACGCGACCGACACGTTGACCACCCGGGTGTCCTACAAGCTGAACCTGCGCGGCCCCAGCATCGCGGTCCAGACCTTCAGCTCGACGTCGGGAGTCGCTGTCCACCTCGCCTGCGAGAGCCTGCACAGGGGGGGCTGTGAAATGGCGCTCGCCGGCGGGGTCCAGGTCTCGGTGCCCCACCGGGTCGGTTACTTCTGCGAGCCCGACGGCATCGACTCGCAGGACGGGCACACGCGGAGCTTCGACATCCGGGCGGGGGGCGCGCTCCAAGGCAACGGCGTGGCCATCGTCGTCCTCAAGCGGTTGTCCGATGCGCTGCAGGACGGAGACCACGTCTATGCCGTGATCAAAGGCTCGGCGGTCAACAACGATGGCTCGGGCAAGGTCGGCTTCACCGCGCCGAGCGTCATGGCGGTTGCGGACGTGGTGCACGAGGCGCTGGGTAAGGCCGGCGTTTCGCCCGACACCATCTCCTACGTCGAGGCCAACGGTGGCGCCACGGAGGTCGGCGATGCGATCGAGGTGGCTGCCCTGACCCGGGCGTTCCAGGTCGCGAGCCCCAGCGGCGTCACCAGGACCCAGTACTGCGCGCTTGGCTCGGTGAAGCCGAGCGTCGGGCACCTTCTCATCGCGGCGGGCGCGACGGCCCTGATCAAAACCTCCCTCGCGCTGAAGCACGGCGAGATCCCGCCCACCCTGAACTTCAGCGAGCCCAATCCCCAGCTGCATCTCGAGCAGAGCCCCTTCTATGTGCAGAAGGACCGCACCCTGTGGCGGAGCAACGGCACGCCGAGACGGGCGGGGGTCAACATCCAGGGCGTCGGCGGGACCAACGTTCACCTCATTCTCGAGGAGCCGCCGGCGATCGACGCCGGGCAGCGGCCGTCGATGCCCCGGCAGTTGCTCGTGCTTTCCGCCAACACCGCCTCGGCGCTGGAGGCGATGACCAACCGTCTGGTCGCCCGCTTGCGCGACGCGGATGGAAGCCTCGATCTGGCCGACGTCTGCGCGACCTTGCAGCAGGGCCGCAAGCTCCTGCGCCACCGCCGCTCCGTGGTCTGCCGCGACGTCGAGGACGCCATCTCCTGCCTGGAATCGCGCGATCCGCAGCGGGTGTCGAGCCACTTCGAGCCGGCCGGCCACCGGCCCGTGTGCTTCCTCTTCCCGGGCCAGGGGGAGCTGGGCCCGGGCCTGTGGAGAGAGCTCTACGAGCATGCGGTGGAATTTCGCTCGCAGGTGGACGACCTGTGTCAGAAGCTGGTGCCGCTCCTTGGATGCGACCTGCGCAACCTCCTCCTTTCTGCTGCCGGAGAGCAGGAGGAGCTGAGCCGGGCGGCTCTCTTCACGGTGGAGTACGCTCTGGCCCGCCAGTGGATGGCCTGGGGAGTCGTGCCCCAGAGGATGCTCGGTCATGGAGCCGGCGAGCTCGTGGCGGCCTGCCTGACTGGTGCTCTCGCGCTGGAGGACGCGCTGCCGCTCGTGGTGGCGGCGCCAGGAGATGAGGAGCCGAGGCACCTCGACGCCGGCCTCGACGAGCTCCTGAGCGAGCCGCGGACGGCCTTCGTCGAGGTCGGGCCGGGAGGAGCCCTGGTGAGCCGGCTGCGCGCCCGCGCCGTGGCGGAGCCGCTGCTGCACGCGTCCCTGCCGCCAGTGACCGGTGACGGCGGTGACGGCTCCGAGCTCGGCTCCGTGCTCGACACCCTCGGCAAGCTGTGGCTGTTGGGCGTCGCGATCGACTGGCAGGAGCTGCATCGGCAGGAACGGCGCCTGCGTGTGTCTCTGCCGACCTACCCCTTCGAGGGCGGCAACCACTGGATCGGACCGCCGGTGCGTGAATCTCCATCAGAAACGGGAAACGGACGCCGGATTGTGCGCAGTCGGGCGCGCCAGCCCCAGAACCTTGAAATCCGACTGGAAGGAGGAATCCCATGAAGAGCTGGTATGAGCTGGACATCAGTGTCGAAAAGGCATTGAACATGGACCTGAAGGACTACCTGCTCTCACAGCCGGTGAGGCCAGGGGCGACGCAGATCTGGGTGCCGGGCGTCGCGGGAGTCTGGCTGCTGAGACAGTCCGAGTCCAATCTGTTCACGTCCAAGTGGCTCGCGGAGGTCAAGGACCGTGCGGGGCTCACCGTCACGGCGGCGTTGGTGTTCTTTCGCGTCGCCGGCTATCAACATCCGAATGCTCATATCGACATCGAGCCGAAGGAAGACGGGGACACCAAGGATCTCCTGCCGGTCAGCGGATCCTACAACTGGGTGTTGGAAGATACGGACGCCGAAATGGTCTGGTATGAGCCGTGGTGGGATCCGGATGACTACGAGCAGGGTCTGGAGGCGGCCCGGAATCAGGCGCAGTTCGACGCCCAGAAGGTCGGCGAGCTGGAATACAATGAAATCGATATCAAGAAGCTCACAGAGCGGGAACGTCATCGCATCAGCCATCAGCAGCTCACGATGGTGCGCACCGACATTCCACACAACGTATACATGGGCTCGAGGGACCGGTGGGCCGTTTCGGCGCGGGCGTTCGAGACGACCCCCGACCTGTGGAGCGACGCGTACGAAAACATCAAGCATCTGGTCGTGAGCTGAGCCGGAGAGGGTGGGCGGCCCATGCGGTCTGACGAGCTCGCATCTCTGGTCCAGGAGGGACAGCGGATCCCCTTGTGGAAGCCCGATCCGGCGAATCAGGAGGTTGCGTTCGGACAGGACGAAGTCAAGCGCATCATCCCTCATCGCGATCCCTTCCTGTTCGTCGATGAGATCGCCGGCGTGAATCTGGTGCATCAGTCTATTCGAGGCTTTCGCACGATCTCCCCGCACGATCCGGTCTTTCGTGGCCACATACCGGAAGAACCGATCTACCCGGGAGTCCTGCACATCGAGACCATGGGCCAGCTTGCCCTTTGCCTGGTCTACTTTCGCGCGGTGGGTGGCGCGAGGATTTCGGCCGAGGTCCGGCTGGAGAAGCTCCTCGCCTTCCGGATCCATCACGGGCTCATCCTGCACGCCGTCCTGCCCGGAGACCGGCTGGAAATCCACGCCCGCCTCTTGGACGACGACGATCTCGTCGTCACCTTCGAAGGGCAGATTCTGAAGGACGGCCGGATCTGCTCTTATGGAGTCCTGGAGCTGATCTATGTGAACCGGTGAAGGAACGGCTATTGAACCGGAAGCTTCCCACCTGCCGGTAGCCCGGGCTTGTTGGGTGCCGCCGGTACCGCCCGCCGCGACGCTTCAGGCTTCTTGAGACGGGCTGCCGGCGGCTCCGCGACGCCATCCATGTTTCCCAGGATGATGGGCAGACCGCTTTCGCCGGCGCCGATGACCACGATCTTGCTGTTGGGCGACTGCGCCAGCTTCAAGGTCGCATCGATTCCCTTCCACTTGAGGTACTTGTCGGAGATCCCCTCATTCACGATGTCCTGGAACGCCCGGATGCCGCGGGCTTCGATCTCTTTTCTCTCCGCTTCCCTCTTTTCCCGCTGGACGATGTACTCATACTCCTGCAGGTGCTGGTACTGGGAGATCTTGTTGCGAATCGCCTGCGCCACGTCCTCGGGGAGGGTGACGCCCTCCAGGAAGACGTCCTCGACATAGAGGAAGTCCGTCAATTGGGCGGACTGCGGCCCGATATGGATCCTGGTCTCCTTCATGAGCCGCTCGCGGATCTGCCGCTGGATGGAATAGCGGGTCTCCGAATAAAGGTCCGCCGGAGTGTGCCGAGCGATCAACTCGCGCGCGTGCGAGCCGACTTCCGGCAGGAGCAGCGTCTCCACGTACTTGGGACCGACGTACTTGTGCAGGAGGGCCAGATTCTCATCCACCGGCTTGAAGCGCACAGTGATCACCGTGGAAATGGCGAGGCCGTCGGCCGACAGGACTTCGAACGTCCCCGAGCGCTGCTGAAAGCGGACATCGTACTTGTACATCATGTTCCACGGGCAGATCACATGGAGGCCTTCGCGGTACACTTTCGGCTTCGTACCGCCTCGGAACAGGCTCCACTGGACTCCTGCTTCACCGGGAAGGACCGAAACGAAGATGTCGTTGGCGGCGTACGCTACCAGAACGACGAGCCCGAGGAGGAGGAGCGTCAGGCCGAGGCTGTGCCGTCGCCACCAGCTCCGCATTTCCGTACCGACTAGGATCCGTTCTTCCACGATTCACTCCAATCAGGCCGGGCTCCGGCGTGGTCACATCTCGAAGGGATCATCCGTGCCTTCCACTGGCAAAGGAGTCAGTCGACCCTCCTCCATGCGGAACACCTTGTCGGCGACCGAGAAATAGCGATCGTCGTGAGTCACCGCGATGACGGCTTTACCGGCGGCCTTGAGCTGCGGCAGGATCTCGCGATAGAACTTCTTGCGAAACTCGGCATCCTGCTCGGCGGCCCACTCGTCAAGGATGAAGATCGGCCGGTCCTCCAGGAGCGCGACCAGCAGCGCCAGCCTCTTCCGCTGGCCGGTCGAGAGGTTCAGGGTCGCGAAAGCACCGTCCAGGATGTCCGTCTTCCCGGTCAGCCCGAGCTCCCGCAACAGGCGATCGACGAGCTCGGGATCGAGCCCTGGCAGGCCGTAGAGGCGATCAAAGAGGTGAAAGTCACTGAAGACCGTGGTGAAGAGGCTCTGGTAGGAACCGACCTGCGACGGGGTCTCGATCCGGGTTCCGTCCAGGTAGATCGCGCCGCTCTGCGGGTGGTAGAGCGCCGTGATGAGCCTGAGAAGGGTGGACTTGCCGCTGCCGTTGCCTCCCGCCAGGAAGAGCACCTCGCCGGGGTTGATGGTCAGATTGATCGGCCCGACGGCAAAAGGATGATCGCTCTTGGGATCCTCGAACTGGAAGGCAACGTGATCCAGCACGATCTCCTGGAAGGAAGAAAGCTCGGCGAACTTCAGGGGAACCGGCCGGACGGCCTGGTCGAGCCTCGACTCGATATCGTGGATTGACTGGACGGCGACCTCCGCATGGTAGAGATCCGGAATCATCCCGAGGGTGCCGAAGACCGGGTTGATGAGAAAGATGTAGGCGATGGTGATCTGCATCAACCCTTCCCTGAGACCCGCGAAATGCTGGGGAAGAACGAACACCAGGAGAGCGAGGCCGCCGTAGATGGCGATCTGCGAGACAATGGACAGGGCGATGAACTCGGAGTCGACGCTGATCCTCTGGTCGCGGGCCGCCTGCGACCTGGACCGCGCATGGTTCATCAAATCTTCGCTGCGGGCGGTGTTGAGCTGGACCTCCTTGATGCCGTCGAGAACGTGGCTCAGGGTCTCGAAAACCTTGTCCTCCCGGCGCAGCACGTCGCGCAGGGCGCTGCCCAGCGCCCTCTTCTTGGTGAGATAGAAGATGGAGGCGGCGACGATGATGCTCGCCGCGAAGAGAAAGGCAAAGGGAGACATATAAAAGATGTAGATCAGCGTGAGCACCAGCAGCAGCAACGCCTGAACGACCGTCACCAGCGGTTTGCCGATGCTGGAGATCTCAAGGGTTTCCCGCTGCACGCTGGCGTAGATCCCGGCGCGCTCGAGTTTTTCCAGGGACAGCAGATCCGCTCTCCGGATCTTGTCGGCGATCCGGGTCCGGACCTTGTGCAGAATCTGCTCGAACTCCTTCGAGACCTCGATCAGGAGGTGCTTCCGGGTCAGGGCGAAGATCGCCAGAAGCACGACGAAGAGGAAGAGCCACCGGAAGGTCGGTTTCCCCAGGGCCGTGTCCTCAAGAGCGGCATTGACGATGATCAGGAGCAGAGCATTGCAGATCGCGGACACGGCGGCGATGAAGAACAGCCAGCCGAGAGAGACGGACGATTCCTTCCGGATGAGCTCGAGAAGCTTCATCTGGATCCTCGCGTCGGCAGCGGAACGATCCGACGACCTCCGCCATCTGAAAGCACTGATGGGTACAGTAATCGCAAAGGCTGACTCCTGAGGTCTTTGCTCGACGAACGCACACCCGCACCAAGCAGCTTATCGAGCACGAAGCAGCTTATCGAGAGTATCACACTAGTTAAGACTGCGCGACACTGCAAGCTGCCCGGCGCAGGAGCCGCGGCGCCCAGGCCGGCGGGCTCGCGGGAAAGGGGTGCGGATGGCGTGCGGCATTGCAGGATTACCATTCTTTGCAGTATACTGTCATTCTACCTACCTCTCAAGGGAGGGCTGTCATGCCCAGAATCGCCGTCTGTGGTCTGGTCCTCTTGCTGTCGCTCCTGGTCCCGTCCTCGGCCTGGGCCGCAGAAGCCCGCACCCTCACCATGGCCGACCTCCAGCAGATGGGAGGCACCGACTTCGACGGCGGGGTCGGCGATCTCCTGCTGCGCAACGACAAGGTGGAGGCGGTCGTGCACGCGATCGGAGCCACGCCCGATTTCAACATCCTCTTTTCGGGCGAGACCCTGCCGTCGAGCGGCATCCTCATCGATGTCGGCAATCGCGGCCAGCGCAACGATCAGATGACCGAGATCCACCACATCCTCAATCTCGCGCCGGAGAATGTGGTTCTCTATCTGGGCTCCGCGAACGGCCTCCCCGATCCGGTAGTGGCCAGCGGCGGGAGCACGGCCTCGATCACCGTCCACGGCATCGGTCTACTCGAAGACGTGTCGAGCCTCAGCAACCCGACGCTCACGGTCGTCACCACCTACTCGGTGACCGACGGCAGCTCATGGATCGACATCACGACCTCCGTCAAGAACGTGGGCATCCAGCCAGTGGCCCTCTTCTCGGTGGCTGACGCGGACGTGATGGTGGGCAGGGGCCGCCTGCCGTTCCAGCCCTTTCCCGACCGCGGGCCGAAGTCTCCGCCCTTTGATCTGCGCAATCCCTTTCCGGCGATCGGGGTGTGGAGCTTCCTGGCCGTGCCAGGCAACAACGGCCCGGCCGACGGTCCGGCCAACAACGACCTGAGCCCGTCCGGGGAGGTCAGCTATGTCTTCGTGCCGGAATCCCTGCAGAAGCCGCTGGTCGGAGTGGGCGCACCCCTGGTGGCCTTAGCAGGGAGCTTCTTCGACCTGCAGGCGGTGGCCTCCGGCAACCCTCCGCAGCTCGCGCCCGGGAGCTCGCTGACCTACGTCCGCAAGCTGGTGGTCGCGCCGCAGAACAGCGTCGAGGCGGGGCTGAACGTGGCCCTGCCCCTGCTCTTCCAGCCGCTCTTCGGCGGTCTCGACGCCCGAGCCTCGTTCACCGGCCGGGTGGTGGACACGAAGGGAAGGCCAGTCGCGGGGGCCCATCTCGTCCTAGAGAACACCGCCCCCGGCTCTCCCGACTTCTCGCCGCTGGTGACAGTGGTCGACGACGACGGAGACGGCACCCCGGAAGGGGTGCTGCCGGCCACGGCTGGCAAGCCGCTGCCCATGACGCACACGGTCACCGGCGCGGACGGCCGCTTCACAGTGCGGCTGCAGGCCTTGCGCGATCCGTCCTCGGCACCGTCGATCTACCGCGCCCGGATCCAGGCCGAGAACCGTGTGACCAAGGAGATCGGTCCGCTGACCGTGAGCCTCGCGACCATCACCGGCGGAACGCAGGACCTCGGCGACATCCCGCTCAGCGGGACAGGCAGGCTGCGCTACCGGGTCAGCAGGTCTTTGCAGGGCGGCACCCGGGAGGACGGTCCGGCCAAGCTCACGATCTACGGCCTTGACGGCACGGACAACCCGGACTTCGGGCGGCAATACCTCAGTCTGCGCAACTTCGACAAGCTTTCGAAGCGGAACGGCGACGGCCTCACCCCGGTCACCTCCGAGAACTCGTCGCAACTCGGCGAGACCTTCGCAGGCACCCGGACCCTCAACGTCATCCTGGACCACGACGGCCGCGGAGTGGTGGACCTCGCGCCCGGCCGGTACCGGATCTATGCCTCCCGGGGTATCGAGCACAGTCTCGACGTCCGCGACGTGGCCGTGAACGAGGAGGAGGAGGCGGTGGTGCGCTTCAACCTGCAGCGGATAGTCACCACGGCCGGCTATGTGAGCCTGGACGGCCATATTCACTCGACCAAGAGCTACGATGCCTCGGTCCCCATGACCGATCGGGTGGTCTCCTATATGGCCTCCGGCGTTGAGGTGATGGTTGGGACCGACCACGACTTCACCTCCGACTACCGGCCGATCATCGCCCAACTCGGAGTGGGGAAGGAGATCACTGCGATCGTGGGCGAGGAGCTCAGCGGCGCGATCCCGGTGCCCGTCAGCCAGGCCACCGGCAACACCGACGCCTTCCCCCAGTCCATCGGCCACTGGAACGCTTGGCCGCTGTCGGTGATCCCGGGAGCGCGGCGGAACGGCGCTCCGTCGGATGAGTTCCTCAACCCCGGCACGGCCATGGATCGGCTGCGGGGCGTGGACTCCCTTCCTCTCCTGGGGGCCACTCCCGACACCGCGACGCTGCCTCAGTGGCTCGCGGCCATCCAGGCCGGCCAGCCGGGCACGCCGGGCGCGAGCCTGCCGCCCGACCCGGAAGTGGTCGTGTTCAACCACCCCCGCGCCGGGCTCGCCGGAACCGTGGTCATCGGCCTGCTGAACAGCATACACAACCGCGGCGGCGATCCCATGACCGGAGGCTATCGCCCGGACCAGCCGATCACGGCCTTCCCCAACAGCCTCATGAACCTGCCGTCGCTGTACAACAAGACCGTAGTGGGACCGGCCGGGACCAGCTCCACCGGCCTGAGCTTCGATGCCATGGAGATCCTCAACGGCACGTCCCTGGGCCAGTACCTCCAGGTGAGGCGGGACTGGTTCAGCCTGCTCGACCAGGGCATCAACCCCGCCGGCATGGCCAACTCCGACTCCCACCGGCCCGTCCTGGAGAACCCCGGGTACGGTCGCACCTATGTCGCCTCCACGACCCAGCACCCGGCCGGCATCGACGAGAACGAGCTCGCGCAATCGATCCGCGCCCGGCGGGCCTTCGGCACCACCGGCCCGATCCTGCGCTTCGAGATCCTGAGCGACGCCGACCGCGGCAAGCCCGACCGCGAAAGGGGCGACCGCTTCTTCGACGGCATTGGCCAGACGGTGGTGGCCACGCGCCCGACCGTGGCGCTGAAGATTCGAGTGGAGGCGGCGCCGTGGATCCCGGTGGAAGAGGTGCGGATCTTCCGCAACGGCCAGCTCATCCTGACCCTGCCGGTCGCTCCCGGCCGGGTCCTGGGGGGGCCGGCGCTCCGGTTCCAGCGGCGAATCGAGCTGTCCGGGATTGACGAGGACTCATACTTCATCGTGGAGGCTGGCGTCAAGATCGACGCCGCCGGGAACCCCGTCTCTCCGCAGCTCCTGGAGACGGTGTGGAACGTGGAGCCCTCGGTCGTGCCGCTGGCCTTCAGCAATCCCATCTTCGTCGACCGGGACGGTAACGGCTACACGCCCCCGGGGCTGCCGTGAGCATCTGGCTGGGCATCTTCGGAGGAGCGCTGGCAGGCCTTCTGATCCTCGCCCCGCAGGGGCACGGCCATACTCTTCCGCTCCCTCCGCCGATGTCGCCCGACACGGTCCGCCTCGGCATGGACGAGGCCGAGCTGCGAGCCCGGGCCGGTGACGCGTTTCAGCCCGGGTTGCTCAGCCGCAAGGGCGTGCCCTCTCCGGGCTCCGGGCTCGCCGCCTTCCACCGGCGGTTCCCGCCGACCGCGGACCTCGCCTACGCCGAGTATGAACTCTACCAGGGGAAAACCTACCGCATCCGCTGGCGTCTGGCCGAGCACTTCGAGCGCCCCCTGTTCCCTGGGATCGCCGACCGCATGACCCACCGTCTCGGCCCGCCGCTCTACGATCAGATCGTCGAGCCGAGGATGAGCTCGCGCCAGGCCTCGCTACGCCGCGCGGCCTGGCGGTGGAGCGGCGGGACGATCGAGGTCCGTCAGCTCCAGCCGAAATCGGGGGGGCCGCTGTTTCTCACCTGGGTGGACAAGGACGCGGTCGAGAGCATGCTGGACGCAGGGCTGCAAGTGCCGCCCCAGCCGGACCAGCTTCCGCCTTGGTGGGAAGGAAGGCCTGCGCTGCCCAGACCCCTGGCGGAGGGCGAGGAGGAGCCGCTCCTCAACAGCTTCGAGTCCCTGCTGGCAAGCTGGCTGCAGCCCTCCTAGCCCGCATTTCTCACCACGGTGTTTCTGCGGGGGATTCAGAGGCGGATTTTCCTGAGTTGCCGATTCTGGAGGGCCGAGAGTAGGCAACTCGACTCCCAGGTTGGCAGTAATCAGGCGTTACGGTGGATCCTCAGGGCTCACCAAGGACGGTCCCTGGCTCCTCAGCGCCCGGTCGTTGGCCGAGGTCTTCGTCGACTGAGCGCCTGAACCACGGCTCGCGTGCGCCGGACGCGGGGGCTCTGGCGCGCCCGGATCGTCTATCATCTCTGTTTCCCCATCGCAGCAGGAGCTCGCGAGGAGAGATGGACGGCCGATGACTCAAACGCAGAACAAGCTATCCGGACTTTCTTCTGCCAAGAGGGCGGTCCTTTTTGACCTTCTCCGCAAGAAGAGGCAGGCAGAAGGGGGAATGGATCGCATCGAGCCCCGGGAGGACCGGCTCGCTCCGCTCCCTCTTTCGTTCAGCCAGCTCCGGCTCTGGTTCCTGGACCGTCTGCATCCCGGCGATCCGGTCTACAACCTGCCGTCGGCGACCCGCATCCTCGGGTCTCTCCACCTGCCGTCCCTGGCTCTCGCGCTCGCGGGTGTGGCCGACCGCCATGAGGCCCTGCGCACGACGTTCGCCGCCACCGAGGACGGCGAGCCGGTGCAGGTGATCGCGCCTCGATTCGTGCCGCGGCTGCCCGTGGTCGACCTCGGCGCCCTGCCGGCTGCGCGGCGGAATCCAGAGATCCGGCGGATGTCCGCACTGGAGAGCCGCCTGCCGTTCGACCTCGAAAAGGGCCCTCTGATGCGCAGCTGCGTGTTCCGCTGCACGGACGACGAGCACCTGCTCCTTCTCGTGATGCATCACATCGTGAGTGACGGCTGGTCGATGGGCGTGCTGGTGAACGAGATCGGAGCGCTCTATCCGGCATTTCTCGCCGGCCAGCCGAGCCCGTTGCCGGAGCTGCCCATTCAGTATCCGGATTTCGCCCTCTGGCAACGCCGCCGCCTGTCCGGCGCGCGTCTGGAGGCGGAGCTCGATTGGTGGCGCAGCCGGCTGGCCGGCATGTCGCCGGTCCTGGAGCTGCCGGCCGACCACCCGCGGCAGGCCGTCCGCAGCACGCGGGGAGCCGGGCGGAGCTTCCTCATCGATCCGGCGGCGCTCTCGGAGCTTCAGGCGCTCTCCCGCCGCCACGAGGCGACGCTCTTCATGACGCTGCTCGCCGGCTTCTTCATCCTCTTGCAGCGGTACACCGGCGAAGACGATCTCGCCGTGGCGACGCCGATCGCCGGCCGCACCCGGTCCGAGCTCGGATCGCTGATCGGCTTCTTCGTCAACACGCTCGTGCTGCGGACGGATCTCGGCGGTAATCCGAGCTTCAGCGATCTCCTCACCCGGGTGCGCGAGACGACGCTCTCCTCCTACGCGCACCAGGAGCTGCCGTTCGAGCGCCTGGTGGAGGAGCTGGCGCCGGAGCGGGATTTGAGCCGGCCGCCGCTCGTGCAGGTGATGTTCACGATGGAGAACGCCCCGGAGGGCACGCTCGAGCATCCCGGCATCGAGATCATCCCGGAAGGCACCGGGCTCGCGGCCTCAAAATTCGAGCTGACCTGCACCTGCCGGGAGATCGAGGAGGGTCTGTTCGGCATGCTCGACTACAGCCGGGAGCTGTTCGAGGCTCCGACGATGGTCCGCCTGGGCGGGCATCTCGAGCGGCTCCTCTCCGGCGTGCTGGCGGAGCCGCAACGGCCGCTCGCGGAGATCCCTCTCCTCGCTCCCGGCGAGCGCCATCAGCTCCTGGCCGAATGGAACGACACGGAGGTCGACTACCCGCGCGGCCACCGCCTGCACGAGCTGGTCGCGGCGCAGGCCGAGAAGACTCCCGGCGCGGTGGCCGCGGTGGACGAGAACGAGCAGGTCACCTACCGCGAGCTGGTGGACCGCGCCCGCCAACTGGCCGGCCATCTGGCCAAGCTCGGCGTGAAGCCGGACGGCCGGGTGGGCGTGCTGCTGGAACGCTCGCTCGCGATGGTCACCGGCCTCCTCGGTGTGCTGGAGGCGGGCGCGGCGTACGTGCCGCTCGATCCCACGCTCCCGGGGGAGCGGCTGGCGACGCTCGCCGAAAACGCCGGCCTTTCCGCGGTGGTCACCCAGGACCGGTTCTCGGCTCTGCTGCCGGTGGACGGCCCGCCGGCCGTGCGGCTCGACGCCCTCCATTTCCCCCCTCTCCCGGGGGCGGGGGGGGCGATGGGAGAGGGGGGGCAGGGGGGTGAGGGCCTCGCCTACGTCCTCTACACCTCCGGCTCGACGGGGACTCCCAAGGGGGTGATGATCCCCCACAGGGGAATCGTCAACCGGCTGCTGTGGATGCAGGAGGCGTACGGCCTGACGGCCGAGGACCGCGTCCTCCAGAAGACGCCGTTCGGGTTCGACGTCTCGGTGTGGGAATTCTTCTGGCCGCTGATCGCGGGCGCGCGCCTGGTCTTCGCCCGGCCGGAGGGGCA
>DATHUD010000212.1:0-4058 GCA_035462575.1 Thermoanaerobaculia bacterium | reverse complement strand
TCCCCACGACGACCGGCGCGGCCCGGGCCGTGTGCAAGGTGCTCCCGCAGCTCAAGGGCAAGCTCAACGGCATGGCCATGCGCGTGCCCGTGCCCGACGGCTCGATCGTCGACCTCGTGGCCAAGCTGCGCGGCAACCCCTCGACCGAAGAGGTCAACGCCGCGGTCCGCGAGGCCTCGGAGGGGGCGCTCACCGCGATCGTCGAGTACAGCGAGGTGCCCCTCGTGTCGACCGACATCATCGGCAACCCGCACTCCTCGATCTTCGACGCCCTGTCGACCCGCGCCACGGGCGACGGCTACGCCAAGGTCGTCGCCTGGTACGACAACGAGTGGGGCTACTCCAACCGGGTGGTCGACCTGATCGACCGGATGGCGGCGGTGGGGTACCCGGCTTGAAGCGAGTCGGCATTTTGACGGGCGGCGGCGACGTGCCCGGCTTGAACGCGGCCATCAAGCAGTTCGTCTGGCGGATGGAGGAGGAGGGCTACGAAGTCCTGGGGTTGCGACGGGGCTGGGGGGCCCTCCTCCACGTCAAGCCCTATCACGACGCCGACAACTCGGCCTGGCTCGTCCCCCTCTCCCGGGCGAGCACCCGCACGATCGACCGGAGCGGCGGCACCATCCTCCACAGCTCGCGGATCAACCCCGCCTTGACCAAGCCGGACGGCGTCCCCGATCACTTGAAGGGCCGGTCTCACAAGACCTTGGCCGACGGGCGGATCGACCTGACCGATGCGGCCCTCGAGGTGCTCCGCTACCTGAACCTGGACACCCTGGTCGCGATCGGCGGCGACGGCACCCTCTCCTTCGCCCGCCGCCTGCATTTAGAAGGGGTCAAGATGATCGGCCTGCCGAAGACCATGGACAACGACGTCTACGGCACCGACTACTGCATCGGCTTCTCGACCGCCATCACCCGCTCCGTCAACTTCATCTCCGACCTGCGGACGGTGGCGGGCTCCCACGAGCGCTTTCTGGTGGTCGAGCTCTTCGGCCGCTACTCCGGGGAGACCTGCCTCCTCTCCTCCTACTTGGCCGGCACCGACCGGGCGTTGATCGCCGAGGTCCCCTTCGACACCGACGCCGTGGTCGCCATGCTCGCCGAGGACAAGCGCAAGAACCCGAGCAACTACGCCGTGGTCGCCATCTCCGAGGGGGCCTACCCCGCGGGCATGAAGCCGTTCGAGACCGGCGAGGCCGACGCCGTGGGCAACCGCGAGCTCGGCGGCGTCGGCCGCTACGTCCGCCAGGCCCTCCAGAAGCACACGGGCGAGCGGGTGATCTACCAGCGCCTCGGCTACCTCATGCGCTCCGGCCCCCCGGACACGCTCGACCGCCTGGTCGCGAGCAACTTCGCGAACGTGGCCGCCGACCTGATCCTCCAGGGCCAGACCGGCCGCCTCGTCGCCATCCAGGGCGGCCGGTACACCGCCGTCCCCCTGGAGACCGTGGGGGAAGGCAAGAAGCAGGTCGACGTCGAGAAGTTCTACGACCGGGAGAAGTACCGGCCGCGGGTCACGCAGGTGATGGATCTGCCGATGTTTCTCTGCTAACTAATTCCGCGCCCCTCAGGGCGCTGTTCGGATAGCCCAGGGCGGAAGCCCTGGGCGGTGGGGGGACGGCCGACGCCGAACGCCGCCCGGGGCCGCCGCCCCGGTGTCCCCGCGCCCCATTCCGGCGTCCCCGCCCTCCGTCCGGTGTTCCCCGGACCCCATTCCGGCGTCCCCGCGCACCAGCCCAGGGTTTCCACCCTGGGCTATCCGAACGCCGCCCTGGGGCGGTCTTTATGGCCTCACCTCGCTCATCAGCGCCAGCGTGTTCCCCTCCGAGTCCCGGAAGAACGCCATCCACAGCTCGTGGTCCGGCATCCGGGCGACGAGGTGCGGCTCGCCGCGGAATTCGACGCCCCGCTCCTGGAAGGTTTTGTAGGTGCCCTGGATGTCGTCCACCTTGAAGTAGAGGATCGAGCTGGGATGATCGAGCTCGGCGTCCTCGGGTACCCCGAGCATCAGGCGGATGCCCCCGCAGTCGAAGAACGCCATCTTGGGCGGCGCCTGGAACAGGAAGCTCATCCCCAGGGAGTCGCGGTAGAAGGCCACCGCCCGTTCGAGGTCGCGGACGTTGACGGCGATCTGGCCGATCCGGGAGAGGCGGACGTCGGTGGCGGTGTCGGGCATGGCGGGGTTCCCTCCGTAGTGGATACCTAGAGTCTCCGGCGGCGCGGGAGAGCGGTCAATATGCCGGAAGGGGTAGGTGCGGCTTACCGCACCGGGATGTCGCGGAAACTGATCTTCCCAGCGGCCTCCAGAAGCAGCAGGCTGATTTTGCGGGACTGCGCCGGGAAGCCGGCAAAAGTCACCGAAGCCTCGGTACGAATTCCGGAGACCATGAATTTCCGGACGCCGCTTCCCGAGGAATCGGCCACCCGGGCGCTTTCGAGCCGGACCTCATTTCCGCCTTCGTCAAAGACGCGGCTTCCGTTGCTGATCACCAGTTGCCGGTCCTCCCCCTGGTTGGTGATGAAGAGGTCGCAGCTCACCCGGTTGCCACTGGCCCTGCAACTCACCAACTCGAAGAGGAACCCCTTCGATTCGATGCGCTGAGGCTCGAACGCGGGGAGCGCCGGCTCCTCCGGGAGCGGTGCCGGTTTTGTCTCTCTCGGCGGCGGGGCGTCATACGATGCCAGGATCTCGTTCGAAACCCCCGGCAGCACGGCCACGGGAAAATCCGGCACGCTGCCGGGCTTGCGGGTGACCGGAACCTGGAGACCGCCCGTCAGGTCGCGCACGCGAGTCCCCAGATAGCTCTCGATCTCCGCCACGCGGAGGCTCCGGTCGCCGTCCAGGTCCGCCTTGCCGGACAGGGCTTCCAACAGAGCTCGGGTGAAGGCGCCGTTCGTCCACCCGGGCGTTTCCTGGGCCTTTTGCTCCTTGCCCGCCGCCGCGAACACCACCACGCCGCTCTCCGCCTCCGCGAGCTCGTCCAGGAGCCGGCCGAGGTCGGCCGGGCCGCGGGTCCGGGCGTCTCCGAGAAGGTTTCCGGCGTGGCAGGTGTCCAGGAAGACGAGCACCTTGCCGGGGAGAGACGAAAGGGCGCTGCGCACCTCCCGGTCCGGCAGAAGCGTGGTGCGCCGGGCGGCGAGATCTGCGTTGTGGGGGAGGAACACGTACTCGCCCGTCCTGGGGTCGTTCAAGCCGTGACCGGCGAAGAACAAGATCGCCACGTCCCGCTGAGTCGCGCGGGTCTCGAGCCACTCGAGCCCGGCGAGAATCGCATCCCGGGTCGCCTGCTGATCGGTCAACAGCCGGGTTTCCACCGCGCCGTAGAGGCGCCCCTCCTGCGCCTTCCAGAGGGCTGCCACGTCCGAGGCGTCCTTGGCCGGGAGGTCGAGATTGAAATCCGGATTTCGGTAGTGGCTGACCCCCACGGAGAGGAGATAGAGACTCGGCTTCGCCACCCGCGCTGCTTCCGGCTCGTAGGTGAGGCCGCGGTTGGTCTGGGCTGCGGTTGAGGTCTGGAACGGTGCCAGGAACTCGAGGAGGAGAAGGACGAGAATCTGCTTCCCTTTCATTGGCGGGATCCTTCTGAACGCACCGGGACGGTGCCAAACGAAACGGCCAAAGGAGATTTGGTCCTTCGGATCAAGCCTCTTTCCTGTGTCCAGGCTTCGACCATCAGAAGGCTGAAGTGGCTCAGATCGGCCGAGAGATCGGAAAATGTGAGGGAGAATCGTGTCCGTATTCCTTGTTCCAGGATGATCCCCGAATCCTGGTCGGCCTCCGCGTAGCTGGCAATCCGGAGGCTTCTGGCCTTGATTCTGTTCCCCAGATCATCGAATCCATGGCTTGCCAGCCCGATCCAAAGAGCTCGGGCCTTGATCCGGTTGGTCACGAAAAGGTCACAGAGGACATTCGTTCCGCTGCGCCTGCACTCCGCCAGCTCGAAAATGAAACTCTCCTTTTCGACGGTCCGCGCAGGAGCTGAGACGGACGGCGGGTTCGGGCTGGCGAGCTCCTGCGGGCTCGTGGGGGCTGGCTGGCTTGGTTGATCCGGCGG
>DATHUD010000211.1:0-3307 GCA_035462575.1 Thermoanaerobaculia bacterium | reverse complement strand
CAGGGAGTCGACACCCGGATCGCTCACTTCTTTCGCTTTGGGATTCTGGCCGGGGTAGCCGAACACGAATTCGCCGGGCCAGAGCAGATCTTGTCCCGGCTTGCCCTGGTCGGGGTCGGCGGGGTTCTGGCGCGGGGTGAGCAGGTCGCGCTCGTCTTTGGAAACGCGGCCGCGCAGGCCGGGCTGGCTGACGCCGTCTAAGAATCCGAAGTGCTCATGTCCCGCGAGCGGTGGAGGGAGCGTTGCCCCCTGCTGCTTGTGGAGAATCGTGACGCCGGAATTGGCGTGATCGCCGTCGCGGGTACGGCCCGAATAGATGCTCTCCTCGATGCGGGCGACCTCGGCCGCGAGCTCCGTGAAACTGTCGCCGGCGACAATGACGACGACATCCGCCTCGTTGCCCGGGCCGCCGACGACCCAGTTGTTCCGGTTGCCTTCGATGTCCTCGGGGTCTTCGCCTTCCTGAGCGTCTCGCGGATCCCCCAAGTCGATCGACCGGGCCTGGAGCCCTTCCTTGAAGGCCTGATCCTGGAAGGCCTCGGCAGCCAGGAGCTCCGGTTCCGCCCAGTCCTTGTAGTCAGGAATTTCCTGAGCCGATTTCTGGAGGGCCGTACCGTCTCCCGACAGGGCCTTGAGGATGGGGAAGGAGAGGGCAATATTGATCCACGTCGCCTGTACGGCGCGCGTCTCCGCCTTGCGTCGGCGGCGGATCTCCTTAAAGAGCCAGTTGAAGGTGAGGACTTCCGACGTGGTGGCGATGAACGGGATGAGTTCCCCGAGCCATCGGCGAAAGTCCGCGACGTTCTGGACCTTCAGAAAGAGAAGGGTCTGGTGATCCTTGTTGAAGCCGGCGAGGATATTTCCCTGGATGTTTTCGACGGCCAGGACGGGCTCGGCGGGTGCGGGAGGGCGTGTCGGATCGTTCTGCGTCCCTTGGAGGAGTGGGGGTCTCGGGGCTTCACGGATGGCTTGCCGCTCGATCATGCAACGATCTCCTCTTCAGATGCCCGATCGCCTCAGGGCGTGGGCTTCTCGAAAGGGAGACGGACAGGCCTGGAGATTTCCACGGCGGTTGCTTCCTCACTTGGGATACCATGGCCCCGGAGCCCCCCATGAACCCCGACGTCGCGAACGCGATCCCTCGCCTCACCGAGGCGGGCATCCTGCCGCCTGGAGCGGCTCCCCGGCTTTTGCGGGTGGCCCGGCGCGAGCTGGTGTCCGTCCGCCGGGAGCTGCGGTTCCTGCTCTACCTGGGCGTCCTCCTGCTCACGGGCGGGGTCGGGCTCCTCGTCAAGGAGAACCTGGACCGGATCGGGCCGGTCGCGATCGCTTCGGGGATCGGTCTCGCCGCGGCGGCGGCTCTGGTTTGGGTGTGGCGGGTGGCGCCGCCGTTCTCCCGGGGAGAGGCGCAGTCCCCGAACCTGGCGTTCGACTACATGCTCCTGCTGGGCGTGCTGCTCGTGGCGGCGGATCTCGCCTACATCGAGGTCCAGTTCACACCGCTGGGGGCGAACTGGACCTGGCATCTCCTCCTCGTCTCACTGCTCGCGGCGGCCGCCGCGGTACGGTTCGATTCGCGGATCGTCTTCTCGCTCGCCCTCGCCACCTTCGCGGCATGGCGGGGCGTGTCCGTCGTTCATTTCGGAGCGGACGTGCTGGACGCGTCCGGGGCGGTGCGGTTGAACGCCATCGCCTGCGGCGTCGTCTTCATCCTCCTGGGCCTCGTGCTCCGGCGCTCGGGCTTCAAGGCCCACTTCGAGCCGGTGGCCGTTCACCTCGGGTGGCTGCTGGTGCTGGGCGGGCTCGCCTCGGGGATCGGAGAGACCGAATGGCCCGCCTGGGCCGGGGCGCTCGTCCTCGTGGGAGGGGGGCTCGCCCTCGGGGCGTTCCGCTTCCGGCGCTTCCCCCTGTTCGCCTATGGTGTGATCGGCGGCTACGTAGGGCTCACCCGGTTCATCTTCGCGGGGGACGAGACCCTGGGATGCTTCTGGATCTCCGCCTCGGCCATTCTGATCGTGCTGGGCCTGGTCTTCGCCCAGCGGCGGATGAAGGAGCCCCTGGAATGAGGCCCGAGGCCGCAGAGGCCGACCGCAACGCCGCCGTCCGCAAGGCCGCCCGCGCCTGGAAGAAGGCCGGGGTGATCGACGACGCGGCGCTCGCGAAGGTCGAGGCCGCCCATCCGGACGACCGGGTGCGCGTGGGGCCGGTCTTCCGCGTCCTCCTGTTCATCTTCACCCTGGTGGGGATCAACGCCGCGTTCGGCTTCGTGGCCATGCTCACGGGGGGCGCGGATGCCGTCTGGCCGGTCCTCTTCTTCGGCGGGGGAGTTGTCCTCGTGTTCCTGACCGAGGTGCAGACCGGCGCCCTGCGGAGAGCCCAGGGAGGGACCGAGGCGGCCACCTCCTTCGCGGCGCTGGGTTTTCTGATCGGCGGCGCCGCCTGGATCGTTACGGAGATGGGCCTCTCGTCCTGGAGCGCGATCTGGCCGGTGCTCCTGGTCGCTCTGCTTCTCTGCGCCGCCGCGACCTGGCGCTGGGGTTACCCCGCCTACGCCGTGTTCACCGTGGTCGCCCTCCTCCTGCTGTTCGCTCAGCTTTCCTGGGGGCGGATCCTCTGGATCGCCGTGCCGCTCGCGGCGGCGCCGCTCCTCCTGCGCCTCGGGGATTCCGCGAAGCTGCCTCCGTCCCTCCGGGCCTCCGCGACGGCCGCGCTCGTGACAGCGCTCGCCGGGCTCTACTTCGCGGTCAATCTCCAATCCTTGGACCTGGGCGGGGTCGAGATTCTTGGATCCCCCAACTTGATCCTGCAATCCGGATCGAGGTCTCCGGCTCTGCGGGTGGCCTCCGCCGTCGCGACCGCCCTCCTGCCGATCGTCCTCCTGGCCCTGGGAATCCGCACCCGGCGGCGTCCCCTCCTGCTCCTGGGGATCGTGACCGCCGTCGCCTCCATCCTGACGCTCCACGCGTACGTCGACCTCGGTCCCCCCTGGGCTCTCCTCGTGATTTGGGGCGCCGTCGCCGTGGGCACGGCGCTCGGCCTCCGCCGGTACCTCGATTCCGGGCCGGACCACGAGCGGGCCGGGCTCACCGCCGAGCCCCTCTTCGACAATCTGGAGCGGCAAGGCGTGCTCGAAGCCGGGGCCGCCCTCGTGACCTTCACACCCGAGGCGCGGGCGCCGCAGGAGCCGGGGTTTGCGGGCGGTGGGGGAGAGTTCGGCGGGGGTGGATCGAGCGAGTCGTTCTAACCAGTCCTCGGGGCGACATTTGAGTAGCCCGGCGCGTGAGCGCCGGGACCGGAACAGCTCCTA
>DATHUD010000210.1:0-9934 GCA_035462575.1 Thermoanaerobaculia bacterium | reverse complement strand
GGCCGAGACGGCGATCGCGGGCGTGTGGGAGGAGGTCCTGGGGATCGAGGGGCTGGGGATTGACGACAGCTTCTTCGAGCTGTCGGGCAACTCGCTTCTCGCCATCCAGATCGTGAGCCGCCTTTCGGCCGCGCTCGGCGTCGAGCTGTCGGTGGCCACCCTGCTCGCCAACCCGACCATCGCCGCGCTCGCCGAGCGGGCGGGCGCGGCGCCGGCCCGCCCGGGGGCCGCCCTGCCGCCCATCCGGCCGCGCGCGGAGCGCACCCCGTGCCGGCTCTCGATCGACCAGGAGCGGCTCTGGCGCATCCAGCAGCGCGATCCGGCGAGCCCGATCTACAACATCTACCAGATGGGCCGGCTCCGCGGGCCGCTCTCGGTTCCCCGGCTCGCCGCCGCGGTGGACGAGGTGGTGCGGCGGCACGAGGCCCTGCGCACCTCCTTCACGGTCCTCGACGGCCGGCCCGTGCAGGAGATCGCGCCGGAGCTCCGGGTCGGCGTGCCCGTGGTCGACCTGCGGGGCCTCCCCTCCGAACGGCGGGAGGCCGAGGCCGAGCGGGCGGCGAGCGCCGTCGTGCGCGAGCCCTTCGACCTGGGCCGCCTGCCGCTCCTCCGGATGCCTCTCATCCAGGTGGCGGACGAGGATTTCCTCTGGGGCTCGGCCGTCCACCACCTGGTCACCGACCGGATCTCGACCGAGGTGCGGTTCGAGGAGATCACGGCGCTGTACCAGGCCCTCGCGGCCGGGCTCCCTTCGCCGCTCGCCCCACCCCCGTTCCAGCTCGCGGACTTCGCGGTCTGGCAGCGCGAGCGCCTGGCCGCGGGCGACTTGGCCGAGTCGTTCGCCTGGTGGCGCTCGCGCCTCGCGGGCGCCCCCGAGCTCCTCCCGCTGCCCGCGGACCGCCCGCGGCCCCCGCGGGCGACCGGCCGCGGCGGGAGGCGGCCCCTGGTGGTCCCGGCCCCGCGCTCCGAGGCCCTGCGCGCGCTGGCCCAGCGGGAGGGGGTCACCCTGTTCGTGGCCGGGCTCGCGGTGTGGAAGGCCCAACTCGCCCGGCTGACCGGCGAGGAGACGTTCATCGTCGGGACCCCCATGGACTACTCCGACGTCCGGGGCGTCCAGGGGTTCTTCCTGAACCAGATCTGCCTGCTCTCCGACCTGTCGGGCGATCCCTCCTTCCGCACCGTGCTGCGCCGCGTCCACGAGACCGCGATCGACGCCTACGCCCACCGCGACTTCCCGTTCACGCGCCTGGTCGAGGAGCTGCTGGCCGACCCGGACCCCCCGTACTTCCCGTTCACCCAGGCCGTGTTCCTGCTCATCGAGCCGCCGCCGGGCGGCTGGGCCGGGATTCCGGAGGTGGCCGCCTCCCCCTACTGGGTGGACGCGCTGCGCACCCAGTACGACTCCATGCTCGCCTTCAACTGGATCGAGGGGCAGGGGCTCGTGGGGTTCTGGGAGTACAGCGCGGACCTGTTCGACGCGGCCACGGTCGACCGGCTGGCCGAGCAGTTCCAGACGGTCCTGGCCGGAGCGCTGGCCGATCCCGACGGCCGGCTCCGGGACCTGCCGCTCCTCTGCGTGCCCCAGGCGCAGCAGGTCGCGTTTTCCGGCGCGGCCGTGGCGGAGCGGCTCGCCGCGCTGTGGGAGCAGGTCCTGCCGGCCGGGGAGGCGGGCGACGACTTCTTCCGCCTCGGGGGGGACTCGCTGCTCGCGGCGCGGCTCGCGTCGCGGGTGGGGGAGGCGTTCGGCGTCGACCTTCCGCCGGAGTGGGCGTTCCGGCTCCCGCGGCTCGCCGACCCGGCGGAGGACGTCGCGCAGCGGGCGCTCCGCGCCCCGCGCAAGGGGGCGCCGATCCCGCGGCTCCCGCGCGGGGGGCGCACGGATTTCGAGCTCTCCTTCGCCCAGCAGCGGCTCTGGGTGTTCGACCAGCTCGAGCCGGGGAGCACGGCCTACAACCACACCTCCGCCGTGCGGCTGGCCGGGCGCCTCGACGTGCCGGCCCTGGAGCGCACCCTCACGGAGATCCTCTCGCGGCACGAGGTCCTGCGCACCCGCTACACCGTTTCGGGAGGCGATCCCGTGCAGCGGATCGAGCCCCTGCCGCCGCCCTGCCTGCCGGTGGTGGACCTCGCCTCCGTTTCCGCGCCGGAGCGGGAGCTGCGGACGGTGAGCCGGAGCGAGATGCTCCGCCCCTTCGACCTCTCCCGCGGGCCCATGCTGCGCGCCCTCCTGGTGCGCCTGGGCCCGGAGACCCACGTGCTGCTCGTGAGCCTCCACCACATCGCGAGCGACATCTGGTCGCTGACGGTCCTGGTGCGCGAGGTCGCCCTGCTCTACGGCGCGTTCTCCGCCGGCCGGCCGTCGCCGCTGCCGGAGCTGCCGGTCCAGTACGCCGACTATGCGGCGTGGCAACGGCGGCGCCTGCGCGGCGACGTCCTTGCGAAGCATCTGGCGTTCTGGGAGGGGCACCTGGGCGGAGAGCTGCCGGAGATCGAGCTGCCGGGGGCCCGGCCGCAGCGCGGGCTGCCGGCCTACCGGGGGGCCCGGCGCACGTTCCGCCTGCCCGTGGAGCTGTTCCGCGCCCTCGCGGCCCTGAGCCGGCGCGAGGGGGTGACCCTGTTCACGACCCTGTTCGCCGGCTTCGCCGCCTGGCTGTCCCGCGCCACCGGCCAGGAGGACCTGGTGATCGGGACCACGATCGGGAGCCGCAACCGGATCGAGCTCGAGGACGTCATCGGGTTCTTCGTCAACATCCTCCCCCTGCGGATCGACCTGTCGGGCCAGCCGTCGTTCGGCCGGCTGCTCGACAGGGTGCGCAGCGCCGCGGCCGGGATGCTCGAGCACCAGGACCTCCCCCTGGAGCTGCTGCTCGGCCGCCTCCGCTCGGAGCGGCTGCGCCGGGGCCAGTCGCTGTTCCAGGTGACCTTCGGGCTCAACAGCATGCCGCTGGACGATTTCGAGCTCCCCGGCCTCACCCTGAGCCCCGTCGAGCTCCACGACGAGACCGCGCGCCTCGACCTGTCGCTCTGGGCCGTCGAGCGCCAGGGCAGCCTGGAGATGGTCTGGACCTTCCGCACGGAGCTCTTCGACGCGGAGGCGGTCGAGCGCATGAACGGGCACCTGGAGCAGGTCCTGGCCCAGGCCGCCGCGGATCCCGGCGTGGAGGTCCAGAGGCTGGAGCTGCTCACCGCGGGCGAGGTGGAGAGCCGGGAGCGGGAGCGGCGCGAGCGGTCGGAGCAGAGGGCCAAAAAGCTCCTGGAGATCGGGAGGCGGCGGGCCGGTCCGCGCGGCGACGGGCCGCCGCCGGTCCCGGAGGAGACCGTCGCGTGATCCAGGACCAGGCCCTCGAAGGATTCCGCCTCTCGCCCCAGCAGAAGCGCCTGTGGGAGCTTCAGCAGAGGGACGGGACGTTCCACACCCAGTCGGCCTTCCTGGCCGAGGGGGAGCTCGACCGCGAGCGCCTGCGCCGGAGCTTCCAGCAGGCGGTCTGCCGGCACGAGGTCTTCCGCACGGTCTTCGAGCGCCTGGCGGGCCTGGACCTGCCGATGCAGGTGGTGCGCCCCGAGCTGCCGGCCGCCTATGCCGAGATCGATCTCGAGCCCCGCGGGGAGCAGGACGTGGCGGCGCTCGCCCGGGAGCTCTTCCGGCGGGAGCGGGAGGCGGGGCTCGACCTCGAGAGCGGGCCGCTCGTGCGGCTCACGCTCGCCCGCCTGGGGCCGCAGCGCCATCTGCTCTGCCTGACGACGCCCACCCTGTGCGGCGATCTGCGGTCCCACGACAACCTGATCGGCGAGATCGGGCTTTACTACGACGCGGCCGGGGTGGCGGGCGAGGTGATCCAGTACGTCGACGTCTGCGAGTGGCAGCACGAGCTGCTGGGCTCGGAGGAGGCCGGGGAGGGGCGGCGGTTCTGGCGCGGCCAGCTTCCGGCCGAGCCGGCTTCCGGGCGTCTCTTCGCGGAGAACGGGCACGATCCGGCCGCGCCTTGCGTGCCGCGGCGCCTCGCCGCCCCGCTCGGCCGGGAGCTGCTCGCGGGAGTGGAAAGGCTCGCCCGGGAGCGGCGGGTCCGCACCGAAGCCGTGCTCCTCGCGGCGTGGCTCGCGCTGCTCTCGCGTTCGGGGCTGGGGGAGACGGTTGCGGTGGGGCGGTTGAGCGCGGGGCGCCAGGACGAGATCCTCGCGGGCGTCCAGGGGCTCCTGGCCCGCTGCCTGCCTCTGGGCTTCCGGCTCGGCCCGCGCAAACGCTTCGCCGATCTCCTGGCCGAGGTCGAGCGGGCGCTCGCCGGCTCCGAAGAGTGGCAGGAGCTCCTCTCCTGGGAGGACCTGGGGGACCCGTGCCTGCCGTACGGCTTCGAGCACCAGAGCGCCGCCGGGAGCCGGCAGCTCGGCGGGGCGCAGCTCGCGCCGCTTTGCGAGGAGAGCCGCCTGGAGCCGTTCACGGTCCAGTTGAGGTCCGTCGCGTCCGGCCGGGGGCTCGATCTGGAGCTCTGGCACGACGCGGCCCGCGTTTCCGCGGAGGAGGCGGAGCTCCTCCTCGAGCGTCTGGCCGCCCTGCTCGGGAGTGCGCTGGACAACCCGGCGGCGCCCCTGGCCGGCCTGGCGCTCCTCGGCGCGGCCGACGGCCGGCGGCTCGCCGCCTGGAACGACACTGCCCTGGAGGTGGGGCTGCACGGGCCGGTCCACCGGCTCTTCGAGGCCCGGGCGGCCCGGGACCCGGAGGCCGAGGCCCTGGTCTGGGGCGGCGAGCGGCTCACCTACGGCGCCCTGAACGCCCAGGCCAACCGCCTGGCGCGGCGGCTGCTCCGGGCCGGCTCGCGGCCCGGCGGGCGTGTGGTCCTCGCGCTCGAGCGCTCGGCCGCGCAGATCGTCGCCCTGCTGGCCTCCTGGAAGGCGGGCGCCGCGTTCGTGCCATTGGACCCCCTGCAGCCCGCCCCCCGCCTCGCCCGCATGCTGGAAGACGCGACCGGCGACGGCACGCCGGCCGTGGTGGTGACCACGGCCGCCCGGGCGCCGCTCCTCCCCGCCACCGCGCTTGCGGTCGTCGTGCTCGACGGCCTCGGGGATCTCGCCGAGGAGAGCGCCGCGGATCTGCCGGTCGAGGTCCCGGCCGAGGCCCCGGCCTACATCCTCTTCACCTCGGGCTCGACCGGCCGGCCCAAGGGCGCGGTGATCCGGCACGTCTCGGTGGTCAACATGGCCGAGGCCTTCAGGCGGCAGGTCTATGGCGCGCTCGCGACGGCCGGGGAGCGGCTCCGGGTGAGCGTCAGCGCTCCGCTCGCCTTCGACGGCTCGATCAAGCAGATCGTCCAGCTCGCATACGGCCACGCGCTGTTCCTCGTTCCCGAGGAGACCCGAAGGGATCCCGCGGCGCTCGTCGCCTTCGTGTGCGAGCACCGGCTGGACGTGCTCGACTGCACGCCGGCCCAGGCCGGCCCGCTGCTCGACGCGGGCCTCTTCGCGGACAAAGAGAGCGCGCCGCGCCTGACGCTCCTGGGCGGCGACAAGATCGTGGCCCCCCTCTGGGAGCGGCTGTCGGGCCACCCGGAGCGGATCGTCTACAACCTGTACGGCCCGACCGAGTGCACGGTCGATTCCACGGCCGAGCGCGTCGGCGCCGTGCCCTTCCCCTGTATCGGCCGGAGCTTTCCGAACGTCCGCACGTGGGTGGTGGACGCGGCCCTACAGCCGGTCCCTCCCGGGGTCTGGGGGGAGCTCCTGATCGGCGGCGCCGGCCTGGCCCTGGGCTACGTGGGGCGGCCCGGCCTGACCGCCGAGCGGTTCCTGCCGGACCCTTTCGCGGCCGAGCCGGGCGGCCGCCTGTACCGCACCGGGGACCGGGTGCGTTGGCTCGCCGACGGCCGCCTCGTCTGCCACGGCCGGCTGGACGATCAGGTGAAGCTGCGCGGCTTCCGGATCGAGCTGGGCGAGATCGAGTCGGCCCTGGCGGAGCATCCCGGCGTGGCCCGCGCCGTGGCCGTGCTGCGGGAGGACGGCGACGGCGACGGGTCGGCGCGGCTGGTGGCCTATGTGACCCCGCGGACCGCGGACGGCGCGGGCGCCGGGCCCTTGCCCCCGGGAAGCTCGGACGACCTGCGCGACTTCGTGCGCCGCCGGCTGCCGGACTACATGGTGCCGTCCGCCGTGGTGGTGCTCCTCAAGTTCCCGTTGAACCGCAACGGCAAGGTCGACCGGGCGGCGCTGCCGGCTCCCGAGGAGCTGCTCGCGGCGGCCGCCAGGCCGGTCGCGGCGCCGCGCAACCCGTTCGAAGAGGTGCTCTCTGGGATCTGGGCGGAGCTCCTGGGCCGGCCGCGGGTCGGCATCGACGAGAGCTTCTTCGAGCTCGGCGGGCACTCGCTGGTGGCGACGCAGCTCGTCTCGCGCGTGCGCCAGGCCTTCCACATCGAGCTTCCGCTGCGCGCCCTGTTCGAGGGGCCGACCGTCGCCCGGCTGGCGGAGAGGGTCGAGGCCGCCTTCCACGCCGGGGCGGGGATCGAGCTCCCGCCGGTCCGGCCGGTGCCGCGGGACCGCGAGCTCCCGCTGTCGTTCGCGCAGCAGCGCCTCTGGTTCCTCTGGCAGCTCGAGCCGGAGAGCCCGGTGTACAACAACCCCAAGGCCCTGCGCATAAGCGGCGCCCTGGACCCCGGGCTGATCGAGCGCACCCTGGGAGAGATCGTGCGCCGCCACGAGGTCCTGCGCACCACCTTCCCCGCGGCGGACGGCAGGCCGGCGCAGCGCATCGATCCGGCCGCGCGGCTCGCGCTCCCGGTGCAGGACCTCTCGGCCCTCCCGGACCCCGAAGAGGAGGCGCGGCGCGCGGCGCGCGCCGAGGCGCTCGCCCCGTTCGACCTGGCGCGCGAGATCCCCGTGCGCGGGCGGCTCCTGCGCCTCGCCGCGCGGGACCACGTCCTGCTCCTCTCCACCCACCACATCGCGAGCGACGCCTGGTCCCTGGGCGTGCTGGAGCGGGAGGTGACCGCGCTCTACGCGGCGTTCGCCGCGGGGAGGCCGTCGCCGCTGCCCGAGCTGCCGGTGCAGTACGCGGACTTCGCGGCGTGGCAGCGGGAGTGGCTGCAGGGCGAGGTGCTGGAGCGCCAGCTCGCCGCCTGGCGCGAGCAGCTCGCCGGCGCTTTGCCCCTGCTCCCGCTGCCTCTCGACCGGCCGCGCCCGCCGGTCGCGAGCTCGCGGGGAGAGCTGCTCCGGCTCTCCCTGCCCCCAGCGCTCGCGCGGTCGCTCGCCGAGCTCTGCCAGCGGCGGGCGCTGACCCTGTTCATGCCGCTCCTGGCGGGTTTCCAGGCCCTGCTGGCCCGCCTCTCCGGCCAGCCCGACGTCAGCGTGGGGACCCCGATCGCGGGCCGCCGCCACGTCGAGACCGAAGGGCTCATCGGATTCTTCGTCAACACGCTCGTGATGCGCTCCCGGGTGGATGCGGGCCGGAGCTTCGAGGGGCTGCTCGGCCAGGTGCGGGACCTGGCGCTCGCGGCCTACGCGCACCAGGACCTCCCCTTCGAGCGGCTGGTCGAGGAGCTCTCCCCGGAGCGCTCGCTCGCCCACACGCCGCTGTTCCAGGTGATGCTCATCCTGCAGAACGTGGAGCGCTCCGGCGTGCGGGTGGGAGACCTGGAGCTGTCGCCCTTCGGCGCCGAGGCCGGGGTGGCGAAGTTCGACCTGCTGCTCAGCGTGACCGAAGAGGACGGGGAGCTTCACGGCCTCTTCGAATACCGCGCCGGCCTGTTCGACCGGACGACCGTCCTGCGCCTGGCTGCGCACCTGGTCTCTCTTCTGGAGAGCGCCGCGGCGGCGCCCGAAACCCTTCTTTGCGACCTGGCCGTCCTGACCCCGGCCGAGCGCCACCAGCTCCGGGCGGAGTGGAACGACACGGCGGTGGAGCCGGGTCCCGGGGCGACGCTGCTCGACGGGATCGAGGCGCAGGTGAAGCGCGCTCCCGGGGCCGTGGCGGTGTCGTTCGAGGGGGAGTCGCTCACCTACGCCGAGCTCGACCGCCGCGCGGAGAGACTGGCCCGCCGGCTGGCGCGGCTGGGGGTGGGGCCCGAGGCGCGGGTGGCGATCTGCGCCGGGCGCTCGCCGCGGCTGCTCGTGGCGATGCTCGGCGTGCTCAAGGCCGGGGGGGCCTGGGTGCCCCTGGACCCCGCCCATCCGCAAGAGCGCCTGGATCTCATCCTCGAGGATTGCGGAGCCCGGGTCGTGCTGAGCGAACGGGAGCTCGCCCTGCTGGACGCGGAGCCGGACGAGGAGCCGGCGGGGCCGCTCTGCCGCGCGCTGCCGGAAAACCTGGCCTACGTGATCTACACCTCGGGGTCCACGGGCCGGCCCAAGGGGGTGGAGGTGCGCCACCGGGCCGTGGCCAACTACCTGGCGGCGATGGCCGCGCGGCCGGGCCTCGAGGCGGGCGCCGTGATGATGGCGGTGACGACCGTGTCGTTCGACATCGCGGTCACCGAGCTGCTCCTGCCGCTGACCGTGGGGGCGCGCATCGAGCTGGTGGGCCGCGAGACGGCGGGGGACGCGGCGCTCTTGGCCGCAGCGCTCGAATCCTCCGGCGCCACCTGCCTGCAGGCCACACCGGCCACCTGGACCCTGCTGGTGGACGGCGGGTGGCCGGGGCGGCCGGGGCTCCGCGCGCTGTGCGGCGGCGAGGCGCTGCCGCGCGGGCTCGCGGACCGTCTGCTGCCGCGGGTGGCCGAGCTGTGGAACGTCTACGGCCCGACCGAGACCACGGTCTGGTCGGCCGCGCTGCGGGTCGGGCCGGGCGAGGGGCCGGTGCCGGCCGGCGGGCCGCTGGCGAACACCACCCTCTACGTGCTCTCGCGCCACGGCGAGCTCGTTCCCGTGGGGGTGGCCGGCGAGCTGGCGATCGGCGGCGAAGGCCTCGCCCGCGGCTATCACGGGCGGCCGGACCTGACGGCCGGGCGCTTCGTGCCCGATCCGTCCGGCGCCGCCGGGGCCCGCCTCTACCGCACCGGCGATCTGGCGCGCCGGCTGGCGGACGGGAGGCTCGAGATCCTGGGGCGGACCGACCACCAGGTGAAGATCCGCGGCTTCCGGATCGAGCTGGGGGAGATCGAGGCGGCGCTCCTGGCGCAGCCCGGGATCCGCGAGGCGGTGGCCGTGGTGCGCGAGGACCGGCCGGGGGACCGGCGGCTGGTGGCCTACGTGGCGGGCGACGCGGTCGAGAGCTCCGCCCTGCGCGAGCGGCTGGGCGACAGGCTCCCCGCGGTCATGGTGCCGGCCGTGTTCGTCGCTCTCAACTCCCTGCCGAAGAACCCCAACGGCAAGGTCGACCGGCGGGCCCTGCCGGCTCCCGAAGAGCCGGGCCCGGCGAAGCCGGGGGCGGCGCCGCGCGATCCCTTCGAAGAGGTGATCGCGGGCCTCTGGGCGGAGCTCCTGGGCCGCCCGCGGGTCGGCGTCGACGAGAGCTTCTTCGCCCTGGGCGGGCACTCGCTGCTGGCCATGCGGCTCGCCTCGCGCCTGCGCGAGGTCTTCGGGGTCGAGCTGCGGGTGCGCGCCCTGTTCGAGGGCCCGACGGTCGCGGAGCTGGCGCAGAGGGTGCGGGAGGCGGTCCACGCCGGGGCGGGGAGCGAGCTGCCGCCGATCCGGCCGGTGCCGCGCGACGGCGAGCTTCCGCTCTCCGTCGCGCAGCAGCGCCTCTGGTTCCTCTGGCACCTCGAGCCCGAGAGCCCGGCGTACAACCTGACCGGGGCCCTGCGCATCGAGGGCCCCCTGGACGTGGCCGCGGCCGGGCGGACCTTGAGCGAGATCGTGCACCGCCACGAGGTGCTGCGCACCACGTTCCCCGTGGGGGCCGGCCGGCCGGTCCAGCGGATCGGGCCGGCCGCGCCGTTCGCCCTGCCGGTCGAGGACCTCTCCGCGCTGTTCGAGCCCGTGGAGCGGGCCCGCGAGAGGTTCCGCGCCGAGGCGC
>DATHUD010000209.1:0-6983 GCA_035462575.1 Thermoanaerobaculia bacterium | reverse complement strand
AGGCCACCGCCTGAGGGGTCTCGGTCGTGCCGTAGACGTTGATGCAGTCGGCGGCCGGCGCCACGGCCCGCAGGCGGGCCACGTCGCTCTCGGTCAGCACGTCGCCCCCGAAGAAGGCATGGCGCAGGTCCGGAAGGGCCGTGCCGCCGTCGGCCAGGATCTGTCCGAAGGCCGGGGTCAGGTGGCAGACGGAGACGCGGCTCCGCGCCATCCAGCCGGCGAGGCGTGCGGGCGAGCCCAGGTCGTCCGCCTCGGGGATGCACAGCAGGGCGCCTACCGCGAGCGGGGTGAAGACGTCCCGCAGCAGCGGATCGTGCGAGAGCCCGGAAAGGAGGCTGAAGCGGTCGTCCGCGCCGAGGCCAAAAGTCTCCGCGTGCCAGGAACAGAAGTGGGCCAGGGGGCCGTGCGTGCCCAGGATGCCCTTGGGCTCTCCCGTCGAGCCGGAGGTGAAGGCCACGTAGGCGAGGCCCTCGGGAACCGAGATTCGTGCCGATCCGGTCTCGGGGAGGACCTCCAGCCCGCCGTCGGCGCCGATCTCGATGCGTGCGCGCGGCGCGGCCTGGCGCAGCGCGGCCTCCCGGCGCGGCGCCGGATGGGCCGGATCTTGGATCAGGAACGCGGCGCCCGCGTCCAGCACGGCGAGGAGCGCCTGGACCAGCGGCGCGCTGCGTTGGGCGAGGACCGCGACGACGTCGCCCGGTCCAATCCCCAGGGCCCGCAGCCTTCCGGCGAGCTCGCCGGCGCGCGCGGCGAGCTCGCCGTAGGTCCACATCCCGCGGGAATCCGTCACCGCGGGGCGGTCCGGATGGAGCCGCGCCTGTTCCGCAAAGCGCTCGTGCACGGTCCCCGTCCGGTCGCCGGCCGCGAGCGGGGCGCGGGGATCGGGCAGGACGGCCGCGGCCTCCGGCGTCACGAGGGAGATCCGGGAGACGGGGGTGTCCGGCGCCGCCGCGGCCCGCTCCAGGATGTGCCGGAACTGGGTGAGGAGACCCGCCATCGTGGCGCGGTCGAAGAGGTCGGCGTTGTAGACCAGGTCCAGGGAGATCCCTTCGCCCCGGACCTCCTCCGCGTAGATCGTGAGGTCGAACCGCGACGGAAGCTCGGAGAGCGGCAGGGCCTCGATCGCGAGGCCGGGCACGTCGAAGGCCGCGTGGGGGAAGGCCTGGAGGTTGAACAGCACCTGGAACAGGGGCGAGCGCGAGAGGTCGCGCTCGGTCCGGACCTCCGCGATGAGGCGCTCGACGGGCACGTCCTGGCGGGCGTAGGCGGCGAGGGCGGTCTCGCGCACCCGGTCGAGCAGGTCCCGGAACAGCGGGCCGCCCGCGAGGTCGATCCGCAGGGGGAGCATGTTGAGGAAGATGCCGATCAGAGGCTCCAGCTCCCGGCGGTCGCGGCCGGCCATGGGCGAGCCGACGATCAGGTCTTCCTGGCCGCTCCAGCGGGAGAGGAGGAGGGAGAATCCCGCGAGCAGCACCATGAACGGGGTGGCCCCCCGCTCCGCGCCGAGGCCGCGCAGGCGGCCGGCCAGCTCCGGCGGCAGGGTCAGGACCTCGCTCGTGCCGCGGAAGGTCCGGACCGCGGACCGCGGCCGGTCCGTGGGGAGCGCGAGGACGGGCAGGGGCGGGGCCAGCCGCTCGCGCCAGTCCGCCATCTGCCGCGCGATCTCCTCCTCGCCGACCCGGGTGCGCTGCCAGCTCGCGAAGTCCGCGTACTGGATCGGCATTTCGGGCAGGCGAGGGGGCTCGCCGGCCGTCAAGGCGCGGTAGACCTCGGTCAGGTCCGAGAGGAGGACGTTGCTCGACCAGCCGTCGCCCACGATGTGGTGGAGGACGAGCACGACCGCGTGATGGTCCGGCGCCAGGCGGTAGGCCTCGGCCGCGAGGAGCGGAGGCCGCGAGAGGTCGAACCGGCGGTCGCCCGCGCGGACGGCGAGCCGCCCGGCCTCGGCCTCGCGGCGCTCCTGCGGCAGAGCCGAGAGGTCCGCGAGCGGCAGGGGGACTTCGACGGCGGGCAGGATCCGCTGGGCGGGACGGCCTTGAAGGTCCACGAAGGCGGTGCGCAGCGCCTCGTGCCGGCGGACGACCTCGGCCATGGCGCGGCCGAGGGCGGCCACGTCGAGGGCGCCGGTCAGGCGCACGGCCTCGGTCAAGTTGAAGGTGGGGGTCCCCGGATCGAGGCGGTCGAGGAACCAGAGCCGCTCCTGGGCGAAGGAGAGGGGGAGGTCTCCGTCCCGCGGGATCCGGGGGATGGCGTCCGCGGCGGCGCTCGCCCCTGTCTCTTCCTCGATGACGGCGATCAGCTCCGCCAGGTTCTCCACCGTCGGGGCCTGGAACAGCCATTCGAGCCGCACCTCCGCGCCCAGCTCGCTCTTCACCCGGGAGAGGAGCTGCAGGCCGAGGAGGGAGTGCCCGCCCATCTCGAAGAAGTTGTCCGTGGCCCCCACCGGCGCGAAGCCGAGGAGATCCTCGAACAGGCCGGCCACCCGTTGCTCGAGGCCGGTGCGCGGTTGCACGTAGGGAGCGCCCAGGGGGCGGGGCTGCCGGGCCTCGCGGGGCGGCGGCGGGGCCTCGGGCCGCGGCTCGGCCCGCGCGCCGATCCAGTAGCGCTGGCGCTGGAAGGCGTAGGTGGGCAGAGGGAGCCGCAGCCGGCGCTCGCCCGCGTGGAGGGCCCGCCAGTCCACCTCGGCCCCCGAGAGCCAGAGCCGGCCGAGCGTCTCGAGATCCTCGGACCCTTCGGCCGCGGTCGAGCCGCTGTTTTCGGGGTCCACGAAGCCCGAGAAGACCTTTGCGGGGTCGCGCGAGTCGAGCGCGTCCCGCGCTTCCTCCAGGCTTTGGCAGACCAGCATCCGCCGGTGAGCCAGCTCCTGCCGGCCCACCTGGAGGGTGAAGGCCACGTCCGCGAGGTCCAGTCCGGGGTGGCGGGCCAGGTGGTTGGCCAGGCGGTCCGTCGCCGCCTCCAGGGCGGGGGCGCTCGCGGCCGAGAGCACGAGGAGCTGCCAGGGCCCGGCCGGGTCGCCCGGCGGGATGGACGGGGCCTCCTCCAGGATGGCGTGGGCGTTCGTGCCGCCCATGCCGAAGGAGCTCACGGCCGCCCGCCGGGGCTCCGGTCCGGCGGGCCAGGGCAGGAGCTCGGCGTTGACGAAGAAGGGGCTGTGCTCCAGCTCCAGCCGCGGGTTCGGCCGCGTAAAGTGCGGCGTCGGCGGGATGGCGCAGTGCTCCAGGGCCAGCGCCGCCTTGATCAGGGAGGCCACCCCGGCGGCCGCGTCGAGATGCCCGAGGTTGCCCTTGACCGATCCCAGGGCGCAGAAGGCCTTGCGGGAGGTCGCCGCCTCGAAGACCTGCCGCAGGGCGGACACCTCGATCGGGTCGCCCAGGGGGGTCGCGGTGCCGTGCCCCTCGAGGAACCCGATCGTCTCGGGGTGGACCGCGGACACGGCCTGGGCCATGGACACCACGCTGACCTGCCCTTCGACACCGGGCGCGGTGTAGCCGACCCGCACGGCGCCATCGTTGTTGATGGCGGTGCCCAGAATCACGGCGTGGACGTGGTCGCCGTCCGCAAGAGCGTCCTCCAGGCGCTTCAGGACCACGAGCCCCGCGCCCTCGCCGTCGATCGTCCCCCGGGCCGCGGAGTCGAAGGGACGGCAGTGGCCGTCAGGAGAGAGGATGCCGTCGGTCTGGTGCAGGTAGCCGGCCGGCCGCGGCACGGTGAGCCGGACCCCGCCGGCCAGCGCCATGTCGCACTCGCCGTTCCAGAGGCTCTGGACGGCCAGGTGCACGGCCACGAGCGAGGTGGAGCAGGCCGTCTGCACCGTGAGGCTCGGCCCCTTGAGACCCAGCTTGTAGGAGAGCCGGGTCGTCAGATAGTCGCCGCCGTTGCCCAGGATGGCCTGGAAGTGGCCGACGGCGGCCAGGACCTCGCGGTTCGCGGCGAGGTTGAAGAGCAGATAGGTGTTCGGGCCGGCGCCGGCGTAGACGCCGATCAGCCCGTCGTACCGCCAGGGATTGTAGCCCGCGTGTTCGAGGGCCTCCCAGGCGCATTCCAGGAGCAGCCGGTGCTGCGGGTCCATCACCTCGGCCTCGCGGGGGCTGTAGCCGAAGAGCTCGGCGTCGAACCGCTCGGCGCCGTCCACGACCGCCCGGGCCGGCACGTAGGCCGGATCGTCGAGGAGAGCGGGATCGACCCCGGCGGCCTCCAGCTCCTCGCGGCTGAAGACGGTGACCGACTCGATCCCGGCGGCCAGGTTCTCCCAGAACCGTTCCAGATCGGCCGCGCCGGGGAACCGGCCCGCCATGCCCACGATCGCGATCCCGTTTTCACTCATCGTTCAACACCTCGAAGATCACCCCTACCGTCGCTCCGCGCATCACATTGACGACCCCTCCCTCGATTCCGGTGCGCGCCTCGCGGGGAGCGAGACTCAGGAAGCCCCCCCCGTAGCGGTCGCCCAGGACGAAAAGCCCCCAGACCACGTCGTGGGGCCCCCACCCCCGCTCGCCCTGCTGGTGGACGTACGGGAGCGGCTCGACCCGCTCCTGGACGATCCAGTCCCCTTCGGAAAGGGCGCTCGCGACCCGCTCGCGCCACAAAGCCTCCGGCGTCGCGACCCCTACGTGGACCGCGGAGCCCCGGCCGGCGCGGGCCTTCTTGATCACCAGCTCCTCGCGGGACGAGAGGGCCAGCTCGGGCAGCCAGACCTCCCGGCCGCGCCAGGAGGCCGCCGCCGGGGCGAGCCGCCGGGTCCAGGGCACGTGCCTTGCCACAAGCTCCCGCTCCTCCGGGCTCAGGAGGTCCCCTGCGTCCCCCAGCTCCGACAGGAGGGCCAGGTTGCGCTTGTCGGTGAGCACGGCCCGCACCGGCGCATTGAAGAGCTTGAGGCGGCCGGCCCGGAAGCAGCGCAGGGCGGGGGCCGCCGTCCCCTCCTCGTGGAGCTCCACGGCCGCGTGGATGCGCCGGTCTCCGGCCCACAGCGCTCCCGCCCGCTCCCGCAATCCCGCGTAGGGGAGGATCGCCAGGGCGCCCGGCGTGCCCGGCGCCTCGCGGCGGAGGGCCTCGGCGTAGCGGCCGGCGAGCCAGGCCTCCAGGTGCTGCCCGTGAGCGGCCGTGTGCTCGGGCGTCACCAGAGCCACGTTGATCTCGCCGTCGGAGAGCTCCCGGGCCTCGGCCACCGCGTGGGCGAGGAGCAGGGCCACGGTGTCGCGGCTGGCCACGCGGAGCCGCTCCTCGCGCAGGAAGCGGTCGAGCACCGGCACCCGCAGGTACGCCTCGGCCCAGAGCGGGGCCTCCCAGCCGCCCAGGGCGCTCAGCATGTTGAACTCCAGGCACTTCAAGCCCTGGCCCGAGTCCAGGAAGTCGCCCCGGCCGATGGCGGCGGCGAGGCCGTCCGGCGGCTGGACCATCATCCGCGCCAGATCGGCGCTGGGCAGGTCGTAGGCCTCCCGGAGGCGCTCGGGGTCGTTGCCGAAGACGCGGCGGGGCAGGCTCTTGATCAGCCGGGCGAGGCCGGTGCTCACGCGCTCCATCTCCGCCACGCGGGCCCGGTCGACGAAGGCGGGCCAGGGCTGGAGCGGGTAGGGGCTGCCGACCCCGTGGTGATCGAGCTCCGCGAAGCGGGAACGCTCCAGGGCCTCGGGGTGGGCCGCGGCAAAGCGCAGGAACGAAGCCGAGGCCCGCGACAGCCGGGCGTGCAGCGCCTCGGCTCCGGCTCCCCAGGGTGCTGCAGCCGGTGGGGTCGCGGCCATGCGCTTCCGGGCTTCCAGGAAGCGGCCGGGCCGGGCCGCGGGGCGGCGCTCCCGGGCCGGCGGCTCTGCGGTCTCGGGAAGCGCGAGGTGGCGGGCGAGGGAGGAGACCGTGGGATACCGGAACAGGTCCACGATCGAGACCTCGCGGCCGAGCCGCTCCTTTAAGAGCACGTGGACCTGCGCGAGGGCGAGGGAGTGCCCGCCCCGCTCGAAGAAGTTGTCGTGAGCCCCGACCTTCTCGACCCCCAAGGCCTCGCGCCAGATCCCGGCGATGGCCCGCTCCGCCTCGGTCCGCGGCGGCACGGCCTCTGCCTCCGCGCTCTCCCCGGAGGGGGCTGGGAGCGCCCGCCGGTCCACCTTGCCGTGGGGCGTCCTGGGCAGCTCGTCGAGGAAGAGGACGTCCTGCGGCACCAGCGGCTCGGGGAGCGACCCGGCCAGGAAGGATCGGATCTCGCCCGCCGTGGGGGCCGGCGGGCGGGGCACCACGTAGGCGGCGAGCCGCTGGCCCCAGGGGATGACGGCCGCGGCCTCGACCCCGGGATGGCGCGCCAGCACGGCTTCCACCTCCCCGGGCTCGACGCGGTAGCCGCGCACCTTGATCTGGCCGTCGATCCGGCCCGCGAACTCCAGGCTCCCGTCCGCCAGAAAGCGGGCGAGGTCCCCGGTCCGGTAGAGGCGGGCTCCCGGAGCGTCCGGAAACGGGTGGGGGACGAAGCGCTCGGCCGTGCGGTCCGGCTGGCCGAGGTAGCCGCGGGCGAGGAGGCTCCCGCCCAGGCAGACCTCCCCCGCGACACCCGGCGGCACCGGCTCCGGGACCTCCGGCCGGGGGTCCAGCAGCCAGACTCCGGCGCCCGGCAGGGGCCGGCCGATGGGCACCTCGGGCCGCCCGTTCCTCCCCGGGACGTTCAGGTCCACGGCCGTGACCTGGATGGTCGCCTCCGTGGGCCCGTAGGTGTTGAAGAGGGGGCGGGACGGGAAGCGGCGCTGCCAGGCCGCGAGCCTCTCGGGCAGGAGGCGCTCGCCGCCGGCGCTCACCAGGCGCAGGCCCGGCGGCAGGGCGAGGTCCTCCGCGTCCAGCCGGGCCGCGATCTCGTGCCAGTAGGCGGTGGGGAGGACCAGCACGGTGATCCCGCGCTCCCGGCAGCCTTCCAGGAAGCTTGCCCCAGAGGCGAGCATGGCGTCGTCGCTCAGCAACAGCTCGGCCCCGCCGGTCAGGCTGGGGAGGATCTCGTCCAGGCTCAG
>DATHUD010000208.1:0-2307 GCA_035462575.1 Thermoanaerobaculia bacterium | reverse complement strand
CGACGACTGGGAGCGGTACGTCAAAGAGCTCGGGGTCGAGACCATCACCTGCCTCGACTCCCTCTTCACCATGCCCCGCCCGCGCCTCCAAGAGCTCTGCCGTCTGCTGATCGAGAGGAACATCCGCGTCCAATGGGTCTGCTACGCCCGGGCGGACGATCTCGCGGACGAGGAGACCGTCGTCCTCATGAAAGAGGCCGGAGCCCACCAGGTGCAGATCGGCATCGAGTCGGGCGACGCGCAGCTCCTCGACAACATGGACAAGGCCTGCACCGTGGAGGCGAACGCCCGCGCCCTCCGGAACTGCCGCAAGCACGGCCTCACGAGCCTCGTCTCGCTCATCGTGGGCTTCCCCGGCGAGACGCCCGAGACCCTCGACCGCACCTACCGGTTCCTCGCCGAGAGCCCGCCTGATTTCTACTTCCTCGCCACCTTCAGCACCCGGGTCGCCGGGGTCCCCCTCCTCCGGCCCGAGAACCGCGAGCGCTTCGGCCTCCGCGTGATGGAAAACCTCCGCAGCATGGCCCCCTACTGGGAGCACGCGACCATGTCCTCCGCCGAGGTGGGAAACCACGTCCGCGCCCTCGACCGCCGCCTGATGAGCGACCGGATCGCCCTGAACGCCGCCCTCTTCTACCCCGCCCTGCTCTCCTTCCGCCCCGACCAGCGGGACGCCCTCCTCGACTTCCAGCAGCGGGCCGCCGCGGGACACCCCCTCCTCCGGAGAGGCTTCGACCTCGCGAACCGCTGGGTGGACGGGCGTCTGCGCCGGGCGGTCGCGGAGCACTTCGCGATGGCCTGAGAGCGTTTTCTCCAGAGCGGGGGTATAATCCTCTCAGCCCTGTTTGCGCAGAAAATCTGCGCGAAGGAGCCTTAAACAGTAGGACGCAGGTCCCCTGACCCGGAGCACAGCATGCTCATCCGCTTTCGCGTCTCCAACTTCAGATCCCTCCGCGACGAGCAGGAACTGTCAATGGTGGCTGCCTTCCGGGACGGCCGCGACAACCTCGTTGCCCTTGAAGGCTTGGACGCGGACCTTTTGCGGGTTGCGGGGATCTATGGCGCCAACGCGGCCGGGAAATCGAACGTCCTCGAGGCTCTCAAGTTCATGCGCGACGCCGTCTCGGAGTCGCATCGCACGTGGCCGCCGGAAGGCCCCATTCCCAGAGAGCCCTTTCTTCTGGATCAGGCGAGCAGTGAAGAGCCCTCTTCCTTCGAAGCTGATTTCCTGCTCGACGGGGTGAGATTCCAATACGGCTTCAAGCTGGACTCGGAGAAGATCCTCGAGGAATGGCTGTTCTCCTATCCGAACAGACGCAGACAAATCTGGTTCACCCGAGAGGCCAGTGCAACAGAGCCTTTCAGCTTTGGAAGGCAGCTCAAGGGCAGGAATCGAACGATCGAGAGTTTGACTCGCGCCAATAGCCTCTTTCTCTCTGCTGCCGCCGGGAATGCTCACGAAGCGCTCCTCGGCGTGTACTCCTGGTTCTCCAGCAATCTGGTCTTCGGGAACCCCGCAAGGCAAGGCTATTGGACTCTGTCCACCGTCCGCATGCTGGAGAACAAGCCGAGCGAGGTGATTGAATTCATCCGGGCAGCCGACTTGGGAATCAACAATATCAAACTTGGCAAGAAGCCTGTCAGAGACAGGAAAGGCCGCACCCTGGAGAGCAACTGGGCTGAAGGCGCCAATAGTGTCCTCGAGTTCCAGCACCAGACCAAGGGATCTCCCGTTTCCCTGGCGTTGAGCGAGGAATCACGGGGTACACAGGCGTGGTTTTCACTGGCCGGGCCCGTTCTAGGGATTCTGGACAGGGGCGGTGTTCTCTGCATCGACGAGCTCGACTCCAGCCTGCACCCACTCCTTGCCATCGAGTTGATCCGCATCTTCCAGGATCCCAAACGAAACCCGAAGAACGCTCAGTTGATTTTCAATACGCATGATACCAATCTGCTGAGTAGCCCCTCCGAGGCTCCGCTCCTGTATAGAGATCAGATCTGGTTCGTCGAGAAAGACGATGAAGGAGCCACACACCTGTACCCGCTGACCGACTTCAAGCCACGGAAATTCGAAAACCTCGAGCGGGGCTATCTCCAAGGCCGCTACGGGGCCATCCCCTTCATCGAGCCGATTCCGGTGACCGAGGATGCCTAGGCGGGGTCGCGGGAGGTCACAGGAAATCCGTCGGCGTGCACCTCAGCGGGAACCGAGGCGACGGGTTCTGATCGTATGCGAAGGGCGAGCGACTGAAGGTGGTTATTTCAAGGACCTGCGCTCCGAGTTCCGTAATCTCTTAGTGGACATTG
>DATHUD010000207.1:0-5909 GCA_035462575.1 Thermoanaerobaculia bacterium | reverse complement strand
GCCGAACCGGGCGGCTTCGCCGCCCGGCCCTCACCCCAACCCTCTCCCAGCCCCCTCCCTGCCGCCGGGAGAGGGAGCCCTTGCAAAAACGTCTGAAGCTCCCTCCTCTCCCGGCGGGTGGGAGGGGGCTGGGAGAGGAGGGGCGGGGAGGTGAGGGCCCCGGCGGAGGCAAGCCGGCCGGATTTTCAGAGTCCCCACCCCGCCGGGTAGGCCGCCAAACCACCTTCCCGCGGCAACCCGGCCCTCTCGAAAGGTATCGCGGCGGCGGAGCGCGGGGCTTAAAAATGCTCCATGTTTCCCGCCGGCCGGCACATCGAGATCCGCGGCACTGTCCAGGGGGTGGGATTCCGCCCCTGGGTGTATCGGCTGGCCCGGGAAGAGGGGTTGGGCGGCCGGGTGCGCAACGACGCGCACGGGGTGGAGATCGACGCGTTCGGTCCCACGGCGGCCCTCGATGCCTTTCTCGCCCGCCTCCGCAACGCTCCGCCGCCAGCCGCCGCCATCCGGGAGATCCGCTGCCGGCCGATTCCGGCGGAGGGGGTGACGGACTTCGTCATCGTGCCCAGCGTTCAGGGGGACTGCGACCGCCAGGTCTCCATTCCGCCCGACCTCGCCACGTGCCCCGATTGCCTCCAGGAGATCGCGGATCCCGCGGACCGGCGCTACCGGTATCCGTTCACCAACTGCACGAGCTGCGGGCCGCGATTTACCATCGCCCAAGACATCCCCTACGACCGGGCGGCCACCACCATGGCCGCCTTTTCCATGTGCCCCGAGTGCCGCTCCGAATACGAGCGGGTGGAAGACCGCCGCTTCCACGCCCAGCCGAACGCCTGCCCGGTGTGCGGGCCGCGGCTCTGGGCGGCCTCGCCCGAGGGGAAGCGGCTGGACGTCGCCGATCCCCTGCTCTCCGCGGCCCGGGCCCTGGAGGCCGGCTTCATCGTGGCGCTCAAAGGGCTCGGCGGATTTCACCTCGCGTGCGATGCCACCTCAGGGGAAGCGGTCGAGCGCCTGCGGCAGCGGAAACGCCGGGACGCGAAGCCTTTCGCCGTGATGGTGCGGGACGTCGAGGCGGCGCTCCGGATCGCCATGGCCAGTCCCAAGGAGCGGGAGCTGCTCGCCTCGGTCGAACGGCCGATCGTGCTCCTCCCCCGCCGGCGGGAGGGCGTCCTCTGCCCGGAGGTGGCGCCGGACAATCCGCTCGTCGGCGTGATGCTCCCCTACACCCCGCTCCATCACCTTCTCCTCGCCGGGACGGACCGGCCGCTGGTGATGACCTCGGGGAACCTCTCGGAGGAGCCGATCGCGCGGGACAACGGCGAGGCCCTGGAGCGGCTGGGCGGGATCGCCGACCTCTTCCTCCTCCACGACCGCGAGATCGCGAGCCGCTGCGACGACTCGGTGGCGCGGGTGATCGCCGGCGCTCCCACGGTGCTGCGCCGCTCGCGGGGCTACGTGCCCCGGCCCATCGCCCTCGTCCGCCCCGTGGCCCGGCCGGTGCTCGCGTGCGGGGCGCATCTCAAGAACACGGTCTGCCTCGCGGCGGGCGACGCGGCCTGGCTCGGCCCCCACGTGGGGGATCTCGAGACAGTGGAGACCTTCGCTTCGTACAAGGAATCGATCCAGGCCCTGGAGAAGCTGGTGGGGGTCCGCCCCGAAGTGGTGGCCCACGACCTCCATCCGGAGTACCTCTCGACGGTCTACGCGCTCACGCGGCCGGAGGCGGTCAAGGTCGGCGTGCAGCACCACCACGCGCACGTGGCGAGCGCCATGGCGGAGCACGGGCTCTCCGGCCCGGTCCTGGGCGTGGCCTTCGATGGCACCGGGCTGGGGACGGACGGCACGGCGTGGGGGGGCGAATTCCTCCTCGCGGGCTTCGGCGGCTTCGAGCGGATCGCCACCTTCCGGCCGATCCCGCTGGCCGGCGGGGATCTCGCGGTCCGCGAGGTGTGGCGGCTCGCGCTCGCCGTGCTGGACGACGCCTTCGCGGGCGATGCGCCGCTCGCCTCCCTGCCGCTCTTCGCGGACCGGGACGTCCGGTCCGTCGCCGTGGTCCGGCGGATGATCGAGGCCGGGCTCAACTCGCCCCGCGCCCGCGGCGTGGGCCGCTGGTTCGACGCCCTGGGCGCCCTCGGGCTGGGGCGGGCGGTCTCGCGCTACGAGGGCGAGGTGGCCACGATCTGGAACCTGGCGGCGGACCCGGGCGAGCGGCGCAGCTACCCGTTCGAGCTGGACACGGCGTCGACACCCTGGGAGGTGGACCCCCGGCCGCTCGTGCGCGCCGCCGTGGCCGACCTCGTGGCCGGGCGGTCGCCGGCCACGATCTCCGCGAAGTTCCACAACGCCCTTTCAGCCGCCGTGGAAGAGGTCGTCCGCACCGCTCTCAAAGCGCGCGGCGATCTTCCGGTGGTGCTCACGGGGGGATGTTTCCAGAACGCTCTCTTGGCCGAACGGATCGTCGAACGGCTGGCGGGCGGCCCTCGAGGCCCCCAGGTCTTCCTGCACCGGGAGGTGCCGCCGGGCGACGGCGGGCTCTCTCTGGGGCAGGCCCTGGTGGCGGACGCCGTCGCAAATCAAGGAGGTGCCTGATGTGCCTGGGAGTTCCGGGAAAGGTGATCGAGGTCGACGGCTTCCTCGCCACGGTCGATTTCTGGGGGATCCGCCGGCAGATCCGGCTGGAGATCGTGGACGAGCCGGTGGCGCCGGGCGACTACGTCCTGAACCACGTGGGGTACGCGATCCGCCGCATCCCCGCCGAGGACATCGCGGAGACGCTCGCCCTCTACGAGAGCCTGCTCGCCGCGAACGGCAGCGGCCTCCCGGAGGATCTGATGGCCGCGGACGTCCGCGGCGAGATCGCGGCCGGGAAGGGGGAGGAGGACCGCCATGGCGGTTAGCGCCGATTCCGGCTTCTCCCAGCTCAAGTTCCGCGATCCGGCCCGGGGCCGGGCCCTGGCCGGGGAGCTCCTCCGCCTGGCGCGGGAGATCGGCCGCGAGTCCGTCACCCTGATGCACGTCTGCGGCAGCCACGAGCAGGCCATCGCCCGTTTCGGGCTGCGGGCCGCCTTTCCGCCGGAGATCGACCTCATCATGGGGCCGGGCTGCCCGGTGTGCGTGACCGACCTTCCCGAGGTGGACGAGGCGGTGGCGCTGGCCCAGGGCGGCGTGCGGGTCGCCACCTATGGCGACATGCTGAAGGTGCCGGGCACGGCCCGGTCGCTGGGCGACGCCCAGTCCGAGGGGGCGAAGGTGGACGTGGTCTACAGCGTCACCCAGGCCGTGGACCTCGCCCGCTCGACGCGGGAAGAGGTGGTCTTCTTCTCGACCGGCTTCGAGACCACGGCCGTGGCCACGGCGGCGGTGGTGCTCGCCCCGGACCGGCCGGAGAACTTCACGATCCTCTCGGCCCACAAGTACATCCTGCCGGCCATGGAGATCGTGGCCGAGATCCCCGGCTCCCGGGTCGAGGGCTTCCTGGGCGCGGGCCACGCCGCCACCATCACCGGCTGGGGGATCTTCGAGCCCTTCGCCGCGAAGTACGGCCGCCCGGTCGTCGTGGCCGGCTTCGAGCCGCTGGACATCCTGGCCGGCCTCGTGAAGCTCCTGGAGCTGGTGCGGGACGGCCGCCCCGAGGTGGCCAACATGTACCCGCGCTGCGTGACGAAGGAGGGGAACCTCCGGGCCCAGGAGCAGCTCTGGCGCGTGTTCGAGACCGCCGGGGGCGACTGGCGGGGGATCGCCTACGTGCCGGACGGCAACCTCCGCCTGCGGGAGGAGTTCGCGGACGCGGACGCCCGGCGGCGGTTCGCGATCGACCTCGCTCCGCTCTGGGGTTATGCCCCGCCGGCCCTCGTCAAGGACTGCATCTGCGGCGGCATCCTCTCCGGGCTCGCCTCGCCCCACGACTGCCCCCTGTTCGGCAAGGAGTGCGTGCCCGACCGGCCCGTGGGCGCCTGCATGGTGTCGAGCGAGGGCGCCTGCCGCATCTGGCACCAGTACGGCGGCCGGCCGGACCTGCGGGCGTTCAACGATCCCCGGCCCGCCGCGGAGGCCGCGCCATGACCACGCTCCTCACCCCGCGCCCCGCGATCCTCGACGAGAAGATCTCCATGAAGTACGGCGCCGGCGGCCGGGCCATGCGCGCCCTGATCGAAGGGGTCTTCCTCGCCGGGGCGGCCGACGTGCGGGCGGACGGCGTCGAGATCGGCCTCGCGGCCATGGACGACGGCGCGGCGATCCGGATCGGGGACCGCTGGCTCGTCATCACCACGGACTCGCACGTCATCCACCCGGTCTTCTTTCCCGGCGGCGACATCGGCCGGCTGTCCGTGGCCGGGACGGTGAACGACCTCGCGATGATGGGGGCGACCGAGGTCCTGGCCCTGACCTGTGCCGTGATCCTGGAAGAGGGCTTCGCGCTGGCGGACCTCACGCGCATCCAGTCCTCGCTCGCCGCCACCTGCCGCGAGGCCGGGGCTCCGGTCGTGACCGGAGATACCAAGGTGATGGGCCGCGGCGAGCTCGACGGGATCGTTTTGAACACCACGGGGATCGCGTTGACCGACCGCGTCGTCCGCGACTCGGGGCTCCGCCCGGGCGACCGCCTGATCGTGACCGGCACGGTGGGCGACCACGGCATGGCCGTGATGGCGGTCCGCCACGGGCTGGACCTCGAAGGGGACCTGCGCTCGGACGTGGCGCCGCTGAACGGCCTCATCCGCCGGGCCCTGGCCGCCGGGGGCGCGGACGTGGTGGCGATGAAGGACCCCACGCGGGGCGGCCTCGCGAGCGCGCTTCACGAGATGGCGGCCAAGAGCGGCGTGGGCATCCTCCTCTCGGAAGCCGCCGTGCCCGTGCGGCCGGAGGTGCGGGCCGCGGCCGAGCTTCTGGGGATCGAGCCGCTCCATGTGGCGAACGAAGGCAAGGCCGTGATCGGCGTCCGCCCCGAGGCGGTGGGGCGCGTGCTCGAAGCCCTGCGCTCCCACCCGCTGGGCCGGGACGCGGCGATCGTCGGCACCTGCCTCTCCGATCCGCCCGGCTCCGTGCTTCTGGACACCGGCTTCGGCCGGCGCCTCCTCGCCGAGCCCGAGGGGGAGCCGCTGCCACGGATCTGCTGAGAAAGGGGCCGCCCCGTGCACGAGTACTCGATCATCCAGGCCCTGGTCGCGCGCGTCGAAGCCGAGGCGCGGGCCCGGGGAGCGTCCTCGGTCGAGCGCGTCCGGGTCGCCCTGGGCGAGCTGTCCGGGATCGAGCCCGATCTCCTGGCCTCGGCCTACGAAGTCTTCCGCGAGCGGACCGTCTGCCACGGCGCCACGCTCGAGATCCGCACCGTGCCGGCCGCGTGGGTCTGCCCCGCCTGCGGCGGAGCGCTCGCCCGCGGCGTGGTCCTGCGGTGCCCGGCCTGCAACCTCCCGGCGCGGTTGGCGTCGGGCGACGAAATCCTTCTCGAACAGATCGAAATGGAGGTGGCGTGATGTGCGAGAGCTGCGGCTGCGGAGACTCGGAGCTGGTCCCCGTCGAGATCCAGGAACGGATTCTTTTGAGCAACGAGCGGAGGGCCCGCCACAACCGGGAGCATTTCGAGGAGGCGGGCGTCCTCGCCATCAACCTGATGGGCTCGCCCGGCTCCGGCAAGACAGCGGTCCTCGAGGCCACGGCGCGGGCCGGGAGCGGCCTCAGGATCGGCGCGATGAGCGGTGACCTCGCGACCGACCGCGACGCCTTCCGCCTGCGGGCCGCAGGCATCCCGGCCGTGTCCATCACCACCGGCTCGGCCTGCCACCTGGACGCCGAGCTCGTCCACCGGGCCCTCCACGACCTCGACTGGCGCGGCCTGGACCTCTTGGCCGTCGAGAACGTGGGCAACCTCGTCTGCCCGGCGGTGTACGACCTGGGCCAGGCGGAGAACG
>DATHUD010000206.1:0-22721 GCA_035462575.1 Thermoanaerobaculia bacterium | reverse complement strand
GACCGGTACGTCCCGGGTCGGCAGCGGGAAGGGGGAACGGTCGACGGGGATCGGCGTGATCGACAGCTCGGTCACGATCCGCCCCTCGCGGTCGCGCAGGACGGCGCCCGGCGGGATGTGCAGCTCGAGCCCCGGGATGTGAGGCGACGTCACCACGACCTCCCGCGGAGTCGGCGACGCCAGGCTCACCGCGTGCTGCGTGTTGATCGGCGAGAGCCAGATCGTATACGGCAGCACGGTCGTTTTGCCGGCCTCAATTCCCACCAGCGCCTCGAACAGGCCATAGGTGCGCCCGGACCGGCTCGCGGTGCTTCCGTCGATCACCAGCGTCCGGAAGCCGGGGGGCACGTTGTCGAGGAGGAATCGGCCCGTGTCATCGGTTCGCACCGCGCGGTCGCCGATCCGCAGTGTCACGTTTTCGGCGGGCTCGCCGTTGAGCAGCAGCACCTGCCCGGCGAGCGCCGTGGCGCCGGGCGCGGCGGTGAGCGGGGGAAGCTCTGCGAGCGGCGACGGCGGCCGGTGGGCGCGCCAGTCTCCCCGCCTCTGCCCCGGCCCCGGCACCCAGGACTCGGTGTCCAAGTTTGCGGCACCGGCCGGCAAGTCCTCGGATTGATCGTCCTTCGCTTCGGCATCGCGCTCGGCGGGTGACTCCGTTCCGTCGCCCTCCCGCAGCGAGCGGGTCCGAAAACCGGCCGCGACGAACGGCAGCGGGTTGCCCTCCGAATCCACGGCGCCGTCGATGAAAAGCGTGTACTCCGCTCCGGGGAAAAGCTGCACGGCCGGCGTGACGAAGAGCAGCATTCCCTGCTCGGCGGGCACGACGCGCGCTTTCGTCGTTCCCCCAGGGCCGAGCAGGGTCACCGTGTCCGGGGTCAGGCTCTCGACGCGGACCGGCTTGGAAAAGCGTACGGCGATCCGTGCGTCCAAGGGCACGTCCTCGGCACCGTCCGGAGGCAGGATCTCCGCCACTTCGGGCAGCACTCCGGAAGGGATCAGTGCCGCGCCGGCCGCCTCCCCGAGAGATGCGAAGCGGCGTTCGCCGGGCACGAAGAGCTCAGGCGCGCGGACGGCCGAGCCGTTGCCGTCGCGGCCGCCGGAGATCAGGATGCGCCCCGAGGGCAGGACGGATGCCGAATGCCCCCACCGCGGGAACGCCATCCGGTCCACGATCCGCTCGATACGTCCCGTCCCCGGATCCCAGATTTCGGCCTCCGGCACGGGCATGCCCGATGGCGAGACTCCACCGATCACGAGCACGCGTCCATCCATCAACACCGTGGCCGTATGGCCCGCCCGGGTGGCCAGTCGCGGCTCCGGAACGGACTCGAACGCGCGAGTCGTATTGTCGAAGATCTCCGCGCCTTGGACGAAGGCTCCCCTTTCGTCATACCCCCCGAAGATCAGAACCCGCCCGTCGGCCAGCACCGTGGCCGTGTGATGGCTGCGAGGTACGCTCGGGGCCTTTACCGCGAGGGCCTCCTCGCCCAGAGCGGATACCAGGCAAAAAGCAGCGAGCACGAACGAACGGCGAATGGACGGGCTCATGATCAATCCCTCTTCACGCGATTTCATGGGCTGGTGGCCGCGACGTTGATGGAGCCGGTCCGGCTTCCGCTCGGGTTAACATAGATCGTGTAAGTGCCGGTCACCGGCAGCGTCTGCTGGGCCAGGTTGAAGCTCGTGGAGCTCGAGGAAGACGACGCCTGCGTGCTCCCGTCCGGTCTCTGCAAAGTGACGGTGGTAAACCCGATCGTGTGGCCGGTCATCCGGACGGTGACCACCTGTCCGGCAACTCCGCTGAAGGTGACCGCGGCGTTCTGGCCGGGCACTGTCGTCGTCACGCCCGCCGCGGGGCCCCCGACCGTGATCGTTTTACTCACGTCCTCAGGGACGGCGTAGAGCGTGAGCGTGGCGGTGCCGACGTGGAGGCCGCCCGGATTCATGGTGATGGTGTGAGGGCCAGGTACCGCCAGCGTCACCACACCGCTGAAGTACGACGAGCCGCACTCCACCGTCTGGCTGAGCAGCGGCGTGCCGTCCGGGTTCTGGATTGAAACGTAGTTGCACGAGCCCGAGCCCGGGTACAACCCGGACCCGAAGCTCACCAGAAGCGACACGCGCTTTCCCGAGGCGCTCCATTCCCAGGCGCTGACGTCGCCCGACTCGAAGCCATCGGTGAAGAGCTCGTTGCCGTCCTTGTTGAAGATGGCCGCGGCCGGGACGCCGCCGAAGCCCACCTGCGCGTTCTGGCCGGGCGTCGTCGTCGTCACCGTCACGGGGGGGCCTCCCGCCACGATCGTGGCTGTCACATCGGGGGGTACGTCGTAGAGCGTCAGCGTCGCGCTCCCCACGTTCACTCCCCCGGGATTCACCGTAATGACATAGACACCCGTCGCGGGCAGCACGAGTGCGTGAGTGAAGAACGAAGAGCCGCACTCGATCGTCTGGCTGAGCAGCGCCGTGCCGTCCGGGTTCTGGATCGAAACGTAGTTGCAGGTGGCCGGGGTTCCTGGGTACAACCCGGACCCGAAGCTCACCAACAGTGACACGCGCCGGCCCGCGGTGCCGCTGAAGCTCACCTTCGCGTTCTGACCGGGCGCCGTGGTCGTCACGGTTACGGGAGAACCTCCCGGGGTGATGGTGGCCGTCGCATCCGGAGGAACGTTGTAGAGCGTCAGCGTTGCGCTCCCCACGCTGAGCCCCGTGGGGTTTACCGTGATGACGTAGGCCCCGGTGGCAGGCAGCACGAGCGCGTGAGTGAAGAACGAAGAGCCGCACTCGATCGTCTGGCTGAGCAGCGCCGTGCCGTCCGGATTCCGGATCGAAACGTAGTTGCACGAACTCAACCCGGCCCCGAAGCTCACGTTGAGCGACACGCGCTGTCCCGCGACGCCAGAGAACGTCGCGACGGCGTTTTGCCCCGGGACCGTGTTCGTCACCGTCACCGGCGAGCCGCCCGGAACGATCGTCGCCGCGCTATCCGGCGGCACGTCGTAAAGCGTCAGCGTCGCGGTGCCGGTTTTGCTGCCGGAAGGATCGAGCGCGATCAGGTAGGTTCCGCTGACCGGGAGGATCTGCCGGTCGATGAAGTCCGACAGGTTGCACAAGGACGTCGAGCTCACGAGATAACGCCCGTCCGGCTGGCGAATCGATATGGAATCGCAGCCGCTATCGGCCCACCCGCCTCCGAGATTGATCTTGAGTGAGATCCGCTGCCCGGCGGCTCCGTCGAAGACGATCAATCCCATCTTGCCGCCCTGGGAGATCGTCACGTTGCGGGTTTCGCCGATCGCCATCCGGCCGGTCACCTCGACGTCCGCGGCCGTGCGCGGTGATGGAGGGACGAAGAAGTCGCCGGTGCTGGTCGCGCGCCCGTTGGGCGTGGTGACCGTGATACGGCCGGAGGTCGCGGTCGCCGGAACCGCGGTTTCGAGCGTCGTCGCCGTCGCCGAGTTGACGATGCCGGGATGTCCGTTGAACGCCACCTTGCTACCGCCGGGCACCGGCTCGAAATTCGCACCGGTGATCGTTACGAGATCGCCCTCCGTGCCGATCGTGGGCGTAAAGCCGCTGATGGAAGGCATGCCGTTCGAGCCGACCGTGAACGGTGTGGCGCTGACCGCGGTGCCCGCGGGGGACGTGACGCGAATCGGACCGGTCGTGGCTCCGGCGGGAACCACCGCCACCAGCCGGTTCGGGGTCGCGGCCGTAACCGTCGCCGGCACGTTGTTGAAGGTCACGGCGTTCTGGGCCGCGGTCGCGCTAAATCCCGCGCCCACGATCGTCACGTTCGTACCGACGGGGCCGGACTTCGGGCTGAACGCGAGAATCGACACCGCCGCGCTCCCGCGGGTGATGGACACGATATTGCCGAGAGCGTCGTAGGTGTAAGTCGTCGTATTGCCCGTGGCGTCCGCGATGCCGACGAGCCGGCCGGCCTCGTCGTATGCGTAGACGAACGGAGGGGTCTGCTGCGCCCGGAGCAGGCCTGCAAGCTGCAGCAGGATCACCACGAGGACGAGGCATCGTGAGACCGGTGAACGAAGCAACCGACACAGCATGGCGCCACCTTGGGCCGCCTACGACCGGCCAGAAACCGAGGCTCTGGAGATCACCCCGAAGGAGATGCGTCACCGTGGCGACGCTTTGGCCTCGGCATGGTTAGGAGTGAAGCTCAAGCTATAACGCGCAGATCCCGTCGTCAAGGGCTCACGGCCAGCCCGCGGCTCGTGAGCGCCTCGAGGAAAGACACCAGATCCGCCTTTTCCTGCGGCGTGAGCACGAGCGGCCGTCCCGCCTCAAGACCCCGGTAATAGAGCTCGCGCTCCACCGCCTCCGCGAGCGTCGGCACGCTGCCGTCGTGCATGTACGGTGCGGTCCGCGCCACGTTGCGCAGGGTGGGCGTCCGGAACCGGCCGATGTCTCCGGGTTTGAGCGTGACGCTGAACCTGCCGAGGGCCGCGACCTCCGGATCGCTCAGGATGCTCCGGTCGCGTTCGGCCCGGGACAAGCGCACGAGGCGGGTGGTCCGGTCCGCCAGGCCGGACTGGACGCGCGCCTGCCCGATTCCGATCGTGTGGAATTCGTGATCGGTCAGGAGGGCGTGCTCCTCTCCGATCGTGTGACAGGCTGCACAGCGCGCCCGGCCCGTGAAGAGGCCCAGGCCGCGGACCTCTGCGGCCGACAGGGCGGACGGCTCGCCGCCGTACAGGTAGCGATCGAACGGCGAATCCCCCGCCACCAGCGTCCGCTCGAACGCCGCCAGGGCCTTCACGACATGCTCGATTCGGATCGATTCCGGGGCAACGCCGAAAGCAGCGCGAAACCCGGACACGTACGCGGCGTCGGCCCGGACCTTGGCGAGGACCTCGTCATGGCTTCCCAGACCGTGCTCGACAGGATTGACCAACGGGTCCGCCGCCTGCTCCTCGAGGCTCTCGCGCCGGCCGTCCCAGAACAGGGACGTCAGATAGGCGCTGTTGAGGAGGGTCGGCGTATTGCGCGTCCCGGCCCGTTGCCCAACTCCCACCGCCACGGTCCGCCCGTCGGTGAACGCGTGACCGGGCTGGTGGCACGTCGAGCAACCGACCGTGCCATCCGCGCTCAGGCGCTTGTCGTCGAACAGGGCGCGCCCCAGAGCAACCTTCTCCGGCGTCTGCGGGTTGTCCCGTGAAACCGGGACCGGGGGAAGCCCGAGCGTCGACTGCGGGAGCCGTCCCGCCTGACCGGCCAGCGAACCCAGGAAAACCAGCGAGCCCGCCACGGCCACGGAGAGCCGAAAAACGTGGATGTCCATGCGCCGGGAGATCATTTCCTTCCGTGCCACCGCGGCTACGAGGGCGGGGCGCCACAGGCTTCGGGAGGCGGGCTCAGGCGCACGATCACCACCCCAGGATCAGCGCTATATCCGCGGCCGAAGAAGCCCCGCAAGGATTCGCTCTCGAACAGGGCGCGCCGCTCCTCCAGGTAGGGGCGGTCCAGAATCAGGGTGTTGACCCCCATGCCGAATGCCATCATGCAGAGGAGGCGCTCGGAAGGAAAGTTCTGGTCCATGTCCACCTGGAACGTACCGTACCCGGAGGGAAAGTAGCCCGAGTAGCCGTTCATCATCGGCCGATGGTGGTCGATCTGGGCGAACATCCGCCACGTCTCCACCTCGTAGTCGGAGACGTGCAGCCCGCGCGGCAGCGGGACGTGCGCCACGACCAGCTTCCCCGGCTGCTCGCGCAACCAGCTCGTCCAGGCGGTGCGCGGGGTCCCAGGGGTCGGCACCAGGACGCCAGGAGACGCGAGGTTCTCGATTGCCGCCAGGACCCCCAGGGCGAGAGCGAGGATCCGGCCGGCCTTTCCGCGCCAGGAGGCGAGACGGGCCAGGGCCAGCGCGGCCAACGCCGCGAGCGCCGCCTGAGAGATCGCTACGGCGCGGAAAGGGCTGCGCAGTGTGCGCAGGCCGGGCACCACCTCCCGCAGACTGGCGAAGGGCTGCCAATCCCCGATCCGCAGGTTGAGGCCGAGCGCGAAAAGCCCGCCCCCCACGGCGCAGGCGAGAAGGCAGGCGATCCAGATCCTCCGCTCCCCCTGGCGCCAACCGAGCCAGGCTCCTGCCGCCCCCAGGCCGAGAAGGAGAAAGCCGGGGAAGAGCCCCCCCGTATCCCCCGCATAGGAGTCCTCGCGGGGCGGAAACGCGAGGCGGGAGGAGCTGGGGCGGGTCGTGAAGTCTTGGGGCCGGGCCGAGAGGGCCGCCACGACCTCCTCGGATCGCGCAAAGCCGTACTTCTCATGGAAGAAGCGGACCGTGCTCGCGATGGGCGAGAGCACGAGGGCCCCGAGGATCGCCAGAGCGCCGAGCCTCGCGATGGACCGGGCGCGGAACTTCTGCTCCGCCAGCGCCACGAGCCCCGCCAGGAGAAGAAAAGGGAGGGAGAGGAGCGCCATCTGCTGCCCCGCGAGGAATTGCGCGGCGAACGACAGGACCGCCAGAGCCGCGGGCCGCCACCCGCCCTCCTTCCCAAAGCGAACCAGGGCTGCGAGCGCCCAGATCGTGCCGAAGAGAGGGAGCACGGGGAGCACCCCCAATACTTTGGCGGTATAGGGGAGGGTGACGCCGGCGAGCGCCGCCAGGAGGGCCGCGCCGCGCGGCGCACCGAGCGCCCGCGCCAGGCTCCGGGTGGCGAGGCCGTTGCAGGCCAGGGTGAACAGGATCGCCAGGTTGTAGATCGCGGCCGGCGGAGCGCCCATCCACCAGAGAGGCGAGAGGGTGACCCCCTGCAGGATCATGGGCTCCGAGAAGGTGAAGGCCCCTTCGAGCGGACGGAAGATGGGAGCGTTCCAGAGCCCCTCGAAGCCGTGCGGCACGCGATCGGCGTCCCACCACAAGGTCCACAGGTTGAACAGCGGAACGGTCGCCTCATGCTCGGTCCCCAACGGCAGAGCGCTGGCGAGGGAAGGCAGGAGGGGCCAGGTGGCCACGATCGCGGCCAGCAGGCAGAGGACGAACGGGACCAGGAGGCGCGGCAGGCGATCGAGAGTCATGGAGAAGGGGGCTCCAGGTGCGCCGGCGGACCTCATTGCCACACCGGCGCACGCTGGATTCAGGCGGAAAGACTACTACTGCTCAGGGACTTCCTCGATGGCCCGCCCCACGTCGGACAGCACGTCCTCCAGGCTGACGCCCTCGAGGCCCGCGGCGAAGCTCTTATGAGTGGCCGGAACCAAGCCGTTGGGGGTCACCTGATAGCGGCCGGCCGGGGAGACCACCATATAGGTGCCGTCCGGGCGCGGGGTCAGGAACAGCAGGTAGCGGCGGCCGACCTTGTAGCTCGGATCCTCGTCGAAGCGGTTCTTGTCGTTGCCGTTCTGGAAGAGGACGAAGGACTCGCCGACAGCCATGGAGCCCTTGCGGTTGCGCTTGACCGTGAAGTGCACCCGCTGCGTGGGGATGTCGCCGCCCTGTTCGGCGGTGAGCTTGATGGGGGCGCCGTCGGTCACGTAGTCCACCGTCGCGACGACGACGTCGCTCGCCAGGCGGGTGGCCTGGCCGATGTTGCGGGGGTTGTGGTACCAGTTGCCGTGGTAGCGGGGCGCGTCCGCCTCGGGGTGCTCGGTGCCGTTATGCTTGTTGGCATACATCACGCCGACGTCGTTGACGTTGTGGGAGACCGGCCTGTAGGCGCTGGTGACGCTGTACCAGTAGCCGGCGCCCATGCAGCCGCCGTCATTGGAGTGATCGAGGCCGAAGCCGTGGCCGATCTCCTGGCAGTGGATGCCGCGGGCGGCGGTCGAGCTCCCCGAGTAGTAGTAGGTGTTGACCTGCGCGGTCGCCCTGCGGATGGTGCAGCCACTGTAGCTGGTGATGCTGGCGAGACCGGCCCAGCCGGTGGGGCCGGAGTTGGCGTTGAAGACGTAGATCTCCTCGCCCGAGCTGACGTAGGAGAAATTGAGGATGGTCATGTTGTGCCAATCGCTGATCGCCGAGCCCGCCTGGCTCCCGCCTGAGGCATTGCGGATTTTGATATTCCGGTCCGCCTGACTCCAACAACCCCACTGGTGCGCCTGCGCGGCGCTTCCCGCAAGCCCGGTGACGAGCAAAATCCCAGCTACAAAAATCGATTTTCTATTCATGATGGTTGTCTCTACCTCGACGTATCCACGTCAAAAAGGTTTATTTTGCGCCCCTACTTTCGACAGGGGCACTCCTGGACGCAAGAGCTCCATTAGGCCATGCTGAACCGCAGAACACCTTTTGACTCCTTCCGGCTCCGTGACTCCTTCCTCCAAAATGAGCGCACGTCTATCGCACGCTCAGGGCATGCGCCTGGCGAAAAGGACGACTCATCGAACCTTCAGCGATTCTTAGTTCTCTTCAAGAGAGCCTCCGAGCTTGTCCTCGGCGCCCTCATTGTTTGCTTCTACTAGTGGTGGTGCGCCGGCTCGGAAAAACGGGACATGCTTCAGGTCTCTTGTTTTCGAGGTCAACTTTTCGGCACTGCTGTTCCGTTGCCAGGTGCGATGGAAATGCGCAGCGTACGACGATGGAAGGGAGTCCGGTCAAGGGGAGGGGAAAACAGGCCCCGGGTAATTCCCCGGGCCTCAAGCTTGCCGGCGTCTTTTCGCCGAGGTCACCGCCCGCAACATCGCCTCGTAGCCGGCCGCCTGCCGCCGCCAGTTCTACAATCTCCACGAGGCGATCCTGGCCGCTTCCGGCCGGAGCTGCTTCACGGCCGGCGAGGCCTCTCTCGAGGAGATCCCTCCGGTTTTCGAAGAGCGGGCTCGCGCGCTGGTCGCGGCGCGGGCGGACCGGCCCTTCTGGGGGTGGAAGGATCCACGGACCTGCCTCTTCCTGGACCTCTGGGAGCGGCACCTGCCCCAAGCCCGCTATCTCTTCCTCTACCGGCATCCCATGGACGTCGCGCTCTCCCTCTGGCGACGAAATACCGACCCCGAGCTGCGCCGGGACCCCTGGCTTGCCTTCCGCGCCTGGGAGCGCTACAACCGGCGGCTGCTCGCGTTCTCGGACCGCCATCCCGAACGTCGCTTCGTAGCCCACGCGCCGGCCTTGGCCGCCGACCTCGCGGGGTTTGTCCGGCGCGTGGGGGCCAGGCTCGATCTGCCCTTCGAGATCGGCGACTTTCAGGCCCTCTACGATCCGGAGGAGCTGGCGCCCTCCTGCCAGCCTCCCCGGCCCGCCTGGGAGGGGATGATCCCGGAGGCGCTGGCGCTCTACGGCCGGCTGGAGGAGACCGCGGACCTGCCATCGGCCGAAGAGCCCGCGGCCAGCGGCCGCCAGCGTGAGCTGCTGCAGGGGAACGAGGTCCTCCTTTACACGTTCCTCGAACGTCTGCGTCTTCAGGAGGAAGAGCTGCGGCAGCGGTCGGAAGCCGCGGCGGAAGAGGTGCGGGTCCTCAAGGAAATCGAGGGCTCGCGCAGCTTCGTCCTCATCCGGTCCTGGTGGTGGCTGCGCCGCCGCCTGCAGTCGATTCGTTGACAACCATTAGAAGACTCTTGTCACCGACCGGACGAACCTGGCACCTCGGCCCTTCGGGCCTGGCTCTTCGGAGATTTCAGGCCTCGCGCAGTACTATCGCGTCATCAACCAAGCTCGCTGTCGAGCTCACTCCTCCCTCAGGCGCTTTTGCAGGGCCTTGAAGGCCAGAGCCATGCAAAGCGCTCCGGCGGTGCCCACGCCGAGGAGCACCGGGAGGCGCCGATCCAGAAAGCTGGCTCCCAGATAGACCGTGCCCACCGCATAGGGCAGCTCCGAGAGCATGAGCGCGATCAGATATTTCGAGAAGGAGTAGCGGGCCAGCCCCAGCAGGTAGCCCGGCACTTCGGACGGGAGAGCCAACTGAAAGAGCAGAACGAAGCCGAACGAGGTGTGGCCTGAGACACGGTCCTCGTACCGGGAAAAGGTCGCGGAGGAAAGGAGCGATTGAACCACGGAGCGGCCCAGCGAACGGCCGATGCCGTAGGAGGCGATTCCGCCCAGAGTCCAGCCCACCCACAGTGCGAGCAGACAGACGGCCTTTCCCCAGGTGTAGACACCTACGGGTACGAGCACCGCACTGGAGACGAAAGCCAGCATGGCCGAGAGCGCGGTCAGGAGGACGAAGAGCCCGGCCCCCAGGAGCGGGCGTTCGGCCATGAGCTCCGCGGCGACGGCCACAAGACGGAGCAGCAGGGAGTGCAGCCCGTCCGAGGAGGCCACGAACGCCAGGGCCGCGCAGAAGGCGAGGAGAATCAGCCAACGATGGCTGGCGAGGGTCGCTCGGGAAGGTTGGGCCGGAGCCGCGAAGCCGTCTCTCATCCTGGATGCTCCTTTTGCCCCCCTAATATACCCTCTCGCCCTGGCACCCTCCGGAGCCGGCGGGCAACGCTTCTCCGGAGGGCCTCCGGGCTCCGCCTGCTGCCTTTGGGTCGCCCCGGACGTTGACCTATACTCGCACGGCAATGGCTGTCGAACCGGAGGTCTGGCAGATGACCCGTGAGTCCATCCGCATCCCGCTGCTCCGAGACTGGCATACGCATCCGCTCCTGTACGCGGCCTTCATGGATGGCATTGACCTGAATCGGGATCCCGCCGAGACCCGGGACCAGGCCGTAGGCAAACTTCGCGCGCACGCGCAAACCGGCAATTCCGGGTGGACGATCGCTTACGGATGGAACAGCGGGCGGTATCCGCTCTTGAAGCAGGAATTCGATGACCTGCCGCCGCTCGTGATTTTCAACGTATCGCTCCACGGGCTGATCGTGAATGACGCGGGCCGGGCCCTGCTGAATCGATCCGATCCCGCCGTTGCCGACAACCTGGAGGACCAGGATTGGATCGAACGGAATCTGCGTAGGGTTCTGAACGTGTTCGCCAACGACGGAGCTTCCCCAGAACGGCTCCAACGGTTCTTCCGGTGGCTCCTCAAGGAACACGGCATTTACCACGCCGAGGAAATGCTGCTCGTGGGCGAGAACGAAATCCGGCTGTTCGAAGAGGCCGGCCTTTCCGGAAGGACCCGGTTCTGGGCGGCACCGGACCAATACGACGGGCTACCCCGGTCCGTTCAAGAAAAGATCCACGGGATCAAACTGTTTACGGACGGGGCTCTGGGGGCGCGGACAGCCGCTCTCCATAAGCCTTACCGGGGCTCGTCCGATTCCGGAATGCTGATGTATGAGCCGGGCGAGCTCGCCAGCCTCCTCGCGCGGTATCTGGGCGTGGGCAAGCCCATGGCCCTGCACGCGATCGGCGACCGCGCGATCGATCAGGTCGTCTCGGCCGTGGAAGCTGTGGGACCATCCCAGAGCGAAATCCGGATCGAGCATGCCCAGTTTATTTCCGAACCGACGGCGAGGCGGGCGAAGGAGCTCGGCATCCGGTTGTGCATGCAGCCGAATTTCTCGGACGAATCCGTCGACTACGCCGACCGGTTTCCGGAAGGGTATCCGGAACGGAACAACCCGTTTCGGATGTTGATCGATCAGGTCGGCTACGTGCCGGGCGTGGACCTGCTGTTCGGTTCTGACGGAATGCCGCACGGCATCCGCGAAGGCCTGCGGCAGTCTCTGTTCCCGCCCTGCGCAGGACAGAAGCTGACTCTTGAAGAATTTACGGCCGGATATTGTTCGACCGATGGCGGGGCTGGTCATATCGAGGCGCGGATCGACCCGGACAACCGGCAGGTGACGTGTCGTATCGTCCTTGGAGGCCACCATGAGCTTTGACCTTCCTGAGACTCTCGACATTCTGGGGCGCACTCCTGGCGTGGTAGACACCCTCCTCCGCGGCACGAGCGCTTCCTGGCACGACGTCGACGAAGGCCCCGACACTTGGAGCGCGAAGGGCGTGGTGGGCCATCTCATCCACGGCGAAGAGACCGACTGGGTTCCTCGCGCGCGGATCATCCTGGAACACGGCGAAGGCCGGGCATTCGAGCCGTTTGACCGCTTCGCCCAGTTTGCTCGCTTCGCGGGCTGGTCGCTCCCCCAGCTCCTCGACAGGTTCGCGGAGCTTCGCCAGGCCAATCTCGAGATCGTCCGGAGCTGGCGGCTCACCGAGGCTCAGTTGGAGCTGCCCGGCCGCCACCCCGAGCTCGGTGCGGTCACTCTGCGCCAGCTTCTGGCAACATGGGCCGTTCACGACCTCAACCATATCGCCCAGATCGCTCGCGTCATGGCAAAGCGGTACACAGAAGAGGTCGGTGTCTGGCGCCAGTACCTCTCGATCCTGAACCGCTAGCCTCGGAGATCTTCCATGATATGAGCCAAGAGCGGCTTGGCTCACAGGAAGACACCCTTGGCTGGGTTTCTCGTTGAGTATTCGCAGCTCGTGCTACAATAGAAGGGTAGTAGCGAGCATCGGGTTTCAGGAGAGGGATCGTCGATGGGCGACAGGCCCCGAGTCCAGGTGCGACCTGGGAGACATACAACCCCTTTAACGAGGAGAGCCGAATGAACAAGAAAGTCAAGAAGCTCCAACTCCACCGGGAGACCTTGCACAACCTGTCCGAGCGCAATCTGCAGGAAGTGATTGGGGGAGTTTTAACCAACCGGACTTGTCCCGGCTGGACTCAGGCCTATGCCACCTGCGACTGCAGTTTCCCGCAGAGCTTTGCTTGCTGCGGGTAAGTAACGCGGCGTTCCAAGGAGGCGCTGGCTGAGCGTGAAGTCGAGGCTCTGGCGCCCGTTGCTCGATGGCAACCTCGCGGTCCGGGCCTGGGGGGCGGTGAACGCCGTCGCCCAGGCCCTCGAAGTCTGGTCCCCTGGAAACCCCCACGAATATCACCCCGAGAGTTGGTTGGACCGCGTCGTCTCCTTGGGTGGCGGCGCCGCGGGCCAGGCGCTCTTCCACGGTTATCTCTTCAAGGCAGAGGGGGCCGAACGCCATGCCGCGCGGGCGCAACAGCTCCTGAACCAGGCGGTCGAGTCTCTCGCCATGGCCCCGGCCCACCCGGCCCTCTACTCCGGTTTCACGGGCGTCGCCTGGGCCGCGGAGCACCTGGGCCGCCTGCTGAACGGCGAGGAGGAGCAGGCGGCGGGCGAAGACGAGGACGCGGGCGAGGAGATCGACCAAGCCCTCCTGACGGCGCTCGACCGCTTCTCCTGGGCGGGCGACTACGACCTCATCAGCGGGCTCGTCGGTTTCGGCGTCTATGCCCTGGAGCGCTTCCCCCGCCGGTCGGCAGTACGCTGCCTGGAGGCCATCGTCGACCGGCTGGACGAGAGTGCCGAGAGGAACGGGCAGGAGGTCACCTGGTTCAGGCCCCCCGAGGTCCTGCCCGGCGCCGTTCGGGAGCACACGCCCCATGGCTATTACGACCTGGGGGTGGCGCACGGTGTCCCCGGCATCATCGCCCTGCTGGCCGACGCCTGCCGCCTGGAAGTCCGGCAAGACCGGGCGCGCCCCCTGCTCGACGGCGCAGTGCGCTGGCTGGCGCTGCAGCCTCTCGCCAGCCGGAAGGGGGCCTGCTTCCCCTCCCGAATCGGCCCGGGCATCGAGGCGACGCCCTCGCGGCTCGCATGGTGCTACGGCGATCCAGGCATTGCTGCGACCCTCCTCTACGCCGCCCGCGCCGTCGGGGTGAAGGAGTGGGAGGACAGGGCGCTGGCGATCGCCGCCCATGCGGCCAGCGCCGCGCCGGAAGATGCCGGCGTGCGGGACATGGGACTGTGCCACGGCGCGCTCGGGCTCGCCCACCTGTACAACCGCATCTACCAGGCCGGCGGGGACGAGCTGTTCGCGGACGCCGCGCGCCTGTGGTACCGGTTGGGGCTCGAGATGCACAAGCCGGAAGGTGGCGGCGGCGCGGGCATCGAGGCCCGGGTGGCCGGCCAGGATTCACAGTCGCTCTGGGCGGCCGACCCCGGTTTCCTGACCGGCGCCGCAGGCATTGGCCTGGCGCTGCTCGCCGCTGTCACTCCGGTCGAGCCGGAATGGGATCACCTCTTGCTGGTCGCGATCCCGCCCCGGGAGACGTAGGGTGCGCGTGGGCATCGGATCACGTGCGGCCAGCCAATCAAGAAGCGATAAGATCCCCGGGCTTCTATGGTCGGCACTACCCTCTCCCACTACCGCGTGCTGCGCCGCCTCGGGGCCGGCGGCATGGGAGAGGTCTACCTCGCCTTCGACACCCGGCTCGAGCGCGAGGTCGCCCTCAAGGTGCTTCCCGAGGCCCTCACCGACTCCGCCCGGCTCGCGCGTTTGAAGCGCGAGGCGCTGGCCGTCGCCGCGCTCAAACACCCTAACATCGTCACCCTCCACGCCATCGAGGAGGCCGACGGCCGGCCGTTCCTGGTGCTGGAGCTCGTGGAGGGGGAGACGCTGCGCCAGCGCATTCCGCCCACCGGCTTTCCACTCGAAGAGCTGCTGCGCCTGGCCGTGCCGCTGGCGGATGCCGTGGCTTCGGCTCACGCGCGGGGGGTGACCCATCGAGATTTGAAGCCGGACAACGTGATGGTCACCTGGGACGGGTATCTCAAGATCCTCGACTTCGGGATCGCGAAGCTCCGCGCGCCGCAGGCCGGCAGCGACGTCGACCGCGACGCCGAAACCCTTGCTTTCGACGAGGCGGCCCGCGACGAGACGGCCACCCGCGAAGGAATGGTGCTGGGCACTCCGGGCCACATGGCGCCGGAGCAGATCCGCGGTCAGAGGGTCGACGCCCGCGCGGACGTGTTCGCTCTGGGCCTGCTGCTGTTCGAGGCCGCGACCGGCCGCCACGCGTTTCCGGGCGACGGCCCGGCGGCCCGCAGCCGGGCGATCCTCTACCAGGCGCCCCTCGCCTTGTCGCGCCTGCGTCCGGATCTCCCGCGCGAGCTCGAGCACCTTCTCGACCGCTGCCTGGAAAAGGATCCGAACCAGCGCCTGTCGAGCGCCGCCGAGCTGCGCCATGAGCTCGAGGCGCTCCAGGGGCGCCTTCGGCGAGCGCCGGGCCGGACCCCCGCGGTCGCCGTGCTCCCTTTCGCCGACATGAGCGCCGAGCAGGACCAGGCCTATTTCTGCGAGGGTCTGGCCGAGGAGCTCATCAACGCGCTGACCCGCATCGAAGGGCTCCAGGTGATCTCTCGCACCTCGGCCTTCCGCTTCCAGGGGAGAGACCTGGACATCCGCGACATCGGGCGCCAGTTGAACGTGGACTCGGTCCTCGAAGGAAGCGTGCGCAAGGCGGGCGGCCGGGTGCGGATCACGGCTCAGCTCATCGACGTCGCCAACGGCTATCCCCAGTGGTCGGAGCGCTTCGACCGCCAGCTCGACGACGTCTTCGCCATCCAGGAGGAGATCGCGGAACGGTCGGTCCAGGCGCTGTGCGGCGTCCTGTGCGACCGCGAGGTGCTGCGGGGTGCCGGTGCATCCTCGCCCCAGGCCTGGGATTTCTATCTCCAGGGCCGCCAGCTCTTCTGGCAGCAGCGTTACGTGCCGGCCCGGGCGCTCTACTACCGCGCGGTGGAGCTCGAGCCGGCGTTTGCCCGGGCGTGGGCCCAGATCGCCATCCTTCATGCCTGGTCGGACGCCTGGTTCGGACGCCGCGAGGAGGAGCGCCAGGCGGCGGAGAGGGCCGCGCACCGCGCCCTGGAGATCGCTCCCGACCTCGCCGAGGCCCATGTGGGCGTCGGCGTCGCTCACGCCCACGCCGGGCGAGGCGAGGAGGCGGAGCGCCACCTCGCCCGGGCCCGCGAGCTCGAGCCCGGCCTGTGGGACGCGTGGTATTTCTCCGGCCGCACCGCCTGGCACCGGGGCCTCCTCGAAGACTCCCTGGCGTTTTTCGAGCGCGCCGCCGAGGTGGAGCCGGAGGACTACCAGGCTCTGAGCTTTGTCGCCCAGCTCTACGAGGGCTGCGGGGACCGGGAAGCCATGGTGCGCGCCAGCCGCGTCGGCCTGGAGCGCGCCAGGCGCCATCTCGACCGCCACCCCGAGGACGCCCGGGCCACGATCTTCGCCGCCTTCTGCGCCCTGCGCCTCGGTGACCGCGAGCGCGCCCTGGCCTGGGCCGAGCGCGTTCACCAGATCGCTCCCGAGGAGCCGGTGCACTACTACAACCTCGGCTGCTTCTACACCAACATCGGCGACCGCGAGAGAGCGCTCGCGGCGCTCGAAAAGTTCGGAGCCTCCGGCCGGGGCTTCCGCGATTGGATGGAGCACGACAGCGACCTCGACCCGCTCCGGGAGGATCCCCGGTTCCAGGCCCTCATGGAGCGCTTCCAGGCTGAAGCAGGCGTATAACCAAGGGTCGGCGGGCCGCGGCAAAAAACGACATAAAGGACTCAAAGGACCTAAAGGACACCGCCGGCTGTTGTCCTTGTCCTTTGGGTCCTTTATGTCCTTTGGGTCCTTTGGGTCCTTTGTCTTTCAGCCTACCCCGCCGCCAACCCGTACTTCTGCAGGCGTGAGTAGAGCTGCGAGCGGGTGATGCCCAGGAGGCGGGCGGCGCGCGAGCGGTTGTTCTCCGCTTCGCGGAGCGCCTTCGTGATCAGATCGCGCTCGACCGCGTCGAGCTGGATGCCGCCCGGCGGGAAGGCTTCCGCCGTGTCCTGCGGCGGGGGCGCCGTGTTTCCGTTCGGGTTTCCCACGCTGATCGGCAGGTGCTCCAGCGTGATCAATCCGCCGTCGCAGAGGATGGTCGCCCGCTCCAAGGCGTTCCGCAGCTCGCGGACGTTGCCGGGCCAGGGGTAGGAGAGCAGGGCTTCGTGCGCCTGGCGGGAGATGCCCGCGGCCGGCCGGCCGACCGCCGGACCGACCTCCTCCAGGAACGCCTCGGCCATGGGCAGGATGTCCTCGGGCCGCTCGCGCAGCGGCGGCAGCCGGATCTCGAAGACGCCCAGGCGATAGTAGAGGTCTTCGCGGAACTCGCCGTTGGCGAGGGCCGCCGCGAGATCGCGGTTGGTGGCCGCCACCACGCGCACGTCGGCCCGGATCGGGCGCGTCCCGCCCAGGCGCTGGAACTCGCGCTCCTGCAGGACGCGCAGCAGCTTGGCCTGGACGGCCGGGCTCATCTCCCCCACCTCATCCAGGAAGAGCACTCCCCCGGCGGCCTGCTCGATGCGGCCCGGCCGCGACGTGACCGCGCCGGTGAACGCCCCCTTCTCATGACCGAACAGCTCGGATTCGAGGAGCGTCTCCGGCAGGGCGGCGCAGTTGAGCGCCACGAAGGGGCGGTCGGCGCGGCGCGAGCCCCGGTGGAGGAAGCGGGCCACGACCTCTTTGCCCGTGCCGGATTCCCCCGTGAGCAGGACGGTGGTCTCGGTGGGCGCCACCTTCGCGGCCTGGGTGAGGACGTCCTTCCACTTCTTCGATTCGCCGAGGACGCGGTGGTAGCCCCGCGTCGCCTCCAGCTCGTCGCGCAGCGCCTGCACGCGCTCTTCGAGGAGAGAAGCGCGCTCGCGCGCCTCCGCCGCCTGCCGCTGCTCCTCGGCGAGGCGCTGGTGCGAGAGGGCCAGGCTCACGTGGTCGCCCACCCGGCGAGCCACCACGACGTCCTCTTCGGAGTACTGGCCCGGGGTTTTGGAAATGAAGACCAGCGAGCCGATGAACCCGCCGTCCAGGCGCAGCGGCATCTTGAGCAGCGAGCGGGCTCCGAGGGTGCGGCACTTGCGGCAGCGCTCGGGCTCGGTGTCCGCCTCCGCCTCGGAGTCGGTGACCAGCACGGGCTCCATGGCGTGCTTCAGGTCGGGCTCGCGCACCGGCATCGGTGCCCAGAGCTCGGGCGCCGGCTCGCCGGAGAGCGCGTCGACGTTCATCGCTCTCCGGTCCGCGGAGAGCGACGAGAGGACCAGCAGATCGTGCGGCAGGACGGACTTCACCACCGCCGAGACCTGGTTGAAGATCTCGCGGATGTCGAGCACGTTGGCCATCATCGGCAGCAGGGCGTCGACAGCGTCCAGGCGGCGGCGGCGCGACGCCTCCAGGCTCCACAGGCGCTCGTGCTCGAGGGCCAATCCCAGGAGGTCGGCGATCGGCTGCAGGGCCGCCTCGTGCTCGACCGTGAAGGCGGCCGGACGCCGGGATTCGACCATCACGTAGCCGGCGAGCTGCTCGCCCCGCAGCAGAGGCGCGGTGAGGCTCGAGCGCATGCCGGCCTCCCGCATCTTGCGGTCGACGGCGAAGCCCGAATCCAACCGCTCCGCCAAGTCGTCGATCCGCTTGACGCGATCCGGGAGAGGGCGCAGCGCGGGGGAAAAATCCTCGGGGCGGATCGTGTACGGCGGATCCTTGACTCCTCCGGAAATCGAGTAGAGGTCGAGAGCCTCCGTGCCCTTGACGCGCATCACGGCCATGAAGTCGAGCGGCAGGACAGTGGCCGTGATCTCGGCCACGCGTGAGAAGACCTCCCGGAGCTCGAGCGTCCCGGAGACCACCCGCGTGATGCGGCGCAGGGCGTCGACGAGGAGATCGGGCGGCATCTCGGAGTCCACCTCGGCCTGCCGCAGGGCCCTCGCAACCTCGGTCTTCATGTGAGCCCGCTCCTCATACAGCACGATCTTACCGCGCACGTGCCGCCCTGGCTCACCCCCCGGGGCCCCGTCTTTCTTCGTCGCTACGGCATAGCGCATGGGCATCATCCTGATGATCCTCCTCGCGCATCCTCCCATCACGCCCCGTGCCAGCCCGGCCGGCACCGGGCGGCCGGCTCTCAACCTTCTGACAGAGCTTCAGTTAGTGGCGTAGCCCGCGCCGCCCGGCCAGCGGCGCAGGTGTACGAAAATCGACAGGTGTCCAAAATCAGCCAACGGGCCGCGAGGGCGGGGCCGCGCCCGTTTGTCCTTCCCCCGAGCCGCCTCTTCTGCTAACCTCCCCTTGCGGCTGCTGCCACGCTCACAGATTCGGTCTGACTGTGCGCACCTCCCGGCTCCCCTGAGTCGAGAGAGTGGCAGCGGGTGATCCTTCGCCTGTTCCAACCGAAGCTCCCGACGAATCTGTGGGCCCTGTCTCCCGGGCTTCCCGTGGCGGCGAGACGTGTGTCCGCCGGCCGTGGCGAGCCTGCTTCTCAACGACAGATTTCTGAGGCGAGCCATGACTCTCGATCCCCGTTTGCGTCGTCTCGACCCCAACCGTCTGCGGGTCGACAACAAATATGACCTCGACGCCGTCCTCTTCGCGAACGATCAGGTTCCGGTGGAGGCGTCGGCAGTCACCGAATTGCTCGAGCTTCTGGAGCTCCAGGACACGGTCGAGCAGGTCGCCCGGGCGGCCCCCGACCGCTTCGAGGAGGCGCCGGTCGTGGAGCAGGTGGCGGTCACCCCCGATTTCCACAAGGCGCGGGGCGTCCCGGTCGGGACGGTCCTCGCGACCCGGGGGTTCGTCGTCCCGCAGGCGATCGGCAACGACATCAACTGCGGCATGCGTCTGCACACGACCTCGCTCCTGGCCGAGGAGGTCGCGGGCCGGCTGGACGAGCTCGAAACGGCGTTTCGTCCCATCTTCTTCGAAGGCGGCCGCGACATCCCGATGTCGCGCGGCCAGCGCGAGGCCCTGTTCAGGAACGGGCTCACCGGTCTTTTCGACGCGACGCCCCGAACCCAGACCGAAGGGCTGTGGTCCCTCGTTCACGAGCTCGATCTCGACCGCGAACTCTCGCGGGTCGAGCGCCGCGGAAGCCTCCCGGCGGAGCGCGTCTTCGGCCTGGACGATTTCCTGGGGCCGGCCGGCCGGCTGAGCCGGGACTGCCAGATCGGCAGCATCGGAGGGGGGAACCACTTCGTCGAGATCCAACGAATCGAAAAGGTTTTCGACGGCGCCGTCGCCCACGCCTGGGGCTTGAAACCGGGCCATGTCACCGTGATGGTCCACACCGGCTCGGTGTCCGTCGGCCATGTCTGCGGCCAGTACTTTCAAGAAGTGGTGCGACGGCTCCATCCCGCCGGGCTGAAGCATCCCGGCAACGGCATCTTCATCCTGCCCGGGGGCGGGGCCCGGCGCGAGGAGGCCGCCCTGTTCTGGGACGCTCTGCACAACGCGGCCAACTTCGCCTTCGCCAACCGGATGTTTCTGGCCATGATGGCCTGGGCCGGTCTGCGGAGGGTGATCGGAGAGGTGGATCTTTCCCTGTTATACGACGCTCCGCACAACCTGATGTGGCGCGAGGAGCAGCCCGACGGCCGGGAGGTCGTCATCCATCGCAAAGGCGCCTGTCCGGCCCGGGGATTCTCCGAGATGGCGGGCACTCCTTTCGCGTATCAAGGGGAGCCGGTGCTGGTGCCCGGCTCGATGGGAGCGAGCAGCTACATCCTCGTGGGCCAGGGGCACGCCGGCTCCCTGTGCAGCGCGAGTCACGGGGCGGGCCGTAGCCTCTCCCGGGGCGAGGCGCTCAAAGGCCACGACGAGGAGCTCAGGAGGTTCCTCGAGTCGTTCCGGGTGGTGACGCCCGTGGACCTGCGCCGTCCGGACGTGCGCCGGAGGCGGGACATCGTGGACCGCAAGCTGGAGGAGATCAAACAGGAGGCCCCGTATGCCTACAAGGATATCGGCCCGATCATTCAAACCCTGACCGACGCCGGCATCGCCCGGCCCGTGGCGGAGGTGCGGCCTTTGATGACGATCAAGGGGTAGGAGGCAGGTTCTAGGCCAAGGCCAATTTAAAATCCTCCCTGTTCTTCGGGAACGATTCCGCGGTAGCATTTGGCAGCGGGCTCGAAGACAGGGAGGGCGCATGCGTATTTCCGAGTGGCGTTGGGGAACACCGTGACCTCTCGGCTCAACGCGAGTCGCCGTCTGGCCTACGTCCTCGGAGTGCTCACGCCGCTTGGGGAGACGTTTCGCCGCTGGGGCACTTGGTGGGACCACCCGCTCATCTTCATCGACGACTACCTGATTGGCGCCTTTCTGATTGCAGGCGCGTGGGCAACGCGTGGCCTTCCCTCCAACCGGGGCAGAGCACTGCTTGCTGCAGCCTGGGGCTTTACTCTGGGCATGGCGTACGCGAGCGTAGCCGCTCACTGGCAAGGGATGCAGGTTGGATTTATCGACCCCGCCCCTATACCAACCGAGTGGGTCTTCGCGATCAAGGTCGCCGGCTGCTTGATAGCAGCCGGTGCGCTCCTATTGACGATCGCTGACATCGACACCACCGGCGGTAGAGAACCCGGTTCAAGCTCCCGGTGACTCGCCCACTTCGAGGAGGCGGACGATCTCCGCAAACTCTTCGATCGGCTGAAGGCGATCCAGGGCCTCCACCACCCGCGCCATGTCGAGAGACACGTACTCGTGGACCAGAACATTGCGGAATCCTGGGAGCGGAACGAGATCGCGAACCAGAGCCTCGGGGAATTCAGGGAGCGCAGCCAGGTTGCGGATCGCCTCGGTGTAGTCCTCGAACCGGAGATTCCTCCGGGCGGTCAGCTCGCTCGCGAGATCGATCACGGCCTGGCAGACCGCCAGCAGAGAAAACAGGACGTCATTGTGCAGGGAAAGGTCCCTGCGCAGAATCTCGGGGCCTGTCACCCGCGGCCGAAGCGCGCGAAGGTGATCCAGATGCCGGCGCAGCTCCGCCAGCCTTTCGACGATCTTGCTCACCGCGCGAGCGCCTCGAGCTTGACCTTCCGCGCCCGCTCAAGCCAGGGCGCCAGGTCCGCCGCCCGGATCTGGACGTCGCGGACATACGCAAAGTCGGCTTCCGGGTCTCCCAGAAAGATCCGGATCCCCTCGTAGATGATCCGGCGGCCGAACAGGGGAGGTACGTCGTTCAGGATCACGACGTCGACCTCGTTGTGGTGGAGGACGGAGATCAGCTCGGCGGAGAGCAGGACGCGGGCTTCGAAGCGGTCCCGGTCCGTCGGGTACCGATCCCACAGGAGGAGCACCGCCAGATCCACGTCGCTCTCCCGGTGGACCCGGCCCTCGGCGTGGCTGCCGAAGAGGTAGACGGAGGCGACGCCCAGCTCCGGCCTTCCGGAGAAATAGGTCCTCAGAGCTTCGAGCTTCGCTGCGTCCATCGCTCCTCCCAGGAGAGAATATACTCCCGTCCCGAGTGAAATTCTTCTCGCGCTCCGCTTCCGAGACCGCCTGGTCCTTCGCTCTCCCGCGGCCGGACTTCGTCGCGGGCTCGTACCAGGGCAGGACTTTCCTGTCCCCGCCGAACCACCTCGGGGAGGACAGCGCGCACGGCCACCACGACACCGTCCACGCGATCGCGGACGGCGTGGTGCGCGAGGCGGGCACGGCGACCGGCTACGGCCGGGTGGTGGTCGTCGAGCACCGGCTGCCGGACGGCTCGCACGTCTGCTCCATTTACGGCCACCTCTGCGGGCACGATCGCCTGGCCCGGGAGGGATCGCGGGTGAAGCGCGGGGACGTGGTCGGGACGATCGGCGACCGGTGGGAGAACGGCGACGGCCTGGAGCACCTCCACCTGGGGATCCGGAAAGGGCGCTACGACGGCTATTTCTGCGGCTACGCCCGCCGTCCCCACTGCACCCCGAAGCACTATCACCCGCCCACCGAGTTCATCCGCGCCCGCAGCGGCACCCTCTCCCTGGCCACGGCGATTCAGTCCTTCCCCATCACGCCGGGAAGCCGGAGGCTCGCCTTCAAGGCGTGCGTGGTGAACGGATTCTTCTACGGCGGGGAGCTCGAGCTCCGGCTCCACGTGCTCGCGGGCGACGAGGTCCTCTTCACGACCGAGGCCCGGAAGCAGAAGCTCGCGCCAGGTGCCACGGCCTCCGCCCTCTTCCCCACTCTCGTCTCGGACGCGCGACGGCCCCGGGCAGTGCTCGAGGTGCGCCCTCCCGGCACGGAGAGCTGG
>DATHUD010000205.1:0-1941 GCA_035462575.1 Thermoanaerobaculia bacterium | reverse complement strand
CCCGGATTCGCCTGTCAGATCCTGGAGCCCGCCGGTGACCCGGAGCCGGTAGATCCCGGGCTTCCCGAGGGCGTAGACGAGAGCGAGGTCCACCGTCGCCTCCGCCTTGCCTCCCGCGGGGATCTCGGCGTACTCCTCGCGGCCGGGATCGCCCCTTTTCACCATGGGACCCGTGTACGGGATCTCGGCTCCTCCCGAGGTCAACTCAAAAATTGTTCCCTGCCATCCTTCGAGCGGAGTGTTCCAGCGAAGAACCCAGAGCGGGGCGTCCGTGCGGTTGACGAGGGTGAAGCGCACGGCGGCCGGCCCACTGGCTTCCAGGCGGCATTCGAGACGAGGGGCGGCGGTGACGGGCTTGGTGGTTCGCATGCAACTCGCGAAGAAGAGGGCCGCCACGGCGGCGGTGAGGATCAGGCGGTTCGGCATCGTCGGTGTTCCTTCCGGGATGCTAGCGCGTTTCGGCCCTGATATCCTCTCGCCGCCGGGAGGAGACGCCCGGTGACCAATCACCCGACGACCGGAGGGAGCGCGCACGATGATCAAGCTGGTCCTTCTCCGCCACGGAGAGAGCACCTGGAACCTGGAGAACCGCTTCACCGGGTGGACCGACGTGGACCTGACGCCCAAGGGGGTCGAGGAGGCCCACGAGGCGGCCCGCCTGCTGAACGAAGGGGGATACACGTTCGACGTGGCCTACACGTCGCTCCTGAAGCGGTCGATCCGCACCCTGTGGATCGCCCAGGACGGCATGGATCTGATGTGGCTCCCGGTGCACCGGAGCTGGCGGTTGAACGAGCGGCACTACGGCGCCCTCCAGGGGCTCAACAAGGCCGAGACGGCCGCACAGTACGGCGACGAGCAGGTGCTCCTCTGGCGTCGCAGCTACGGCGATCCCCCGCCGCCGCTCACCCCGGACGACCCGCGCTATCCCGGGCACGACCGGCGCTACGCCGACCTCTCCCCGGAGGAAATCCCCCTCGCCGAGTCGCTCAAGGACACGGTCGCCCGCTTCCTCCCCTACTGGCACGGGACGATCGTCCCCGACCTCCGGGCCGGCAAGCGGGTGCTGATCGTTGCCCATGGCAACAGCCTGCGGGCGCTCGTGAAGCACCTGGACGGTATTTCGGAAAAGGAGATCGTGGGGCTCAACATCCCCACCGGGATTCCGCTTGTCTACGAGTTGGACGACGACCTGACATCCCTCCGGAGCTACTACCTGGGCGACCCCGAGGCGGCGAAGAAGGCCGCCGAGGCGGTGGCGAAGCAGGCGCAGGCCGGAAAATCGGCCTGAGCGGCCGGTCTCAGGATTCGCGGCGGCCCTTGCCGTCCGCCCTCGGCAGGACGAGCTCCAGGAGGCGCGGCCGGGGATCCGGCCGCCTTTCCGCCTCGTCCCGGAGGTCGGGCAGCTTCTCTCCGAACCGGTCGAGGACGTCCCCGTAGGTCTTCTCGGGAGTCTCGGCCGGCTTCAGCAGGGATCGCAGGGCCGCCGCGCAGGAGCGGCACCCCTTGACCAGGTGGGCGACGACGGCGCGGCTCTCCTCCCGCGAGGCCGTCCCCGCGGCAAAACGCTTCAGGGTCTCTTCCGAGGGGTGCTCCAACCGGTGTCCTCCTCGTGCCCCGTCGAGGGCGGAAATACGCTCTCGACAGGAAGTGACCCGAGGAGGACATCCATTTCAGCGCAGAGTTCTCACTGGCAGGTATAGCCGTATCCGGAGCAGCAACCGGTGCCGGTGCAGGCCGTCGTGATCATGTTCCTCTGGATGACGCCCGTGTTGTTCTTCGACCGGAAATGCCCGACCCCGTCCGCGTCCCCGCCGCCCAGGTTGTAGACGCTCCAGTCGCTGAAGTTGTAGTCATACTGCGCAGCGGTGGAGCCCCGGCCGACGTTCAGTTGGGATTTCACGTTGGTATACGAATCGAATTTCGCGGTGTCGCCGCAGC
>DATHUD010000204.1:0-2706 GCA_035462575.1 Thermoanaerobaculia bacterium | reverse complement strand
CCTTCCCCCAGCGGCAGGCGAAGGGAAAGCGCTCGCCGTCAACCAGAAGAGATGGAATTGGAGGGCTGGTGTCGCGGAACGGCTCGCCGACGGCTCGTCAGCGGTGCGGAACTTCGAGCCGCACCCACTGGCTGCAGATCTCTTCGAACTGGCGGGGGTCCTGCGTGGAGAGGGCTTCCCGGCTGAAGCGCTCGATCTCGGAGGGGCAGGTCCCCGCCTTGCGCAGGCCCTGGCGGATCGCGCTCACGAGAGCGAAACGGTTCCTGCTCCGTAAGGAGATGTGGATTTCCGGATAAAGTGGTCCCATCAAAGCCTCTGTCCCCACTCTATAACGACCGGCAACCCGAAAACGTTTCACCCCTTTCGCCACATTCCCGCGCGGATTATGCTTTCCGGGAGAGCAAACCCCCAGAAGGAGACGAGATGCCCCGGACCCGATCCCTGAAACGCTGGCCCCTTTTGGCCTGGATCTGCCTTTTCCTGCTCGCGGCGGTGCCCGGGCCGGCCCAGGTGGCCTCCGCCGTGCCGGCCGCCAACGCCGAAGCGGAGGTCCGCGCCGTCAACGAGCGGCGGTTCGCGGCGATGGTCAAGGAGGATCTGGCCGAGCTGGACCGGCTCCTGGCGGATGACCTGACCTACATCCACTCGTCGGGCTACATCGAGACCAAGAAGCAATCCCTGGAGACGATCGCCTCGAAGGTCCTGCGATACAAGACGATCCAGTCTTCGGACGTCCAGGTCCGGATCTACGGGGACACGGCCGTGATGACCGGCCGCGTCGCAATGTCGGTGCTTGCGCGCGGGAAGGACCTCGACCTCAAGAACCTCTTCACGGCCGTCTACGTGCGGCAGGGGGGAGAGTGGAGGCTGACGGTCTGGCAGTCGACCGCGGCGCGAGAGTAGGGGAGCAGAGAAGGGACCCAAGGGACAGTAAGGACAGCAAGGACATTAAAGCCAGGCTTCCCCTGCTTCCACGTCCTTGCAGTCTCTGCTGTCCTTGCAGTCCTTGATTTCGGCCTCAGTGGAACCGGATTCCGACCGCGATCGCGGCCTCGGTCTCGTCCGACAGGATGACTTTCCCCTGGACGTAGGGGCGCAGCGCCTGCCCCTTGCCGAAGCCCACGCCGGCCAGGAGGTTCAGGCCGATGTCGGTCTCGTCGTCCGACTCGCAGTTGCGGCAGAACCGGGGCGGATCGGTCTCCGAGAAGATCGCGGCCACACCGGCTCCGGCCCAGACGTAGAAGGGCGACCTCGTGTTGAAGTCGTAGTGGGCGTCCAGGTTCAGGGTGTAGAGATCGCCGTTGTCGACGAAGACGTATTCGAGGTTGGGGTTGAAGTACCAGTTCCGGGTGATCCCCGTGAGCAGCTCGGCACCGAGGAATCCGGCCTCGGCGTCGCTGTAGAGCCCGCCCCGCACACCGAAGTCGATCTCGGCTGCAGCGGAGAGGGAGGGGACGAGGAAGAGGCCCGCGATCGCGAGCACCCGCACGGCGTGTCCTGTCGTCTTTCCAAGCATCGCTATCCTCCTTCCAGACAGAGACCCTCGAAGCTCCGTGAGCTTCTTATGCACGATCGTGCAATTGATCTGCCAGCATGAGCGCGATCCCGGATAACATTCGACCCTCATGGCCCTCCTCCCGCACCTCTGGACGATCGCTCCGCGCCTGCGCCACGGCTTCTCCCCGGTGCGGCTCCCCGAATCCCACCCGTGGCAGACCATGATCGAGGACCCGAAGATCGGGCCTGTCCGGTTGACCGGCCGTCTCCGGGAGGTGCCGGGGAGCGAAGAGATCCTCGTCCTCGTCCACGGCCTGGGCGGCTGCACGGACAGCCACTACATGGGCGGGGGCGCGGCGGCGGCCGAGGCCCTGGGGCTCTCCTGTCTGCGGATGAACCTGCGCGGGTCGGACCGCCAGGGGGAGGACTTCTACCACGCGGGTCTGACCGCCGACCTCCACGCCGCCCTGGCGAGCGAGCCGCTCTCCCGTTACCGGCGGATCTACGTGCTCGGCTACTCCCTGGGCGGTCACCTGGCCCTGCGCTTCGGCACGGACGAGGGAGACCCCCGCGTCGCCGCCGTAGCCGCGATCTGCTCGCCCTTGGACCTCGGCCGCTCGGTCGTGGAGATCGACGCCCTCTGGGTCTACCGGCCGTATCTCCTCGCCAGCCTCAAAAGCATCTACGCCGCCGTGGCCGCCCGCCGCCCGGTCCCCCTGCCGGTCGAAGAGGCGGCCCGCATCCGCACCCTCCGCGAGTGGGACGACCGCGTGGTGGCCCCCCGCCACGGCTTCGCCAGCGCGGACGACTACTACACCCGCGCGAGCGTGGCTCCGCTCCTCCCGCGCCTGCGGGTGCCCGCCCTGCTGGTCAACTCGGAGTGCGATCCGATGGTGCCCGCCCGGGCCGTGCGCCCCGCGCTGGAAAACCCGGTGCCCGGCTTGGAGGTCCGCTGGATTCCGGGAGGCGGCCACGTGGCCTTCCCGCGGGATTTGAATGCGGGGTTGGCGGGTGGGGTGGGGTTGGATGCGCAGGTGGTGGGGTGGATGAGAGAGCGATGAAGCCCCCCGCTCGGCCCTCACCCCCGGCCCCTCTCCCGCCACCCCTTGCCCCCTCCCCGGGAGAGGGGAGAAAGACAGCTCCCTCCTCTCCCAGGGAGGGGGTGGCGTGGGGGGAGAGGAGGGCCGGGGAGGTGAGGGTTCCTTCTAC
>DATHUD010000203.1:0-10811 GCA_035462575.1 Thermoanaerobaculia bacterium | reverse complement strand
CCCCGCCGGCGCCTCCTCGTGGAGAAGTCTCTGGAGTTCCGGAGCTGGGCGCTCTGCGAGCTGATCTGCAAGGAGAGCACGGACGCCGCCCCGGATAGTGCGGACCGGGCGTTGGAACTCGCTAACCTAGCCTTACGTGTCGCAGAGTTGCTCCCCGGAGACGAGGCGTTTCGCTCCCGGCTCCAGGGATACGCCTGGGCCCACGTTGGTAATGCCCGCCGGGTCCGAAGCGATCTACCGGGAGCCGACGAGGCTTTTGGCCGGGTTAGACAACTCTGGAAGGCCGGAGAACCCGGCGATCCTGGGTGCCTGCTCGACGAGGCGCGCATGCTCGGACTTGAAGCCTCGCTCCGCCGAGCTCAGAGGCGCTTTCCCAAAGCGCTCGAACTGCTTGACAAGGCGATGCAAATCGATCGGGGTGATGTAACCAAGCACCTTCTCCTCAGCAAGGCGAAGATCCTTGAGGAATTGGGCGAGTTCAAGGCTGCGGTTGCAGTCCTGCAACGTGCGACTCCTCTCATTGAGCAAGCAGGCGAACCCCGTCTCCTACTCGTCTTGCGCTTCAACCTGGCCGTGAATTTGTGCTTCTTGGAACGTCACGGAGAAGCGGAGTTGCTCTTCCCAGGACTGCGGGAACTTGTCACCCAACTCGGTAATGACCTGGACATGGTCCGGTTCCGATGGTTGGAAGCGAGGACTGGGGCCGGGCTCGGGCGAAGAGACGAGGCCCTTGTAGGTCTCTCCTGTGTGCGGGATGAGTTCGCCTCTCGGGAGATCGCGTATGACGCGGCCCTGGTCTCCCTGGAGTTGGCCAGCCTCTATCTAGAGGAAGAGCAGACGGCCGAGGTCCGCACGCTCGCGCGGCAGATGCTGTGGATATTCCATGCTCAGGGAGTCCACCGCGAAGCGCGCGCCGCGCTCCGGATTTTCTACGAGGCCGCCGAGCGGGAAACTGTCACGCTCGACCTCACGCGGCGGCTGGTCGTCTACCTTCATCGCGCTCAGAACGATCCAAGTCTCCGTTTTGAGGATGTCGCGTGAGACTACAAAAAGGCCGGGTCGGTAGCCTTGACCCGGCCCGATTTGAAAACGATCAGTTCCCGCTGATGCAGATACCGAATGGGTCGATGTGGCAGCCGTTTTCTACTACCGGCTGTGGAGTCGTGGCGCAGCGCCCAAAGGGATCTAGGGAGCACCCCTCCTTGGTGTTCACCGGTGCTTCGGGTGCGCAGAGGCCGTCGGGATCGATCCGGCACCCCTCCTTCTCCCAGGCCTGCGCCAGGAAGCTCCAGAGCCACGAGAAGGACCGCCCGGTGCCACGGGGAGCGGCTTCCGAGGCCAGGGGAGCGCCGAGGAGGGTGACGAGAGTGAAGGCGACGACGAGCAGACGGGTGGAACGAGACATGTGCGGCTCCTTGCGAAGGGGCGGTCCGGGTACGGCCTCCATGGCCGGTTGGACGCCCCTCAAGGAGATAGAGTGCCGTATTTCGAGGAAAAACACTCCGGACCAGTGATGCCGGATCGCAAAAGGACGCGACATGGAGACACCGAAAGAAGACCCTGAAGACCTGAGGATCACCATCCTCTTCCTTCGCAGCCTGCAGGGATGGACGCAGAAAGAGCTGGCCGCCGCGATCGGAATCGCGCCGAGCGTCATCTCGGAGTACGAGAAGGGCAGGAGGAAACCGACGCGCGCCGCCGTGGAGCGCATCGCCCTGGCCACGAGCGTCCCTCTCCGGGCGCTCGACCATTTTCTCCCGGCCCTCCGGCGCTTCCGGAAGGCCCTGGAAGACACGATCCCGCCGGGGGAGGCCGATTTCGAGGCGGCCATCGAGACTCTGGTCGTGCGGCTGGGCCATGTCCTCCGGGAGTCCGGAGAGCTGTTCCTGAACGAGGCTTCGAGGAGTGTTATCCCTCCCAGGCCGGAAGACCGGGAGACCGCGCGGGAGCTCTGGGCACGGCTCGCGAAGCTCGATCCCGACGACCGCCGGTTGCTGGTCGAGGAGGGGAGCGAATACCAGACCTGGGCCCTGTGCGAGAGGCTCTGCCACGAGAGCGCCGAGGCGGCGGGGAAGGACGCGGACCACGCCGTCGAGCTGGCGGACCTCGCCCTGGTCGCCGCCGCGCTCGCGCCGGGAAGCCCTCTCGGGAAGCTCCGTCTCCTGGCCTACGCCTGGGGCCACCTCGGGAACGCCCGCCGCGCAAAAGGCGACCTTCCCGGAGCCCAGAACGCATTCCGCCGCGCCGAATCCTTCTGGAGAGCCGGTGCCGGCGCCGAGCCGGACCTTCTCGACGAATCGCGCCTTCTCGCGCTCGCCCCCTCGCTCAGCCGGGTGATGTAGGGCGGAGCTCTCGAGGTGCCGTCCCTCGGAGGTGACCGGTCGTTTCGGGTCCCAGGGAAAAACTCTGCCCTCCCGCTTTCAGCTAAGATCCCGCCCCGTGTCCACGACCACGCACTCCACCCCCCTTTCCGCCCGCCTGAAGGTTCTGGCGGCGGCGGCTCTCTTCTCGACGGGCGGAGCCGTCATCAAGGCGGTCAGCTTTTCGGGATGGCAGGTGGCGAGCTTCCGGTCCGGGGTGGCGGTGATCGCTCTCTTTCTGCTGATGCCCGAGGCGCGGCGGCGGCCGAGCCTCAAGGTGCTGGCGGTGGGGCTCTCCTATGCCACCACGATGATCCTGTTCGTCCAGTCGAACAAGCTCACCACGGCGGCGAGCATGGTCTTCCTCCAGTCCACGGCCCCTCTCTACGTGCTCCTTCTGTCGCCCTGGATGCTTGAGGAGAAGATCCGTCCGCGGGACCTCGTCTACATGGCGGTCCTGGGCGTGGGGCTCGGGCTCTTTTTCGTGGGGCTGGACCCGGTGTCGGCCACGGCGCCCAATCCCCTTCTGGGGAACTTCCTGGCGCTGCTCGCGGGGGTGTTCTGGGCGACCACCATCATGGGGCTCCGGGCCCTGGGGAGGGAAGCGGGGGAGGGGGGATCATGGGGGCCGGCCGCGGCGTTCTGGGGGAGCGTGTTCGCGTTCACGATGTGCCTTCCGTTTGCGCTCCCGGTGACGTCGAGCCGGCCCGTGGACTGGCTTCTGGTGATCTTCCTGGGCGTATTCCAGATCGCGTTCGCCTACATCCTTCTCCTCCGGGGGCTCGAAAACGTGCGGGCTTTCGAAGCGTCGCTCCTGCTGCTTTTAGAGCCCGTGCTCAATCCGGTGTGGGCGTGGCTCGCCCACGGCGAGCGGCCCGGGGCCTGGTCGCTCACCGGGGGGGCGATCATCCTGCTCTCGACAGTCGTCAAGAGCTGGATGGACACGCGGTCGGACGCGGCGGTCACTTCGCCGCCCTGACCTCCCCCCGTAAGGCGGCGGGATCGATCCAGACGGGCGGCTCGCCGGCGAGCGCTTTTTCAAGCGTCTCGTCGTGCCCGTAGACGTCCTTGCGGAATTCGACCGTGCCGTCCTGGTCCACCCACGCGGTCCAGTAGAGGATGTGGACCGGCAGCGGCCTGGGCAGCTTGATCGCGGCGTGCTCGCCCGAGGTGAGGGCGTCCTGGATCGCGTCCGGCGTCCACTTCGGATCGCCCCGGAGCAGGTAGCGGGCGAGCTCCACGGGCTTCTCCAGACGGATGCAGCCGTGGCTGAAGTCCCGCTCGGCGCGGTCGAAGAGGTGGTCGGCCGGGGTGTCGTGGAGGTAGATGTCGAACTCGTTGGGGAACATGAACTTGACCTTGCCCAGGGGGTTCGCCGCTCCCGCGCGCTGGCGGACCCGGTAGGGGGAGCCGGGCTGGCCCGCCTCCGCCGCGTAGGAGGCGTCGACGACCTCTTCGCCGTCTCCCCAGCCCTTGACGACCTCCATGTCGTGGCTCGCGAGGTAGCCGGGGTTGCTCGCGAGCTTCGGCAGGATCTCCTCCGAGAGGATGGTTTTGGGGAGGTTCCAGGCGGGGTTGAGCTCCAGATAGGTCATCTTGTCGCTGAACGCCGGGGTCTTGCTCTGGTCCTTGCCGACGACGACCCGCATCTCCATCGCCACCCTCTCGCCTTCGAAGAGCCGCATGTAGAACTCGGGGACGTTGACGTAGATGTAGCGGTCGCCCAGGGTGGCCGGCATCCAGCGCCAGCGCTCCATGTTCACCTGGATCTGGCGGATGCGGTCCGCAACCGGGACGTTGAGCTCCGCGAGCGTCTCCTCGTCCACCCCGCCCGTCACCTCGAGGCCGTGGCGCTTCTGGAAATGGGAGACGGCGGAGGCGACGGCGTCGTCGTAGACGGCGGGCGGGGCGGGCTGGCCTTTCGGCTCCGTCGAAGCCTGGACCGCCAGGTCGCCGCTCGCGGCGAGGCGGAGGCGGAGGGCCCGCACGCGCTCGCCCGTGGCGCCTTTCTTCAACTCGTCTCCGGCGGGCACGGCAGGCCAGCCGCCGGTCCTCTCGATCTCGCGGTAACGGCCCAACGCCTGCCGGAGCCGGGCGTAGTCCCCGTGCGGCGGGGTGAGGCCCCGGAGAGTTTTCACGATCTCCCCCTCCTGGGCGAGCGCCTGCTCGAGCCGGGCGTCCAGGTCGACGTTGCGCGGCTTGGTGTACCAGTCGACCCGGAGCTTTTCAGGCTGGAGCCGTCCCGCGGCAAGGTGGGCGGCCACGGTGAGGAAGGTGTTGGTCAGCTCGACGTCCAGGTCCGCGAGGCGGCGCTGCGCGTGCGGGTCCTCGAAGGACTCGAAGGCGTCGACCTCCTTGCGCAGGGCTTCGAGCTTCTCGGGCTGATAGCGGCCCGGGGCGATGCCTTCGGCGCCCAGGGGGCCGAGCGTCTGGATCAGCTCCCCGGCGCGGGGGAGCGGGCCGGACGCGTCAGACCACGCGGGGGCGAATCCACGCTTCTCGTAGAAGCGCCGCATCTCCTCCCAGGCGCGCACGCGCTCCTTCTGTCCTTTCAGGGAGGCGGGAAGGGTCTGGGCGGTGACGGTCTCCCGGATGAGCTCGCTGACCGCGGGCGACAGCGGCTCGGGCTCACGATGGCAGCCCGCGAGGGGGACGAGGGCGCAGAGGGAAAGCAGCAGGCTCTTCTTGGCTGTAGGTCTCATGGGTGATCTCCGTTCCCCCGGAGGCCTTGCAAGGGTGATTCCTACGGTGGTTGCGGCTCCGCTGTCGGGACTGCGAAAAACCTCACCCCGACCCTCTCCCATCGCCCCCCCTTCCCCCGGGAGAGGGCGCCCCCGCCCTCACGAAACCGTAGTCTCCCTCCTCTCCCGGGGGAAGGGGGGGCGATGGGAGAGGAGGGCCGGGGAGGTGAGGTTCTTGGGCGGGGGCTCGGCCGCAGGTGGCGCCCTTACTTCACTCCCACCGCCTTCAACATCGCCGCCGTCAAGGACTGGCGCACCTTGTTGAATCCCTCCCAGGGATCGGCGGGGAGGCTCTCCAGCCGCTCGGGGAGGTTCCGGACGGTGTAGGTGTTGGCGCGCACGTCGGTTTCGAGCTCTTCCCAGAAGAGGGGGGCCGAGACGGGCGCTCCCGGGCGGGAGCGGGTGGAGTAGGCGGCGATCGAGGTGGCGCCGCGGCCGTTTCGGAGATAGTCGATGAAAACCTTTCCTTTGCGGCTCGCCTTGGGGAGCTTCGCCGTGTAGCGGGAAGGCTCGGCGGCCACGATCGTGTCCGCAACCCCCTTGGAAAAGGCCTTGACCTGATCCCAGTCGAGCTTGCGCGTGATCGGCAGGACCACGTGGAGACCCTTGCCGCCGGTCGTCTTCAAAAAGGTTTTGAGCCCCAGGTCGGTCAGGAAGTCGCGCACCTTGAGCGCCCCTTCGACCACCCGGTCCCAGCCCAGGCCCTCGTCCGGATCGAGGTCGAAGACCACGTAGTCGGGCTGCTCGATCTTGTCCCGGTGCGAGCCCCAGATGTGGAGCTCGAGCACCCCCATCTGGACGAGCGAGAGGAGCCCTTCGAGCGAGCTGATGGCGCCGTAGGGCTCTTCGTCTCCGACGTCGACCCGCCGCACCGACTTCGGGACGTGCTCGCCGATGTGCTTCTGATAGAAGCACTGCTTGGCCTGCCCCTCGGGGCAGCGCACGAGCGTGAGCGGCCGGTCCACCACGTGGGGGAGGATCCAGTCGGCGATGCGGGAGTAGTAGACCGCGAGGTCTTTCTTGGTGACCCCTTGGTCGGGATAGAGGACCTTCTCCGGACTGGTGAAGCGGACCCCCGAGATCTCGACCTCTTTTTTCTTGCCGGACGCGGAGAGGGCGACCTCCCCGGGGGCGGGATGGACCGGCGGCTTGGGGCCGGGCGGAGGGGGAGAGGCGGTCTTCACTTTTTTCGCGGCGGCGACTTTCGCTTCGGGCGGCGGCTCCTGGGGACGCTCGCGGACGACTTCCTTGGGGCTCTTGTCCTCGCGCAGGCCCTGGAAGGTAGGATGCCTGAGGATGCCCTCGCGCGTCCACTCGGTGAAGGCCACCTCGCCCACGAGCTCCGGCCGGATCCAGTGGCTGCGCCGCGCCTCGGCCCCGCGGGGCGGATTCTTGAAGGCGGGCTTCGCCACCACCATCTTGTCCATGCGCTTTCTCAAGTCTTTGAGCAGCCGGGAGTCGAAGCCGGTCCCCACCTTGCCGGCAACCACGAGCTCGCCATCCTCGTGGACCGCGAGCCAGAGGGCGCCGAAGCCCACGCGGGAGCCTTCCGGGTCGGTGAAGCCCACGATCACAAACTCCTGGCGCTTCAGGCACTTCACCTTGAGCCAGTCCTTGTTGCGGCCGGAGTGGTAGGGGAGGTCGGCGCGCTTGGAGATGATCCCCTCGAGGGAGAAGCTGCAGGCCTGGCGGTAGAAGCTCTCGCCATCCCCCGCGATGTGGTCGCTGTAGCGGATCGTCTCCTTGGCATCGCCCAGGACGGCGCCGAGCGCCTCCTTCCGCCCGAGGAGCGGGGTCTTCCGGAGGTCGTAGCCGTCCAGGTACAGGAGGTCGAAGGCGAAGTAGACGAGGTCGCGGTCCCGGTTCTCGGTCAGCGCGTTCTGAAGGGCCTGGAAGCTCGTCGTGCCGTCCGGCTCCAGCACCACCACCTCGCCGTCCAGAATGGCGGCGCGCACCGGGAGCTTCCCGGCGGCCTTCGCGACGGGCGCGAAGCGGTCGGTCCAGTCCTTGCCGTTCCTCGTGATGATCCGCGTCTCGCCGTTCTCGACGAAGCAGAGCACGCGGTAGCCGTCGAGCTTGATCTCGTGGATCCACTCCTCGCCGCGCGGGGTCTCGTCCACGAGGGTCGCGAGCTGTGCCTCGACGTTTCCCGGCATCGCGGCCTTCTTGGCGCCCGCGAGCCCCGACGGATCGAACGCGGAACGCGAGGCCGCCGCGAGCGTCTTCTTTGCGGCTTTCTTCGCCGGGGCCTGGGCCTGGATCACCTTTTTCGCGGCCTTGGCCGCGATCTTCTGTTTGAAGCCGGCGGCGGTCTTTTCCGCGCGGTTCGACTGCCAGACCTGGTCGGAGTCGGCGGCGATCTCGTCCATCGAGCGGCCGGTCGAGACGCTCTCCGGGCGCTCCTCGGTGATCGCCTCGCCGCTGCCGGGCCGGGCTTCGTCGTCCTTCTCCTTGATGAGGAGCCAGTTCTCCTTGTCGTCGTCTCCGCCCCTGCGGCCGCCGATCCGGACGAGGTTCCAGCCCCCCTGGAGCTTTTCGCCGTCCAGCCGGAACTTGATATGCCCCTTCTTGTAGCCCGCAACCGGGTCGCCGTCGGGCTCCCAGGTGCCGCGGTCCCAGAGGAGGACCGTGCCGCCGCCGTACTGCCCCTTGGGGATGATCCCCTCGAAGGTTCCGTAGTCGAGCGGGTGGTCTTCCACGTGGACGGCGAGGCGCTTTTCGGCCGGATCGAGGCTCGGCCCCTTGGGCACGGCCCAGCTCCGCAGGACCCCCTCCATCTCCAGGCGGAAGTCGTAGTGGAGGCGCGTGGCGGCGTGCTTCTGGATGACGAAGGAGTTTTTCCCCGAAGTCGACTTGACCTTGCCCTCGGGCTCGGGAGTGGCCTTGAAGTTCCGCTTGCGCTTGTACTCCTGGAGGGCCATGGCGTCAGGCGCTCTTCCGCTTTTTCGCCGCGCTCTTGGCGGCCGGCTTCTTGGCGGCGGCCTTCTTCGCGGGCTGTTTTCTCGCCGGCTTCGAGGCCGCTTTCTTCGCGGGCTTCCTCTCGTCGCCTTTCTGGTCCACGCTCTGCTTCAGGAGGGCCATCAAGTCGAGCACCTTGCCCTCGGCGCGCTTCGGCCGGGGCGCGGGGCTCTCGGAGGCTTCGAGCTGTCCGGACTCGACCCGCTCTTCGATCATCTTCATCAGATCCTGGCGGTAGGTGTCCTTGTACTTCTCGGGTTTCCAATCTTCGACCATCCCCTCGACCAGGCGCTCGGCCATTTCGAGCTCCCGCTCGCTCACCCCCGCGTCGCCCGCCGGGAGGTCCAAGTCCTCCGGATCGCGCAGCTCGTGGGCGTAGCGGAGGAGCTCCAGCGTGATCACCTTGCCGCGGGCGACCACGGCGGCCAGATACTGCTTGGTGCGGATGACGACGGTCGCGATGCCGGCCTTGCCCGTGCGGCGCAGGGTCTCGCGGAGGAGGGCATAGGCGCGGGCCCCCTTCTTGTCGGGCGCGAGATAGTAGGGTTTATCGAAGTAGAGCGGGCTGATGTCGTCCAGGTCCACGAAGTCGGTGATGTCGATCGTCTGCGTGGCCTCGGGCGCGGCGCGTTTCAGATCCTCGTCCGACATGACCACGTAGCGGCCGGACTCGAACTCGTAGCCGCGGACGGTCTCATCCCACGGCACCTCTTTGCCGTTCTCTTCATTCACCCGCTTGTAGCGCACCCGGGCCATGTTGCGCTTGTCCAGCATGTGGAAGCTGATCTCGTCCCGCGATTCGGCCGCGTAGAGGCCCACGGGGATGTTCACGAGCCCAAAGCTGATGCTGCCCTTCCAGATCGCTCTCGCCATGACCGACCTCCGGCGGGAGGAGGAACGCAAAATGCATGCCGCGATCCCGCCGTATGGAGACTGTACGCTGGTTGCAACATTTTTTTGGCCCGCGAAGCCACACGCCGTTCTTCGCCATCACGTTCCTCGGAGCGAGCGCCGTGCTCTGGGCGCTGCTCGCGCTCTACTACTGGTGGATCGATCCCCGCTTTGCGCGCCGCCTGGGGGTGGTGCTCGCGTTTTCGATCCTCACCCACCAGTTTCTGAAAACGATCGTGGGCTCGCCGCGCCCCTACGATCTGGATGCCGCCCTGAGCAACGAGTCGGCGCGGCGGACGGGGGGAGGCTACGGCTTTCCGAGCGGCCACACGCAGAACGCCGCCACCTTCTGGCCCGCCTTCGCCTTCCGCTACGGCTGGCTCTGGCTGTGGGGCCTGGCGCTCCTGATCGTTGTGGCGGTGGGGCTCTCGCGGATGTTCCTCGGGGTCCACATGCCGGTCGATGTTCTGGGCGGCTTCGCCTTCGGAGTGATCTTCGCCTGGGTGGCGGGCTCTTCCAGGGCACGGCTCCCTCCGGTGGAGCTCACGCGGCGCGCCTGGGGGCCCGTGGTGGTCGTGGGCGGGGCCTGTCTTTCGTTGCTGGGACCGATCGATCCGCGGGCCCTGGGGCTCCTCGGCGGCTGCCTCCTTTCGATCCCGGCCTTCGAGCCGCCCCAGACCTGGAAGGGACGGCTCACGCTCGCGGGCGGCGGCATCGCCCTGGCTCTCCTCCTGGGCGCCGGCCTCGCCTGGCTGGAAGGCCGGCTGCTCGGCGACAGCCCGCTGGCCCTCGCCACCGCCTTCGCGCGCTACGTGGCGCTCACGATGCTCGCCGCGGAGTGGTGGCCGCGTCTCTGGAGCCGGACTGTGAGAAGCTAGACCCATGCGCGTGCGTCCTCCCAAAGCGAGCACGACCGGCACCCGGATCTGGCGGGTGGACTCCTCCGGGGTGGAGGAGCGCAAGGACGAGCTCGCGACCGAGGAGCCGCTGGAGATCCGTCTCCTGTGGAGAGGGGAGCGCCGGACCGTGGCCGTCACCATGCGCACCCCCGGCCACGACCCCGAGCTGGCCCTGGGCTTCCTCTTTGCCGAAGGGATCCTGGAGCGGCGCGAGCACGTTCTCGACGTCTCCCACTGCACGGAGCCGGACGCGGCGGGCGCCTGCTCGAACATCGTCCAGGCCGCGCTGTCGGACGACGCCCCCGAGCCCCGGCTCGGCACGCTCGACCGGCACTTCTTCGCGACGAGCGCCTGCGGGGTCTGCGGCAAGGTGGGGCTCGACCGGCTGCAGGTGCGGGTGTCGGGGCCGTTGCCGGAAGGCCCCCGGGTCGCGCCCGAGATCGTGCGGTCGCTGCCCGCCCGGCTGCGCGAGAGCCAGGGGCTCTTCGACGCGACCGGCGGGCTCCACGCCGCGGCCCTGTTCGATCCCGCGGGCGGGCTTTTGGCCGTCCGCGAGGACGTGGGGCGGCACAACGCGCTCGACAAGCTCCTCGGCTGGGCGTTCCTGGAAGGCCGTCTGCCGCTCCACGGCCATCTGGTCCTGGTGAGCGGCCGGTCGAGCTACGAGATCCTCCAGAAATGCCTCGTCGCGGGCGTCCCCGTGGTGTGCGCCGTCTCCGCGCCGAGCAGCCTGGCCGTGGAGCTCGCGGAGCGCTTCGGAGTCACCCTGATCGGCTTCCTGCGCGGCGACCGGTTCAACGTCTACAGCGGCGCCGGGCGGATCGCAGGATCTCCGCTCGCCGAGGAGAACAGCTCCCGCCGGTCCTCCGAGCGGACGCTGCTCCCCACCCTGTAAGTCTTACACCAGGCGGCCGAGCCCCCTCCCGGCCCTCACCTCCCCGGCCCTCCTCTCCCACCACGCC
>DATHUD010000202.1:0-3446 GCA_035462575.1 Thermoanaerobaculia bacterium | reverse complement strand
CGCAGACCGAGGGGGTCGTGATGATCGGCGAGATCGGCGGCACGGCCGAGGAAGAGGCCGCGGCCTGGATCCAAGCCAACATGAAAAAGCCGGTCGCGGGCTTCATCGCTGGCCGCACCGCCCCTCCGGGACGGCGGATGGGCCACGCGGGCGCCATCATCTCCGGCGGCAAGGGCACGGCGGCCGAGAAGTTCGAGGCGATGCGGGCCGCGGGGATTCACGTGGTGGAGTCGCCGGCCAAGCTGGGCGAGACGATCGCGGGGGCGCTGGGGCGGTAAACGCCTGCGACCTCACCCCAACCCCTCTCCTAAAGGAGAGGGGCTCAGGTTTGTCTGGATTTGCTTTTCTCTCCCTCTCCTTTAGGAGAGGGAGCCGGAGGGTGAGGTCGCAGGCCTCAGAGGCCAGGCACCGGGAGGGGGAATGCCCGAGCAACCCCGAACGCTTGAAACGAACATGACACCCCTCCCGTCCCCGGGAAGAGCCCTGGCTCTGACTCTCCTCCTCGCCTCCCCCACCCTCGCCGCCGATGCCTTCCCGAAAGGCGAGATCATTCCCGCCGTCCCCGCAACCGCCACACCCGGGCAGAGCTACGCCCTCTATCTGCCTTCGGGCTACGCGCCGGACCGCCCCTGGCCGATCCTCTACGTCCTGGACGCGCGAGGTCAGGGCGTCCGGGCGGCGGAGGTCTTCCGGGCGGGGGCCGAGCAGTACGGCTACATCCTCGCGAGCTCCAACAACAGCGCGAGCGACACCTCGATGGACGTCAGCTTCCAGGCCTTTCGGGCCATGTGGTCCGACACCCACGCCCGCTTGCCCCTGGACGACCGGCGGGTGTACGCGGCCGGCTTCTCCGGTACCGTTCGGGTCGCCTGCACCCTGGCCTCCGTGGCGCCAGGCACGATCGCGGGCATCATCGGCGCGGGCGCCGGCTTCCCCTTCGACCGCCCGCCCACGAAGGACACCCCCTTCGCCTTCTTCGGCACGGTCGGCACCGAGGACTTCAACTACGACGAGGTGCTGGACCTGGACGCCCGCCTGAGCGATCTGGGCCTCCCCCACCGCGTCGAGATCTTCGAGGGGACCCACGACTGGCCGCCGTCCGACCTCGCCGCCCGGGCGATCGCCTGGATGGACCTCCAGGCTCAGAAGACGGGCACGCGGGCGAAGGACCCAGCGCTGGTCGAGGCTCTTTGGGCCGCGGACCGTGACCGGGCGCGCGCCTTCGAGGCGCAGGGCGACCTCTTCCGGGCCTTCCGGACCTGGTCGGCGATGGCCGCGGACTTCGAGGGCCTGCGGGACACAGGCGAGGCCGTGAAGAAGGTGGCCGAGCAGAGCGCCTCCCCCGCCTTGAAGAAGGATCTGGCGGCCCGGGAGGAGCGGAGCCGGCGGGAGAGGCAAGCCCTGAAGGAGGCCCAGGGCCTCCTCGCCTCCGCCGTCACCCCTTCGGGCGAGCCGATGACCGTCGGCCAGACCGTCGCCGCCCTGAAGATCCCCGAGCTCAAGAAGCGGCTTCTGTCTGCGGACCCGGAGGAGCGGTTGTCCGCCAAGAGGGTCCTGAACACCCTCTGGGGCCAGACCGCCTCCTATCTCCCGAGCTCGTTCGCCGAGCGCAAGCAGTGGGACCGGGCGGCCTTCGTCCTCTCGATCGCCGCCGAGATCCGGCCCGAAAACCCGGCCGTCTGGTTCTCGCGCGCCGTGGTCCACGCCCGGAAGGGGGACCGCAAGAAGGCCCTGGCGGACCTCCGGCGCGCCGTGGACGCGGGATGGGCCGACGCCGCCCGGATCGAGGAGCACGAGGCGTTCGCCCCGCTCCGCAAGGAAGAGGAGTACCGGAAGATCGTGGAGGGATTGAAGGCGGGCGGCCCGGTGGGGTCCTGAAGGGCCGCCCGAAGTCCGGCTGCTATTCCGGCAAGCCCTGCATCGCGGCCATGCCACCGAATGCGAAATTCGCGATCACCGAGATGAGGATCGCGACCGTCCAGATCAGCATGATGGTCTTCAAGTTGAAGCGGGTCGCGTTCATCCAGCCCCAGACAAAGGCGTAGAGGCCGCAGATGATCGCGAGGACCCCTTTCAAGGCCCCTTCGGCGGGGAACATCTTGATCAGCACCATGATCCAGCACACGAGGGATACGAGGCCAGCCGCGATTCCGAGAAAGTACATGCCCGTTCTCCTGTCCTTTGCTTCGGTTTAAGGTTCAACCTCCGACGAGCGCCAGGTACGCTGCGGGCTCGGAGGCCCATCGAAAAGCCCAATACAAAAGGAGGCCGACGAGCAGCAGGGCGGAGAACCCCGTGCGCCGCTCCACCCGCTCGATCCGCTGGATCATCGGGAGCCGGGTTTTCTCGGGAAGCAGGCTCATCCCCAGGATCACGATAATTGCGGCCAGGAACACCGGAGAGAAGGCGTGGAGCTCCAAAGCACCCCGCCAATCCCCCCGCAGCAGCTCGATCACCGCCCGCGACAGCCCGCAGCCCGGGCACGGAATCCCCAGCCCGGAGAGCAGAGGACAGGGCCAGCCCGGAAGCCCGAACGCCACGAGGGCGAGTTGCACCCCCGCGATCGCCGCGAGAAATGCCGCCGTGGGCCGGCTGCGCAGGAACGAGGTCAGAGGGGTCTCTACGGCTCCTGCGGCCATTGCGTCAGCTCAAATAACGGAGACTTGATACCCCTCGAAGATAGCGCGGAAGCCGCCCACCGTCAACGAAAAAGGCCGGAGGCCGTATCCTTCAGGCATGACGCGGCTTCTCCCCGCCCTCCTGCTGATCCTCCCCCAGGCGAGCCCACCCGCCCAAGAGCTCCCCCGCGGGCAGGTGGTCCCCAAGGTCGTCTGCGCTGCCGCGCCCGACCGCGGCTACTCCCTCTACCTCCCCGCCTCCTACCGGCCCGACCGGCCGTGGCCCATCGTCTACGCCTTCGACTCCCGGGGGATCGACAACGGGCGCGACATGATCGAGCTTTTCAAGGAGGGCGCCGAGCGCTTCGGCTTCGTGGTGGCGAGCTCCTCCGACTCCTCGGCCGTGGTGCCCATGGAGGAGAACTTCCGGAGCCTGGGAGCGATGTGGACGGACACCCACGCGCGCCTCGCGATCGACGACCGGAGGGTCTACGGCTACGGCTTCTCCGGCATGGCCCGCTTCGTCCTGACGGCGGCCGTCAAAGCCCCCGGCACGATCGCGGGGGTGATCAGCGCGAGCGGCGGCTATCCCCTGGCGCACCGGCCTTCAAGCGAGACCCCCTTTCCGTTCTTCGCCGTGGTCGGCGAGAAGGACTTCAACTACTACGAGCTCCTGGACACGGACGCCCGCCTGGCCGCCCTGGGCATCCCCCACCGGATCGAGGTCTACGACGGAAGCCATCAGTGGCCGCCCGAGGGGTTCGTCACCCAGGCCCTGGGCTGGATCGCGCTCCAGGAGATGAAGCGGGGAACGCGGGAGAGATCCCC
>DATHUD010000201.1:0-23286 GCA_035462575.1 Thermoanaerobaculia bacterium | reverse complement strand
AGTTGGAAGAAGGAGCAGGGAGGCGAAGAGAGCTCGACGGGCCATGGACATCCTCACAGTTCGGAATCGGTCGTCCATCATCCCAGATCTCGGCTCCGGACCGCAACGAAAAAAGAAAAGGGGAGAGCCCGGAGGCCCTCCCCTGTCGTGCCGCGATGGAATCCGCTTTTAGGAGGGAACTAGGGAGGGAACGGTCCGCGGTAGTTGGAATCCACCACCTCGGAATCCCACACGTCGGTTCCGGAGAGCAGGTCCATGGAGACCAGCCGCAGCGGCTGGTCGACGATCTTGTCCCCCTCTTTGCGGACGGAGGGCATGGCCATGTAGAGGATGCGGGTCCCGGAGACCAGGAACGGCGTCAGGGAGACCGGCGCGTTGGCGGTGCCGATCACCCGGCCGGACTTGTCCGTGACCGTCCAGCGGTACGGCGTCCAGAGCCCGCCCTCGGGGTTGCGCTCGCTCTTCAAGACGTGCTGGCCGTCGAGCGAGGTGAGCTCCCGCGTGGTGGTGCCGAGGCCCCGCACGCGGATGCCCTCGGCGCGGAGGGCGAGAGCCGGCCCCTCCAGGCTCTGGGCCTTCTCGAAGGCCATGGGAACGGCGCGGCCCTGGGCCATGTCGACCCGGACCGCGCCGCGCGAGGATCGACCTTTACCCGCGGAGACGGCGGCGCTCTTCGCGGGCGCCAGACCGTCTTCCGGAGCGGGCACCATGCCCCGGAACGTCGGCTCCTCGGCCACCCAGGTCACGACCACGCTCTTGTCCGCGGCCACGAAGGCCTCGGCCCGGAACGTCTGGGACGGGCCGTCCTTCAGGTTCGCCCGGACGCCTTCGAGCGCGACCTCGGCGCGCGACTTCGCCGCCCCCTGGCGGGTGTCGAGCGTGACGAGGGTGAGCTCACCCTTGGGGCCGGGGCGCCCCTGGGCCAGGAGCGCGCCGTCCTTGACCAGCAGCGGCTTGGCCGCGTCGCGGGTCTTCCAGATCACGTTGCCCGTGGAGAGCTGGACGGCGTCGATCCCGCCCTCCGGGCTCGCCAGGTAGGCAGCCCCTTTGGCGAAGTCGACCACGACGCCGTCATGGAGCGTCGTGGCGGCAGAAATCCCCGGAACGAGGGCGGCCAGAAGGGCCAGGGCCCAACCGGAACGAACGATCTTCTTGGGCATCATGCGTCCTCCCAGGGACAGCGGAACGATTTCGAGGATTTTCATGCTTACAGCCCTCCCGTCACGACGGAGGCGCCGGTGAGGTGCCAGGCGCCGCGTCCCATCGTCCCGACCACCAGCACGTCGTCGGCCGCGTCGTAGTCGAGGTCGTAGACGGGAACGACCGGCAGGGCGGTGCCCAGCCGGCTCCAGGTGGCGAAGCCGCTCGCCTCAGTGGCGTAGTAGACGCCGTTCTGGGTCCCCACGACCAGCGCGTCGCCGGACGCGCCCGTCACCAGGGCGATCGAGCGGACCGTCGACGGGTTCAGGGCGAGGAGGTTGCCGGTCAGGGTGGTCCAGCTCGCGCCCGCATTGGTGGAGCGGATCACGCCGGACTGGTTGGTCACGAACGCCGAATTGGCGTCGCTCGGGTCCATCGTGATGTCGGTCACCACGAGGGCCGTCCCGTTGCCCGGGAAGGTGGCGGACGCCACCAGCGGGGCGGGGTAGGCCGCCATGCGGACGAACACGCGGTCGCCCGCGCCCACGTAGAGGGCGTTCGGGTTGCCGCCGGCGCCGTAGGCCACCGGATCGGTACCGGTGCCGTTCGGCCGGATGCCGGGGCCGGCCTCGACGATCGTGTCGCCCCGGTCGAGCGACTCATAGAGCGAGTTGTTGGCGCTGATCGCCAGGCGGTTGCCGTCCACGCCGTTGACGGCGATCGGGGTGTAGAAGTGCCGCACCGGGTTCGCTCCGCCGCCGAGCACGGTCAGGGCCGGGAAGGCAAAGCCGATGAAGTTGTTGGCGCCGTCCCAGAACGTCCGGTTGAAGTTGCCCAGGTTCTGGTTGCTCGAATAGCGGACCGAGGTGCCCGGGATCGTGAAGTCGTCGACCCCCACGTCACCGCCGTCGCCCTGGAGCAGGGTGTCCCAGGTCACGCCCTGGAACTGGTACGGCAGGCCGGTGTCCTGGGTGCCGCCGAAGGTGATGTTCGACAGGCTGTCGTAGGCCACGTTGTGGATCTCGGTCGTCTGGAGGTCGCCGTTCAGCGAGAACCAGTCGCCGGTGTTGTCGCGCGGACTGGTCCGCTTGTAGATGCCGCCGTCGTCCGTCTCGATGAGGTCGCCGCGGGCGTCGAACGTCATCTCGCGCGAGTCGGCGTGCGGGGACGAGTTCGAGGCCGTGCCCCCGCCGGCCGCGCCGAGGGAGGAGGAGTTGGTCAGATGGACCCACTGGCTGCCCGCGGGCTTCGTCGCGTCGCCCCGGAACAGGCGGCCGGTGAAGTTCGCCGCCCCGATCGAGTTCGGGAAGGAGAACGGTCCGCCGATCGGCTCGTTGAAGAGCGGCTGGCGGTCGCCGCCGACGTAGACGATGTTGGCGTCGGTCGGATCGGCCACGATCGAGAGGTGGATGTTGCCCTGGCCGCCGGGATGGGCCCCCGACGGGGCACCCTCGTTGGTCAGCGGGACGCCCATGGATGTCCAGGTCGCGCCGCCGTCGCCTGAGCGGACCACCGCGGCCAGCCGGCCGCCGTTGACGATCGCCGCGTAGACGTTGTTGTGCTGGCCCACGGCCATTTCCACGTTGCCCGTGGTGCCGCTGATCAGGAGCGCGTCGATCGCCGGGGTGCTCACCCGGGTCCAGGTGGCGCCGGTGTCGTCGCTCCGGAAGATGCCGTTCTGGCCGCCCACCAGGTCCGCGAAGGTCACGCTGGTGTAAAGACGGCTCGGGTTGTTCGGATCGCTCACGAGGTCGTTGGTGATGCCGCCCGGCAGGCCGGTCGCCGTGCCATTGCCGTTCGAGATCTGCGTGAACGTGGCGCCGCCGTTCGTGGTGCGCCAGATGCCGATGTTGCCGATGGTGTTCGGGGTGGCGGTGTTGACCGCGATCACGATGGTGTTGCCGCGGGGGGCCACGCCGGCGATGTTCTTGTTGAACAGGATGCCGCCGCCGTCGAGCACCGTCCAGGTGTCGCCGCCGTCCGTCGTCTTGAGCAGGCCGATACGCGCGCCGCCCGTCGCGGCGAAACTGCTGAACCGCCCGATCCCGGCCACCAGCGTCTTGTGCCCCGGGTCCGTCGGATCGAACGCCAGGGCGCCGATCGAGTTGGAGGCCTGGCCGTCCGTGAGCCGGGTCCACTTGACATTCTGGGACGTCGCGTTCGTGGTCTTCCAGACGCCTCCGTTGACGGCACCGACGTAGATCGTGCCGGCAGCCTGCGGGTGCGCGGCCACCGTGTGGATCGCTCCTACTACCTCAAAGTTCTCGATCCCTTCCACCTGACCGAAGATGGTCGGACCGGGACCCTGGGCCACCCAGGTGCCGGGAGCCGGAGGGGGAGCGGCCACCGCCGGAAGAGTCCACAGCACCACGGCGAGGCCGAGGAGGCCCGCCTTGGACCAGAGACTCTCGGGGCGGCGCTCCGCAGCGGGGAACGGCCGGACAGCAGACACAGTTTTCAAAGGTCACCTCCCTGACGGTATGTTGCTTCTGTCTTTGCGCTACAGGTCGAAAAAGATCTTGAGAGAGGAGTCTTCAGGAATCTCACTGAATCGATACGGGTCCTCCACTTCTTTCAAGTATAACCCGGTTTCTCCGCGGCCACGCATAAAGAGAGTGCCACAAGTCGCCCAGACCGTGAAACATTTTTCCAGGCTCCCGCATCCAAGAGGGCAGAAGGGGACCTGTCCGGCAATCCAGGCCATCCTCTCGCCACCCGGAAGAGTAGGGTAGGGCCGGGCGAATCGGGCGTTTTCAGCAAGTGGCCGTCAAGTACGCTGGTCAACCTAAGTCGTTGATTCTAATCACACGGAACCTATGATTTCAGGCTCTGAACCCCCATTTTGTCAAGTACCCGTCAAGTACGGCGGCTCCGATGAGGGGCCGCCCAGACCGGCAGGTATCGCATGAGCTTGGGGGCCGCATCGGGGTCGTAGGGCACGATCCCCCCGGCCTCGACCGCCTCCCGGATCAGGCGTGAGGCCGTCGCGATGTTCTGGGGCTCGATCCCGAACCGCTGCCGCACCGAAGAGTTGGTCATGTGCTCCCGGTTCACGTATCGCAGGCACGCGTGGAGGTAGAGGGTCCGCACCCGGTCGGCCTTATCCATCTTCGTCAGCGGCTGTGGCGCAAACAAGACCGTTCGCGTGTGGTCGTCTGTGGCCTCCGGCAAGGGGGCGGGGAGTTGGTAGAGCTCGGTCTGGAACACCACCTTGTCCCAGCCGCTGCCGCGCTCCTCGCAGATGCCGATGCGGCGCATCAGCGAAGCCAACGCCTCGTTGCGTGACTTGGGCGGCGTATCGACGAAGCGCTCCGTATCCACCAGCGGCGCGCCCGGGTTGGTGATCTCGATGCGGTCGTCGAAGATCTCCACCATCGGCCCGGCACCGGTGGCAAAGAAATCCTGGTGAATGAGCGCATTGGTCACCAGTTCGCGCACCGCGAGCTCCGGGAACATCGGCACCGTCTTGCGCAACGCCTGTTCGATCACCTCGTTGGACCGCAACAGGCCGTTGATGAAGCCGATCAGCCCCTCGAAGGCGCAGGCGTAACCCTTGATGCCGACCTGTTCCTTGATCGTTTCGACGCGGCTTGTGCCGCGGTATTGGATCACGCGCATCGCCTTGCGCTGCAACGAGCGGAACTCCTCGAATCGTCTCGCGAACAGGATCGCTCCCAGGTTCGTGATGTTCCAGCCGCCCGCCTCGCAAGGGCGGACCAGGCTGTCGTCCGACAGCGCCTTCAGGATGCCCTCGCGGTTCTCCGGCAGCGGACGCTTCAACAGGTCGAAAAAAGCCGGATAGTCCAGCAGACGCAACACATCGTCGTCGCGAGCCCGCTCGAGGGCAACGCCGTCTTCGAAGGGCATGCGGTCGAAGATGCGCCAGAGCGCGCGTTCCTTCTCCGGAAAGTCCTTCAGCTTTTTCTTGTAGGACCCGACCCGGATCAGCTCCAGCCCCTGGAACTGCACCGGATGACGGAAGGCCCGCTCGATCTCCAACAGTACCAGGGCCTGCTCGTCCACCCTCACCTCGAAGAAGCGGAAATGGATCTTGGGCGCCAGCAGGCGCAGCAGCCAGTTTTCCAGCTCTTCGTTTCCTACCTTGGCCGCGCGGGGCGAGAAGCGCGTGCCCACGATCGCGTGATCGCCATCCGCCACGCCCCACACCAGATAGGCGAACGCCTTGCCCGCCAGCGCCGCTGAATTGGCCAGCGCCGAGAGGTACTCGCCGATCTCCTGCGGCTCGGCGTCGTTCACCTTGAACTCGGCCCACTCGGTCTCCTGCGGCAGCTTGCACAGCTCCCGCACCAGGCTGACCAGGTAATCGGCGGGGCGGTCGCTGGTCACGCCTTCCCCTGCGGGGAAGCCCGGCGTAGAAGCTCGTCCCTTCTCTCTAGGACCTCCCCGGAAGTCGGCATGTGGGCACAGAATTTAGTCGTGCCCTGCCGGTCTGTCAAGCGAGCCGGAATCCTCTGTTCCGGTGCCGTGTCCTCAAAAACCGGAGAAGGGCTGGTAAGCTTGGCCGATGACCAGACCGACCGCTTTTGACGAGATCCGAGCCCTGTCCATGGCAGTGCTCTGCCTCCTCTTCCTCGGGCTCACCGCCGGCTCGGCCGCGGCCCAGACCTCCAATCCTGCCTCGGATCGCACTGCGATCGAGGAGCTGAGCCGGCAGTTCTCCGCCGCGTACATGCGGGGGGATGCCGCGGCCATGGCGTCGCTCTACACTCCGGATGCCGTGATCTTCCCCGGCAACTCGGAGATGATCACCGGCCGGGAGGCGATCCAGCGCTTCTGGACTCTTTCCGCCAACCAGCGGGTCACCCATCACAGGGCGACCCCGACGGACATCCGCATCGACGGCGGTCACGCGTACGACTACGGGGTCTACGAAGTCTCGGGAGAACGCGACGGCAAGTCCTATGGACCCGTGCTGGGGAAATACGTCATCGTCTGGCGCCGGGAGCCGGAAGGTTGGCGCATGCACCTCGACATGTGGAACCTGCGCCCGCAACCCAAGCCGTGAGGTGCTGAACGCGCACCGGCATGAGCGCGAACGTCGAGATCCTGGGCGAGCAGCGCGCGAGCGCCCTGTCGCTTCCCCTGGAAGCCCTGCAGCGGCGCGGGGGGCAGACCGTCGTCTATCGCCTGAAGAGCGGCCTGGCACCCGGAAAAATCGAGGAGGCTCGCGAGGGATTGGACGGCCGCAGCAAGTTCGTCTGGCTGTCTGAAAACTGGAGAGATTACTTCGAGCCCGTCCCCGTGAACGCCGGGATCGCGACCTTGGAGCGGGTCGAGATCGGTCGCGATCCTGGGGTCGCAAGCGGCGAGCGTTTTCTTTCCCACCGGCGAGATCGTGGGCAAGACCTTGCGGATCGGCGACGTGCCGGTGCGGGTGATCGGAGTCTTCGGCGAGAAAACCTTTCGCTTCCGCGAAGGGCAGGAGAACGTCTTCGCCTGGCGCAACCGCATCGTGGCCGTGCCCTCGCTGCTCGTGGCCTCGCGCATGGAGGGCGACGAGTACCACCGCGTGGACCGCGTCACCTTCCGCGTGCCCGACCTCGAGGCGATGGCCGATTTCTCGAAGGAGCTCTCCTCCCCGGTCACCGCGAACCACCGCCTGCAGGACGATTTCCGCATCGACGACGTTCACAAGCGCCTGGAGCGCCAGAGGAGCCAGGGCGACGTCTACAACCTCGTCTTCATGCTCTCGGGGGTGCTCGCGCTGATCGGCGGCGGCATGGTCAACGTCAACATCCAGCTCGCCTCGCTCAAGGAGCGGGTGCGCGAGGTGGGGGTCAAGATGGCGATCGGCGCTTCGGGGGGCGAGATCTTCAAGGCGTTCATGACCGAGGCGCTGCTGCTGACCCTCCTGGGCAGCGCCGCGGGCTACTTCGTCGGCATCGCCTTTTCGTGGGTGATCACGAAATCGATCGGCGTGCCGCTCGCGATCTCGCCCCTGAGCTTCGTGTGGGCCACGCTTCTCGCCGCGATTTTCGGTTTTCTGTTCGCGCTCTACCCGGCCGCCAAGGCCAGCCGCCAGTCGCCCATGGAGGCGCTGCGCTATGAATAGATCGCTCGCCCTGGTCTGGGAGGTCGTCACCGGTGGCCTGATCGAGCTGTGGGAGCACAAGCTGCGCTCGCTCCTCACCCTGACCTTGCAGAGGGAGGTTTGTTCATGAATGATTTCGTTGAACGGAGCCGCTGACGCTCTCAACCACGAAAGCCTCGATCTTGAGCGGACGGCCCGGGGAGGAGGTTTTCCCCGGGCCGTCCGTGCCGGATCTAGGTTTCGATCTTCCGGCAGTGGGCTGCCGGGTTGCCGAGGTCGTACATCACGGGAGGAGCCGGCAGCGCCGGCACGCCCCACTGGACGTACTGCAGCACGGTCGAGGCGCCGGCGGTCGTCACCAGACGCATCTGGCCGTCGAACGTGCTCATGTAGTAGGCGCCCGGGCCGTAGTTGAGAAGGCCGCTCGGATGATCGCTCACACCCGGAGACTGCACGAAGGTGCCGCCCAGATTGCTCAGCCCGTAGATCAGTTGATGTGAGGGGTTGCGGGTCGTGGTGGTGAACCAGTGGGGGCCGCCGAAGAGCTCCGCGGCATTGTCTCCCCACCGGGAGAGGGTGGTCGAGGAGGAGACGGCGAATTCGAGCCCGGTGTTCGTGATCTCTCTCACATGATAGATGTTCCCCGTGGGCTGCGTCCGGGCGCTGTAGAAAGAGATGACCCCGGGACCGGCGGAAGATTTACAGAGCGATCCCAACCCCCTCAAGGCCGTCCAGTTCCATCCCAGTGGAGGGAAGTACGTCTCCTGGTTCACCGCCAGAGTCAGGATGTTGAAGCGGTACAGATAGGTCCCTCCCTGATCCGAGGTGCTGACTGTAATATAAAGGTAATACGGGTTCCAGGGATCTGAGGCGAGATTGGAGGTGTAGCCAGTCCAATCCGCCGGCCAGGGCAGCCCGGAAAGGTCCGCATAGGGCCAGACCGTATACTGCACGTTGTCACCGAAAATCCTGACCAGTTGGTGGTTTTCGGTAAGGCCCCAACCTCGAAACGGCAGATGGATGGCCTCCGGCGGCGCGGTGGCCTCCCTCGCCACCTCGGCGTAGGCGGGCAACGCGCAGACGAGCAGCGCCAGAATGGAGAAGGCGCGGGTCCAAGATCTCTTCATGCAAAGCTCTCTCTTTCAAGATCGCGACGCCGCGTCATGGGGCGTCGCGTCCCTCCGGGAGCGCACGCTCCCAACCGACCCAGTGCAGGAGGACGGCGAAAGGGAGACGGCTCCGCCGCCCGCCCCAAGACGGTCAAAGGATTTCAGGTTTCAACCGAACGGCAGGAAGGGGGCCCGGCCGGCTCGGCCACACCGCGAGCGAGCGCGAGGAACGCAAAGAGCAGCGGACGCATGGACGCCATATGGAAGGATTGTACCGGAGCCGTTTGGCTCCGCGAGGCTATCCGGCCGCCGGCCGAGGACGGGCGAGCAGCTCGTAGATGACTTGAGGGTCGACGGGCTTGGTCAGGTGATGATCGAATCCGGCCTCTCGGGCGAGGCGCTGGTCGTCTTCCTGTCCGTAGCCGGTCAAGGCCACGAGCAGCGCTTTCGCGTTCCGCGGCCGCTGGCGCAGCCGGCTCGCGACCTGATAGCCGTCCAGCCCGGGCAGGCCGATGTCGAGCAGGACGGCCTCGGGATAAAACGAGCCGGCCGTATCGAGCGCCTCCGGCCCGTTGTAGGCGACTTTCACTTCGTGTCCCCGCAGGCGCAGGAGAAGGGCCAGGCTCTCGGCCGAATCCTCGTTGTCGTCGACCACCAGGATGCGGCGCGGCGAGGTGGCACCCGGGGCGGCCGTGCTGCCCGCCGTATCGCCGTCCGGCTCCGGCTTCGGCTCCGGAGTCCTCTGGAGCGAGACGGGCAGACGCACCACGAGTTCGCTGCCCTTTCCCAGTCCTTCACTGTGGGCTTCGACGCTCCCCCCGTGCAACTCGACGAGGCGGCGCACCAGCGTCAGGCCGATTCCCAACCCTCCCCCCGCGCGGTCGTACGAGCGTTCTTCCTGCATGAACAGGTCGAAGACGCGCGGCAGCGTTTCCGGAGCCATGCCGGCGCCGTCGTCGCGGACCCGCACCACGACTTCGCCGGGAGCCTCCCGCCCGTCGCCCGCCAGCTCGGCCGTGACCCAGAGATGGCCGCCTGAAGGGGTGAACTTGGAAGCGTTGTTCAGCAGGTTGCCGAAGATCTGATCCATCCGGGTGGGGTCCGCGTCGAGGTAGACCGGCTCGGGCGGCAGCGACAGCGCGAGCTTCTGGCCGCGCGCCTCGACGAGGTGGCGGATCAGCCCCACCGCCCGTTCGAGAAAGACCGCGAGCTCGATCCGCTCTCTGCGCAGGCGGACCTCGCCCCGGGTGATGCGGGACACGTCGAGCAGGTCTTCGATCAACCGGGCCATGTTCTGGATCTGCCTTCTCATCATGTCCCGCGCCCGCTCGGCCGCGGCGCGGTCGGCACCGGGATTTTCCAACACCTCGACGGCATTGCGCAGGGGCGCCAGGGGGTTGCGCAGCTCGTGGGCCAGGAGGGCCAGGAACTCGTTCTTGCTGCGGTCGGCCGCGGCGAGCTCCTCGACGCGCTGATTCAAAGCCCTTTCCAGATCCTTGCGCGTGGTGATGTCCTGGATGGCCAGCAGGGTCAACGGCCTCTGGCCGCTCTCCTGAACGAACCGCCGGGCGTTCAAGAGCATGGCCTTCCGGCCGATGCGCGGGAGCTCGAGCTCCACCTCGAAGCCTTCCACGCCTTGGTCCTCAGGCTTGATCTTTTCGAGCAGCCGGCGCAGCTCGGGGATGTTCCATTGCCCGTCTCCGAGCTCGTAGAGATAGCGGTGCTCCGTGGCCTCGGGTGTCACCTCGAAGGTCTGATAGAACGACAGGTTGGCGGTCTGTACGCACAGGTCCGCGTCCAGCACCAGGAGGGATTCGCTCACCGTCGCCACGATGCTTTCGGCGTATTCGCGGGCACGCCTCAGCTTGTCGATGTCGACGAGCATGATCACCGCGCCGTCGATCTTGTTCTCCAGGGTCCGGTAAGGCTGGATGCGCAGCAGGTACCACAGCCCGTTCCGGTCCTGGACCTCGCATTCCCTGGGGCTCGCCGTGTCGATCACCTCCGCGAGCAACGGCTGCAGGTCGAGGACGCTCAAGTTGAGCTTGAAGTCGTTGATCGGCCGGCCGAGGTCCGAAGGGAGCAGGTTGAAGACCTCTTCCGCCTTCGGCGTGAAGCGCCTGATCCGCAGGTTCTGCCCGATGATGACGATGGCCATCTGGACGCTGCTCAGGAGATTGAACAGGTCGTTGTTGAGCAGGCTCAGCTCCGCGTTGCGGTTCTGCAGCTCGTCGTTGACCGTGGCAAGCTCTTCGCTGCCCGACTGGATCTCCTCCTTGGAGGTCTCCAGCTCCTCGTTGATGCTCTGCAGCTCCTCGTTGGCCGATTGCGCCTCCTCGTTGGCGGACTGCAGCTCTTCGTTGGCGGCTTCCTGCTGCTCGATCACCGAATGGAGGTATTCGCGGGTCGCGGCCAGCTCCTGCACCAGGCGGGTGTTCTCCGCCTCGGAATCCTGCTCCTCCGCGGCAGCCCGGGCCAGGGGGCTCGCGGCCTTGGCCTCGCCCCTTGCGGGCTCCTGGAACAGGACCAGGAAGCCGCCGGCCGACCCTCCCTTGACCGGGACCACCTCGAGATGGATTTCCCGAAGACCGCCCTCGGAATCGATCTGCAATCCCTCTTCGCGGACCGGGGCGTCTTCCTTTCTGGCCTTGTTGATCGCGGCCCGCAGCTTGACCGCCAACCCCTTCCGGGCCATTTTGAGCAGATTCAGGCTGGCCTTGCCAGGCGCCGGCGCGAGATACGGTCCGGTGTCCCCGCGGAACTGCAGGATCTCCAGATCGGCATTGACCAGCACGCCGGGCGGAACGTATCTCGTGAGGAGGATGCGGTCTGCCTCCTTCTGGACGTCGTCGTCGGCCGGCTGCCGGCGGGCCGGACCGGGGATGGGGCCTCCCCGGCCCGGACGATGGGCAGCCGCGGGGCCGAAAGCCAACCGGCGGGAGGAGGGTTTCTTGGTGTAGCACCGGTGTCCGGAGTCCGCCAGCTCGAACAGGTCGCGGTAGGAGCCGATCGTCTCCGAGCTCCCCAGCAGGAGGAAGCCGGCCGGCTTCAAGGCATAGTGCAGGAGCGGCACGACCCTCTGCTGCAGCGCGGGCTCCAGGTAGATGAGCAGGTTGCGGCAAGTGATGAGGTCGATCTGCGAGAAGGGCGGGTCGGTCAGCACGTTGTGCCGGGCGAACACGCACATGTCGCGGATCGTCTTGCTGATGCGGTAGCTGCCGCCGACCTCGGCGAAGAAGCGCTGCAGGAGCTCCGGCGGGACGTCGTGGGCGATGCTCTGCGGATACACGCCCGCGCGGGCCTTCTCGATGACCGCTTCGTTCAGGTCGGTAGCGAAGATCTGGATCGGGAGCCGGCTGCCGTGAGCCTCGGCGAACTCGGCGAAGGTGATCGCGATGGAGTAGGCCTCCTCACCGGTCGAGCAGCCCAGCACCCAGATGCGCAGCGGCTCGTCCCGGGAGCGGTCCTTGAACAGCTTGGGCAAGACCGTGGCCTTGAGGGCCGCAAACGTCGCCGGGTTGCGGAAGAAGCTCGTGACGTGAATGAGGATGTCCTGGTAGAGGACCTCGACTTCTCCCGGGTTCTTCCGGAGGAAGCGCGCATACTCTTCGACTCCCGAGAGCTTGTGCAGGATCATGCGGCGGTGGATGCGGCGGTTCAAGCTGCTCGCCTTGTACTGGGAGAAGTCGACGCCCTTGACATCGCAGAGGATCGCCAGGATCTCTTCGAGGTGCGGCTCGCCCTCGGCCGCCTTGCGCCGGGCCGGCGACGCCGGGGATCCGTAAGGGTGCCGGGCGATGCGTCCGATCTCCCTCGCGATCTCGGCCGGGGAGAGCACGAAATCCACACAGCCGCTGGCCACGGCGCTGCGCGGCATGCTGTCCTGTTGAGCCGTGTCGTTCTGGGCGAAGGTGATCCCGCCCTCGGTCTTGATCTCCTGCAGCCCGAGGGTGCCGTCGGAGGCCGTGCCGGACAGGATCACGCCGATCGCCCTGTCCTTCTGGTCCTCCGCCAGGGAGCGGAAGAAGACATCGATGGGCCGGTGCTGGCCAGGGGCTTCCTCCCGGGGGAGCAGTTGCAGGACTCCCCCCGAGATGGTCATGTTGCGGTCCGGCGGAATGACGTAGACGCGGTTCGGCTCGACCCGCGGCTCATCGTGAACCTCGGTGACCGGCATCGCGGTGGAGCGGGACAGGATCTCCGACAGCATGCTGGCGTGCGTGGGGGCCAGGTGCTGCACCAGCACGAAGGCCATGCCGGTGTCGACCGGCAGCGCGTTGAGCATCTGCGTGAAGGCCTCGAGCCCGCCGGCCGAAGCGCCGATGCCGACGACCGAGAAGGGAGAGCCTTCCGTCAGCACGCCGGCTTCTTCCGCCGGACCTTCAGTCATGGCAAGCGGAGCAGGTTCGGTTTCCGGGGGGGAATGCAGCTTCTGTCGTTTTCCAGCCATGGGGATTTCACTCTTGTCAGATCCTCGCCTTGAAGTGATCTCTCCAGGCCCTTCGCTGGGCCGCAGTTGGCTCCGACAAAGTAGAGTTCCACTATAGACCTAAAACGATCGCGAAAACCGGAATCTATCGATCTCGCCGCACCGGCTCCGCAATGAGATGCCGCACCACCGGCCGCTCGGGGCCGGTGTGGAAGGCGCGGGCCCGGGCTTCCAAATCGCGGTCCGAGACCGTGACGCGCTCGTGCTGGCGCAGGTGCTCGACCCAGGATTTGACCAGGAAGATCTCGGTGTGGAGGCCGGGGTCGGCCGAATCCGCGAAAAGGCCCCACTGCATGGCGCCGTCGCGCAGGCGGATGCGGCGGACGTCGCGCATGGCCTCCGCGAACCCGGCGGCGCGCCCGGGATCGACCCGGTATTCGACGGTGACGAGCACCGGGCCGCGCTCGGGCTCCAGCTCCAGGTCGTCGTGGATGATGGGCGCCGGCCACTGGCGGGACGGAGCGAGGTTCAACCCCTCGCCGGCCTTCAGGCGGTAGCGGAAGGTGGCCAGGAGGCCGACTCCCATGCCGATGGCCGACGCGGTCAAAGCCTGCGGAACCCCGAAGCGCTCGGCCACCGCTCCCCAGAGGGCGCTCCCCAGCGACAGCCCCCCGAAAAAGACCAGCATGTAGACCGACAGGGCCCGGGCGCGCACCCAGGAGGGGACGACGGTCTGCACCGCCACGTTCAAGCTCGAAAGAAGCGAAAGCCAGGCCCCGCCGGCCAGGACCATCGCCCCGAAAAGCAGCCAGAACTGATGGACGAAGGCGAGGGCCACGGTGGCGCCCGCGAAAACCAGCGTGGCCACGGCCACCACGCCATCCGTCGAGCTCGTCCCCCGGAGGCGGGGGAGGACCATGGCCCCGGCCACCGCGCCGATCCCCAGCGCGCCCAGGAGCAGGCCGTAGCCGGCGGGGCCCTGGCGCAGCTCCGTCCGGGCGATCACCGGCAGGAGCGCCCAGAGCGAGCTGCCGCAGAGCACGAAGGTCGAGCCCCGCAGGATCGGCGCGATCACCTCCGGGGCGTGGCGCACGTAGCGCACGCCGGTCGTCATGGCGCCCAGGAAGCGCTCGGCCGGCAGCACCGACTCCTCCTCGGGGCGGCGCCAGAGGTAGACGACGGTCACGACTCCCACGAACGAGACCGCGTTCAGGAGGAAGGTCACAGCCGGTCCGGCCGCGGCCACCACGATCCCGGCGAGGGCCGGTCCGGCGGCGCGGGCGATGTTGAAGCCGACGCTTCCCAGGGACACCGCGGCGGGAAGCTCCTCCCGCGGCACCAGCTCCGGGATGCTCGACTGCCAGGCCGGGCCGTTCAGCGCCGCGCCCAGTCCCAGGAGAAACGTGAACGTGAGGAGGGTCCAGGGCGTCGCGATCCCGATCCAGGTCAGAAGGCCCAGAGCCGCCGCGGAGAGCGCCATCCAGCTCTGGGTAAAGAGGAGCACCCGCCGCCGGTCGAGCACGTCCGCCAGCGCCCCGCCCGGGAGCGACAGCAGGAACATGGGGAGGCTGGTCGCCGCCTGCACGAGCGCCACCATGGTCGTCGACTCGGTGAGCGTCGTCATCATCCACGAGGCGCCGACGTTCTGGAACCAGGTGCCGACGTTCGAGGCGAGGCTCGCGATCCACAGCCAGCGGAAGACCGGGTGGCGCAGCGGGCTCCAGGGGGAGCGGGATGGGGGGGCGGGTTCGATCGGGGGCTTCTGCGGCACGTCCTTCCTCTCTCGGCCGACCGGGCCGAGGGGGAGTTTATCTCTGATAGAATTTCTTTGAGATCACGAAACCATGGCGAGCCGCGGCGGGCTGGTGGGAAGACTGGGCGTTCTGGCGTTCCTCCTGGCCGCGCCCGAAGAGGTCCGGGCCGTCACCTGTGGGGGCTCTTCCGGAGTCTCCGTAGGCATCGACGAGACCCCCGGCTCGACTTCCAAGGACGCCAACTGCTCCAATCTCTTTCGCTGCTACCCCCAGGTCCTGGGCGGTGCCTCCTACACAACGCTCCCGGCGGGCTGCAACCCGAAGACCCAACCGTGCTCCGTGCGGGCCGCCGTGCCCGTCGAATTCCCCGGCCACGCTCAGAGCCCCGACAGCCAGGGCAGCGGCGCTCATCTCGAATGGAAAAACACGGCCTCCGCCATCGTCGGTTTCTGTGGGGTTTTGGGCTCCGAGATCTTCTTCGAGCAGGGAAACGCCTGGATGCAGATTACAGCGCCGGCCCCCTCACCCGGGTCACGTTGCCGGACGGGCGGCGCGAAGACTTCTTCTATCACCCCTCCGGCAAGCTGGCTGAGATCCGGCAGGTGGGCATCGACGGCACCACCGGCCGGAGCTGGCTCTACACCTGGAGCGGCGACGACCTCGTCCGGATCGACCGTCCGGACGGCACGGCCCTGGAATTCCTTTACGGCGATCCGCGCTTCCCCGGCTACATGACCCGCCGGGATCTCGTGGAAACCGGCCTCGCCCGCCGGATCGAGGCCGCCTGGGAGTACGACGCCTCCGGCAATGTGGCCAAGACCTGGCGGGGCGATCCGGTCTCGAACGGCCCCAACGCCGTCGATCTTCACACCTTCACCTACACCAACCCCCTCCTGCCGACCAAGACGGCCATGACCGATCCTCTCGGCAAAGTCACCACCTACACTTTGGCGAGGGATTCGAAAAGCAACAAACCCAAGGTCACACAGATCGAAGGCGACTGCCCGGTCTGCGGCACCGGCCCGAATGAGCGGCGAACCTACGATGATCCTGCGAACCCTCTGCTGCCCACCCGCACCTTCGACGGCCGGGGGATCGAAACCCAGTTTTCTTATAACGCTCAAGGGATGACGGTCTCGAAAACCGAGGCCGCCGGCACTGCCCTCGCACGGACCACAACCCGGGAGTATGGAGACGCGGCCTACCCTGCCTTCCCGACGAAGCATCAGGTCCCCTCGACCTCGGGAGGAGCGGCCCTCCGTATCACGACGACCTCCTACAACGCGGCCGGAGATCCGGTGACCCGGACCGAGCAGGGCGCCGAGGGAGGGAGCAGCTTCAGCCTCACGACAGCCACCACCTTCAACGCCGCGGGCCAACCGCTCACGATCGATCCGCCCGGCCACGGCACGGCGGACGCGGCCTCCTTCACCTACGACTCCACGCGGGGAAACCTCGTTGCGCTCACGAGGACCGACCCCCTGATCGGCACGACCACCTTCGGCTACGACGCGTGGAACCGCAGGACGTCGGTCACCGACCCGAACGGAGTCGAGACGGTGACCGCCTACGACGCCGCTGACCGTGTCGCCTCGGTCACGCAAAAGGGAGCGGTTCCGGCTGAAGACCTGATCACGGCCTACGAGTACAACGGCTTCGGAGACCTTTTCCGCGTCACCCATCCCCGGGGAAACGTGATCGAATACACCTACGACGCCGCGGGCCGGCTCCTCTCGATCGAGCGGAAGCCCGGCGCGTCCACCCCCGGCGAGCGGACCCTTTTCACCCTCAATGGCGTGGGGCACCGCATTCGCGAAGACCTCCAGCGCTGGAGCGGCACGGCCTGGGTCACCGAGTCCTGGACCGAATCCGTCTACAGCTCGCGCTGTCACCTCGACAAGGTCATTCATCCGGGCGGAGCGGTCACCGAGTATGCCTACGACTGCGCCGGGAATCTCGAAAAAGTCTGGGATGCGAACCATCCCCGGGCCGCAAACCCCAACCCGACGCAGCTCTACGCCTACGACGCGTTGAACCGGATCTCCTCCGTCACCCAGCCCTGGACCGGCGCGGGAGGCGGTACGGCCGTCACCTCCTACGGCTATGACGTGCAGGACCATCTCACCCGGGTGACCGACGCCGAAGGGAACGTCACCACCTGGACCTACGGCGACCGCGATCTGATGACGGCCCAGGTCTCTCCCGCCTCGGGGACCACGGCCTATGCCTACGACGAGCACGGAGAGCTCCAAACGGAGATCGACGCCCGTGGGATCGTCACCACCCGAAACGTGGACGTTCTCGATCGGGTGACTGCGGAGCTCTACCCGGACGCCAGCCTGAACGTGACCTACGCCTACGACGATCCGGCCGTTTCCTTCTCGAAAGGCCGCCTCACCCGCATTACGCGCCACGGCGAGGCGATCGATTACCGCTACGACCGTTTCGGCCGGACCACTCAGGACGGCGACCTCTCCTACACCTACGACACGAACGGAAATCCCACCGCGATCGTGTACCCTCTAAGCGTGGAAGCGCGGACCACCTACGACTTCGCGGACCGACCCGCCACCCTGACCGCCGTCCGGCCCGGGCTGCCGGACCAGCCGCTCGTCACCGCCTCCACCTATCTCCCCTCGGGTCCTCTGAGCACTCTCACTCTGGGCAACAGCCTCACCGAAACGCGGACCTTCACCAACCGATATTTCCCTCTGGGGATTGCGCTCACGAGCGGGACCGATCGCCTGCGCTGGAATTACACCACCGACAACGAGGGCAACATCCTCACGATCACCGACGCCTTGAACGTCGGCGGAACCCGGACCTACGGCTACCAGGATGTCCATTACTTCCTCACCCAGGGCAACGGTCCCTGGGGAACCCGCTCCTGGACCTACGACAAGATCGGCAACCGTTTGACGGAGACCCGCAACGGCGCGACCGACACCTACACCTACCAATCCGCACCTGGAGGAGGGCGCACCCCGATCCTTTCCGCCGTCCAGACCCCCACCGGAACGCGCACCTACACGTTCGGCCCGGCCGGGCACCTGGAGAAGACCGTCCTCGGACCGGACGCGGCGACCTTCCGCAACGACGTCTCCGGCCGCCTCGGCGCCCTCGAATCGAGCGCCTCCGGAGTCCAGTTCCTCTACGACGGCCGGGGCTATCTCAAGAAGGCCGACGCCGAAGCGCCCCCCTTCCTGGACGGTTTCGAAACCGGCAACGTCTGCGGCTGGACGGCCGCCCAGGGGCTCGCCGCCATCCCTGTCTGCACGGCTCCGCCCATTGTCCGCCCGACCTACAGTTCCGAGGGTCTCCTTCACGCGCTCCAGAGGAACACCACGCCGGACCGGTCCTACCTCTTCTACTTCGGAGGTCGCCCGGTAGCTCAGCTCGACCGCACGGGGAGCACGGAAGCCTGGAAGTTCCTCACCACCGACCACCTGGGCACGCCCATCGCGGCGACGAACTCGGCGGGTGCGCTCCTCTGGCAGGGAGGCTTCGAGCCCTTCGGGGCGGACTGGAGCGGGGCGGGTGGGGCAGGGGTGTTTTTGCGGTTCCCGGGGCAGTGGGAGGAGGGGGTGTGGGGGGGAAGTGGGGAGAGCCTCTTTTACAACGTGCACCGATGGTATCAGCCGACCCAGGGGACCTACACGGCTTCCGATCCTCTCGGCCTGGAGGGCAGTGGTCCTCAGCTCTTCTCCTATGCGGGCGGCAATCCGATGAAGCATGTGGACCCGGATGGGAGGTTTATACCACGTGCTTGTGGCCCGGATGATGTCTTTTGGTGTCAAGACCAGTGCCGGCGGATCGACAAAGGATATAAAGGTTGTCAGTGTTATGGCATCCCCGCTTGTTTTGGCATTCTTGACTATGCGGTTGCCGAGTGTAAGGATTGGCAAAAGGGCTGCCCACCTTGTCCACCGCCCCCCCACCAGTGATTGATTTTGAACATGGGCACGGACCATGTAAGCCCGGGCAGCCGCACTGGCACTATTTCGAGTACCATCAGAGTCCACCTCCGCAATGCATCTGTCGTCGGACTGTAAGATTCGGTGGATGTCTAGATTTAAAATAAATATGAACTCTCACGATATTCTCCTTGGTTACGACCTTCGTGAAAATTGGCTAACGTTCGGGGAAATGTGGGATGCCGAACGTAGCGAGCGCTTTCTTTGGCGGCAAGACATTGAGAAGCCTCTGTCGGCAGATTCCTATATATGGCCCTCAGTCTTCGACCTCGTTTCTGGACTTGAGAGGCCGGAATGGACAGGATGCGTCCAAGATCTGTGGGAGAACCTTGGAGATCTCGTCAAATTTTCGGAATCGGTAGCGCATCTAAGAGAGCAATCTTGTTTGATCGCGATCGAGCTAGTAGCCGATTCTTGTTCGGCAGGAGAGATTTCCGACTGGCGGAGGCGGGTCTTGGAGGTGGTCCCCCCCAGGTCTGAGGACCCGTCTTTTCGACTCTTGGGATATGATGTTGCCGATTACTATCTTTTAAGCGGATTGATGAACTGCGAGTCTTCCCTGCGCCACGACTCTTCCCATTGGCGTCCACTGCTGAATCAGTATCACTTGTTTCGAGATGCAGGCTCGGCCCTGGAATTTAAATATCAGGTTGCTGACCATTATCGAGAACACGCCCCGTTTTTTGTCTTCGCTCTATGGCGTCGGGAACCATGATCCACTGCGCCATGAAAGAGACATGAGGCTTCGCTTGGCGATTGTGAGCGCCTGTACTCTGGCCGGCTGGGTCTGGCTGGCTCTTCAGGACCCGCTGCCGGTGATTCGCATTACGACCCCTCTCGCGGAGACTTCCCCTTTCTGGTACATGCTCCTGGCGTTCCCGATCCTGGGCCTGCTGGTAGCCGATCTCTTCGACCTCTACAGATCCGAGGGCATCAGCCGCTCGACGGTGGAGTTGGGAGTCCAGATCACCCTGATCGTGCTTCTGTCGAGCGCCCGGCTCTCCGTTCGGCTGCCTCTGAGCGGCCACAGCCTTCTGGTCTCCTATTTCATCGCCCGGCGCCTCCTGCTGCCCTCGTTTCCACGGGGCCGGTCCCGGGTTGAGCTCTGGCTGGGGCTCGGGGTGATGGTTGCCATCGTTTATCCCAAGTTGTTCTGGTGGAGCGATCCGGTTACACTCCTTACGGGGATGGCCCTGGGCGCGGCGCTCGCTGTCGTGAGCCGCTGGACGACCCGGTCTCGGCAAGTCCCCGTCTGAATCCGAATTCCCGGATGGCCCGCAGAGTCTTGCCGCGCCTCTCAGAATCCTGAGACGCTTCACAGAGCCTTGGAACGCGGTCAAGAAGCTTCGAACGGCTCCCAGAGCTCTTGAGCGCGCCGTCGAATCCTACAGTGCCTTCCCGAATCCTGGAACGCTTCGCAGAGTCTTGCGGCGCGGTCCAGAGTGCTTGAGCGGCTCTCAGAGCCTTGGAACGCTCTTCAGAATCCTGCAATGCCTCGGAGAATCTTCGGGAGCGTCAAAGAACTTTCGGCGTCGCATGGAATTCAGGGGCGCTTCACAGAAGAATCCAGCGACTCATGGAATCTCCCAACGTGCCGCGGAATCTTCGAGAGCTCTGCAGATTCTTTCGACAGCTCGTAGAGCGTTCCACCTGCCACGATCGGATTCCATGGCGCGTGATAGCCCTCTACGGGCCGCCATAAGATTCCATGGCTCGCCGAAGATTCTGCGGGGCTCGGGAAAACTCTGTGGCTCGCTCGAAGATTCGGTGGGAGACGGGAAGGCTCTGCGGACGGTTCCAGGATTCCGCAGCGCTCTGGAAGATTCTGTAGGACGCTAAAACGTTCGGTGGCGCGAGGGGAGGTTCTGTGAGGCTCTGGGAAATTCTGAAAGCCGCTCCAAAGTTCTGTGCGGCGTTCGAAGATTCCGTGGGGCGGTTCAAATCTCTGCGAGGCCCGGGAAGGCTCCGAGACCCGTCCTGGAACCCTGGAAGACGCCCAAAAGCTCCGCGGGGCGGCCCTGCGGTAGAATCCGCTCGCGATGCAATCCTCCGAGATCGATCTGTCGAGCCTTTTGGCCGGTCTTCTGGCCTACGGCGTGGCCGTTCTGGTGAGCGTTCTCCTGGTCTTCGTGACCTACCGGGTGAACACGCTTCTGACGAACCGGCTGGAGGAGGAGCGGATGCTCCTGGCGGGTCATCGCTCGATCGCGATCGCCCTGGGGGCTACGATCCTCTCCCAGGCGCTGCTCTTGCGCCACGCCCTGTTCCCGATCATGGCCGTGGTGCGCGACCTCTTCCTCGGGCGGTCGTCGGTGGGGGAGGCCCTCCTGGTGGCCGGCCAGTGCGCGCTGTTCGTTCTGGTGATCGGCCTTCTGTCGTTCGGCTCGGTGGCGTTCGCCGGATGGCTTTTCACCCGGATGACGGGGCACCTGCCGGAGCACGAGGAGATCTTGAAGGACAACGTGGCGGTGGCGATCTTCTACGCCTTCGTCCTCCTTGCCATCACGGCGATCCTGAACGAGGGGATCGAGGATCTCGCCCGGTCGCTCATCCCCTACGGCCGGACGGGCGTGATCCGTCTGCCATGAGCAAGGCGCGGTCCGGGTGTTCGGTGCTGGGGTGTGCCGGTGTTCTGGGGCTGGCCGTGGCGGCTCTGGTCCTCCTCCCGGAGATCGGCCCCCGGCTCGTGGAGGATCTCGGCCTGCCGGTGGAGCCGGAGCCGGTCCAGGCGCTCCGCGGGTTCGAGACGGCGAGCGTGGGCGATCGTCTCCTCCTGACCTTCGGATTCGTCGATTATGAGGGCCGGTCGCAGCAGGTGTCCTGCACGATCAACAAGCAGGACTACCAGCGCGAGGTGACCTCGTTCGGTTACGTGGAGCGGGAGGTCTGGGGCGACCTCAACCGGCGGGTGCGCGATCTGGTGCTCCGGGAGGCCGCGGCGCGGGGGGTGGCACCGTATTTCGAGATCGACGTCTATGGCCAGACGAGCTACCGCTGGCGCTGGAGCATCCCGGGGGACCTTCCGCCGAGGGAGGAGGAGAGGGTCACCCGGGAGATGGCGAGGCTCGACGCGTGGTTGAACGGCGAGCTGCGCGGCCGGATCGACGAGCTGACCGACGAGGTGCTCCGCGAGCGGGGGTTCCGGCTGCGCGGCAACCAGATCGCGATCGACTACGAACAGGCCGCGTTGCGGGGGACGCAGCCGCTCGCGGACTGTTTCGAGGCGCTGCGGCGGGCGGGGCGGGGGCACGACGAAGAGCGGCTGCTCGGTCTCTTCCTCGCCTTCTTCCAGGAGCTGCGCTACGAGGTGCCGCCCGAGGAGGAGGCCGGCCGCCGCATCCACGGTTTCTGGGTGCCCACGGAGGTCCTGGCGCGCGGCGGCGGGGACTGCGACTCGAAGTCGGCCGCTTTCTGCGCGCTCTGGCGCAATCTACCCCGCCGGGTGATCCTGATCCTGGTGCCCGATCACGCGCTCGTGGGGGTGGAGAGGAAGCCCGGACCGGACGAGGCCTACGTACGCCTGGGCAACCGCTACTTCGTGCTCTGCGAGGTGGCAGGGCCGGGGAAGATCCCGCCCGGGAGAGGCTCGATCTCGGGGAGCTATGAATACGTTTTGATCGAGCCGGTGGTAGGAGGGTAGAGCGGCAGCCGCACCTCGAACCGCGCCCCGCCCTCCGGCCGGTTCCCGGCCGTGACCATCCCCCCATAGCCCTCGACGATTGCCTTGACGATGGCGAGCCCCAGGCCGTTGTGGCCGTTCCTCGCGTGGGGCTCGTCCGGACGGTAGGAGAAGAAGCGGTCGAAGACGCGGGCGAGGTGGGTTTCGGGGATGCCCGGGCCGTCGTCTTCCACGCGGAGGAGGACGGCCCCGCTGTCCGGAGCGAGGGTGAGGAGGACGTGCCCGTTTGCGGGGGAGAAGCTCAGGGCGTTGTCCAAAAGGTTTTCGAAGACCTGGGTGAGACGCTCGGCCGAGGCGCGGACGGGGAGGGGGTGGGATGGCGCCTGGAGCGCGATTTTCACTCCTTTGTCGGCGCGCCGACCGACCCCCTCGATCACCTCCCGGGCGAGCCCGGCGACATCCACGGGCGCGGCCTCTTCGGCTTCCAGGCGGGCGTCGATCTGCGTGACTTCGCGGACGCCGGTCAAGAGCCTTTCCATCCGCGCGGTCTCCCGTTCGACGAGGGAGAGGAAGCGCCGGCGGTCTTCCGGGTCCTCCACCTCGGCCAGCATTTCGGTGCCCGCCCGGATGGAGGCGAGAGGGTTCTTGAGCTCGTGGGAGACGTCGGCGGCGAAGGCTTCGAGGGAGCGCTGGTGCTCTTCGAGCCGGGCGGTCAGCCGCTCCAGGGCGCGGGCCAAGTCACCGATCTCGTCCGCCTTGTCGGAGCCGCGGAACCGGCCGCGCAGGCGCCCCCGGCGGTCGAGGAGGTCGTTGGCCTCGTCCCGCAGGCGCCGGAGCGGCCGGGCGATCGTGGCGGAGAGGAGAAGCGAGAGGACGGCGGCCACGGCGACCGATCCCAGAAAAATCTTGAAGATGGCGAGGCGCACCATGCCCAGGGCGCGGAGGATGCGCAGGGTGGACTGGGAGACGAGGACCGCTCCCACGACCTGGCCGTTGCTGCGCACGGGGATGGCGCTCGAAAGCATCATGGAGGCGTAGCCGTCTCCCGTGGGGCGGGTCGCCGCGCCGTAGCGCCCTTCGAGGGCCGCCTGGATCTCCGGAGGGATGGGGGGCGGGAGCGGCGCGAGCTTGCGGTCGAGGTCCGGGGCGTCTGTCACCACGCTCTGATACAGGCGGTAGAGGGCAGCTCCGATCTTGTACAGGAAGCTG
>DATHUD010000200.1:0-4519 GCA_035462575.1 Thermoanaerobaculia bacterium | reverse complement strand
GGAGCGGTGGTCGTGAAGGAGCTCGTGGACCGCGCTACGCGCGAATTCCCGGGCCGGTGCGAGCTCAGGCTCGTCGGGCTCGTCCTGGTAGAGGATCCGGGCGCGGTGATGCAGCACGGAGAGCGGAGTGGCCAGGGCAGGGCCGTGGGGCTCGACTTTGCGCAGAGCGAGGACAGCGGCAGCGAGGGCGAGACGGAGCTCGAGCTCCGTCTCCGGAGTGGAGTCGAGAAAGGCCTGCCACCGGTGAATGTGGGTGGCGATCAGGAGACCCGAGACGGTCGCCGGGGCCTCGTAGGCTTGGTCCGAGGGGGTCCGGGCAGCCTGGAGGGCAAGAAGATCGGAGCGGAGGACGTCGGCCGCCGGAGGCGCGAGCCGAGCGAGCTCGACGGACTCGAGGAGGCGCTCGACGGCGGCCGGGTGTACGCGGCTGGCGCCATGGCCGGGACACAGGGCCTGAAGGCAGGTCAGGCGAGCCTCGCGGAAGGGAGCGTCGGGGTTGCGGCGCAGAGCCTCGAGGGCTTCCTCGAGGACTTGAATCGGCAGCCAGGCGAGAGACGCTGCGGGCGGGGCGAGGGAAACCGAGGCGTTGGCCGCTTCCAAGAGATCGCAGAGGGCTCTTCGGGCCGCCAAGAGGCCGGACGGGTCGGAGGCACCGGGTTTGAGCTGGGAGCCAAGTTGCGCATCCAGAGCTTCGAGGCGAAGAGTGGGGATGACGAGCTCGGGCAAATCGCTCGAGGGCGCGTGAAGACGCTCCAGGTGGGAGGCGGCCGACGCCGTCGCGGGGTCTGCCTCCAGGCGGCGCAGGGTCTCTACCCAGAGGGCATAAGAGACGCCGGCCGGAGGCTCAGTGGAAGCGGAAGGGGTGGCACGAGCGAGCAACTCTTCGAGCGCGCACGCGAGGGCCGGGGACGATTCGGGGGCGTCGTGGCTGGCCGCGAGGACCCGCTCCAGGACGGCAACGGGCAGCGGAGACTGGAAGTCGTCCGTAAGACCGGCGAGAAGGTGGCGCGTCTCAATAAAGGGGGCGCCGTCGAGGCCCAGGGCCGTTGCATCGGAGGACGCGCGATCGAGTTGGAGAGCGAAGGCGACGACGACGGCAGAGGGCAGGGTCGCGTCGGACGACGAGGGGCGGTGGAAGCTGTGCTCGTCGAGAAGATCTTGCAAAGCGCGCCGTTGGGCGAGGAGGGCCCCATTCTGGGGCGACGGCTCCAGCAACTCGGTGACGGAGTTGAGGTGGACCTGGACGGCATGGCGTGCGACGAGGACCGAGCCGCTGGAGGCGCCCACGCGGCGAAGGGCGTCCTGGGCGGCGTCTCGGTGGGGCGCCGCCGAGGTCTCCCAACGGCGCAGGTGCTCCTCGAGGAGCAGGCGGGAGATGTGGTGTGCCGGCTCGGTGAAGGCCGGGAGATCAGGATTCGCCTGATGAGCCCGGATGGTGGCGATCAGGAGCTCGCGAGCCCGGCTATAGGCCGGAAGATCGTGGAGCAGAGCGATATAGCGTTCGAGGACACCGCAGTGGACGTGGGTTTCGTGTTCGCGGGGGGCGATGAGGCGGACGGCCTCGATCGAGAGATCGAGAGAGTCCGTGGGGTTCTGGAGCGAGCGCGCGTCAGCGCGATCGCGAAGTAAGCTTTCGAGAAGAAACTGAAGGCGGGCCGCAGGGATGAAGAGGTTCGAGGCCTCCGGAAGAGGAGGCAAGAGCCGTCGATGCGCTTCGAGAACCTCCTCCAGGGCGCGGCGGCGCAAAACCGCGGCGAACCTGTCTTCGCCGGAAAGCGACGACAGGTCCTGGTCACGCAGGGCCTTGAGGTCGCGGCGGAGGGAGTCATAGGAGGCGCTGAGGCCTTCGGGAGTCAGAGCGGACACGGAAGCCGCGATGGCTTCGGCCGAGGCGCGGAGCGTTTCCGGAGCGGCTCGGGCGTGGGCCAACCATTGATTCGCGCATTCGCCAAACACGGCGCGGGAAACATGAACGGGCGCTTCGAAACAGGGCGGCCGCGCCATTGGCGCGAGAAGCTCGCCAAGAACGAATAGGGGGAGCTCGGTATCGGTCTCGGAGCGTTCGCAGGAATCGACGAGGCGCCTCACGCGACCTGCCGGGAGCTGGGTCACCCAGGGCTGCTCGGGGAGGAGCGACTCGACCAGGGCAAGGCTCAGCTCGAAGCGGGAGGCATCGAGACCCAGGTCCTGGGCGTCCGCACGGTCGCGCATCAGGCGAGCCCGGGCAGCCTTGACGGCCGAAACGGAGACCCATTCCGCCGGGTCGGAAGGCGAGAGGGACGAAGGGGCCTGCTGCCGTCGATGATCGTCCAAGAGGTCAAGCACCGCACGGCGAGCGGCTACAGCCGCTGGGCGGGTGGATTCGCCAGCCTTCTCGACGGTTCGGGACAGCTCCTCGAGGTGGGCCTCGACGGCGGAGAGCGGTACGCCGAGAGGATGGTCCGTCTGGAGAGGAAGGAGGGCGCTGTAGGAGGAGGAGGCCTCGAACGCGGCGAGATCCGGCGCCGCGTCGCGTCGTCTCCGGTGAGCCTCGAGGTGGAGCTCCACGAGTGTCAAGGAAATGGCGTCGGGAGCCTCATAGCCAGGAGAGCCCGCGGCTGCTGCCTCGTCGTGGCGTTCGAGAAGGTGGTGAAGCAGCGCAACGGCGAACTGCTTGGTAGAGGTCTCCTCCGTGAGGTAGTCGATCGACTGACAAAGGCGCTCGACCGAAGCACGGGAGACGTAAGGGTGACGTGGGGATTCGGGAAGCAATTCGCGAAGCGCTGCCAACGCGAAAGCGTAGGCAGGCGAATCGCCGCCGAGGGTAACGGCGTCGGCGCGGTCTTTGGCCACGTCCTCGACCAGGCGATGGATCAGGGGGCCGGAAGCCAGGCCGGAGACAGATCGGAGCCTCGCTACGGAGGTTCTCGTACGGGCCGCCCCAGCGGCAGAGTAGCGCCTCCTGGCGCAGCAGATAGAGCGCCATGGGGATTCTTGGCCGCGCCGTTTTCGGCACGGGAGAGCGCGAGAGAGGATTTGGTGGACCAAATCCGTTCCAGTTGGAACTCCCTTCTGGCGTGGCTGCGTGAGCTTGAGGATTTCGCCACCTCGCCGAGAGACTCATGCGGGCGTAGACCTGAGGGAGGAGTGCTCCACCTAACCGCAGAACCGTAAAGCCGCTGCCGACCTGGAGTTCACCGAGGGGCCAAGATCGTAGGGAAGGAGTTTTTAACGCAGAGCTACGTCAGGCAAGACTCTTCGCATCGCTGGGCGTTTTCTCCAGGCGCAGCAACCGTTTACTGCTGTCTAAAGCGCAATAAACAACCCGGCACCGCCGCTCAAGGGAGGGGGAACTCGCCGCTGGCGATGCGCACGGCGGTGCGGGCCGCCAAGTCGATGGGGTCCAGGAGAGGAATGCCGTCGACGGGCTCCCGGCCCAGAGCCAGGGGAATCTCGGTACACCCGGTGATCACACAGACGGCACTGGCGCCGGCCAAGCGGCGAACGGCGGTCGCTAGAGAGTCGCGATGCCGGATTCCGGTCTCCAGGTCGCGGTCTCCGCCGCTCTTGATTCCGCCGGGTTGTCGCCGTCCTTCGAGCAGAGGCCCATAGATGGGCCGCGTGACAAGCTCCTCCTGGAGCGCGTCCCCCTCAGACAGGTCCAGGAGCGAAACCATATCCAGGCCCGGTGCAACGCGGGAAGCGGCGCGCCGGTACACGTGCCCCCGAAGGGCGCCCGTAGTGGCCAGGATGCCGGTCCGGGCCCCAGGGCCGAAGCGCCGGGCGGCCTCCGCCAGGGTGAGCTCCACGATATCCAGAATCGGTAGTCGGACCTGGGCACGGATCTCGTCCAGGAAAGCGTGAGCCGTGATGCAGGTCAGGACGGCGAAGTCGGCGCAGGAGGCGAGGCGCTCGAAGCTTCGCAGCAGCAAGGGTATGGGGGAAGGCCCGTGCTCCAAGCATGGCGAGGGTGCGGTCCGGCGTATGGGGGACGGAGGAGACGACCCACTCCGGGTAATCCTGGTCCGAGGATGTGGACTCAATGGCCGCGAGCAACCTCCGCTCGAATTCCACGTGGGCGTGAGGTCCCAGGCCGCCCGCGATCCCGATCACCCGGCGCCACCGGTAGGCCGCCGCCGCTTCTTCGCTCATCCATGGCTCTCCACGGAGCGGGAGTATGCCACAAAAGTTTAGCTTGACCTAATTTTAAAATTTATTGATAATCGGTATTGCTTGAGACGAGAGGGAGGCGTTGATCCGGTGGAGGCCAGAGCGAGGAAGGGGATGGTGTGCGGGCCAGAGCTGAGGCTGGACGCGGCTGATCCGCGAGGAGAAGACATGACCACGGCGAGCTCTCTCGACTGCATCGTGATCGGCAACAACGATCCGCCGTTTGAGGTACCGCGACCTCCGCTTCAGCTTCGTCGATCTCGATGGGTAGAACTGAGCTACGTGGATCTCCTGAACCATGTCTCGCGTCTCGCCGGGAGGCAACGGACGAAAGCAGAGAAAGGAACAAGCAACTTTACATAGTACTTCT
>DATHUD010000199.1:0-6952 GCA_035462575.1 Thermoanaerobaculia bacterium | reverse complement strand
ACCGCCATGCGCAACTCCTTCGTCTGCCGACCGATCTCAAATTGGAAGCTCGCACTACAAAGTAGGCGCCTATTTGCCCTTTTTGTTACAACCCGATAAAGTAATTATGAGCTTAGGACTACTTTGGCAGACTGCGCCCCCCGCCCGAAACCCTCACCCCGGCCCTCTCCCAGCCTCCCGCCCGCCTCCGGCAGAGGGCGCCCCCGCCCCAGCCCGAATCCCAAACAGTCTCCCTCCTCTCCCGGCGGTGGGCGGGAGGCTGGGAGAGGAGGGCCGGGGTGGTGAGGGCTCCGGGTGGGGCCTCGGCCGCAGTCTGCCAAAGTAGAATTAGAGCTCGGCCCGCTTCCAGAGCAACTGGTACTCCATTCCGTAGAGAGTTGCGGGTCCGCCGACAGGTACAGGAGTGCGAGCCATCGTTAAGGGATTTTATGATTAGGCTAGATCGGCAGTCGCCGGACGCGGATCCTCGACTCTTGGAACACCCGGGCTCATCTGGTCGGCGACCATGCCGACAACGGTGGCGACAGGGATACGAAGCCCCCGAATGCAGGGGACGCCACCCATCTGGCTGGGATCGACCGTGATTCTGTCGAAGCGCATCGGACCTCCTCTCGTGGGAATCTTACCCTCCGAGGAGTCGCCGTCTACCGGCTACAATCCCTCCCCATGAAACCCGGAGTCCGCATCACCGGAGGAGATTTCAAAGGCCGGGGCCTCGCCGTCCCCCCCGGCGCCCGCCCTACGGAAGGCCGTGTCCGCGAAGCCCTTTTCTCCATGTGGGGGGAGAGCGTGGATGGAGCGCGCGTCCTGGATCTCTTTGCGGGGAGCGGGGTCGTGGGGCTGGAGGCGATCGGGCGGGGGGCTCTGTCGGTGCTGGCGGTGGACCAGGACCGGCGGACGATCGAGACGCTGGAGGCCAACGCGGCGCTTCTGGGGGAGGAGATCGGGATCCGGCGCCTCACCCTGCCGGCGGGGCTCTCCCGGCTGGCGGAGGAGCGGGTTGGGCCGTTCGATCTGGTGTTTGCCGATCCCCCCTATGTCTTCAACGCCTACCCCGAGATCCTGGCCGGCGTCATCCCCCTTCTTTCCGGGGCGGGCGAGGTCTGCATCAAGCACTCCTCCCGCCGGGAGCTCCCCGTCGAGGTGAGCCCCCTGGTCAAGGTAGAGACGCGGCGATATGGCGAAAGCTCCCTAAGCTTCTACCGCCTCGGCCCGGTCTGATATTTTCCTCTGTAACGAAATGCGCTGAGCGGAGCCTGTCGGGGCAGGAGACAGGGGGAGAGGTGTCAGAGAAAGCCGCGCTGCGGCAACGAACAGGAGAGACTGATGGGTGCATTTTGGGAAACAGGTCCCGTCCCGACACCGGGCGGTGATGGTGACAACACGGCCAGCCTGGCCGACGCCGACGAGGCGGAGCTCCTGGACGTGGACGATCCGACCTCGCCGGCCCTCGTCCTTCTCGGGCGGATCGTTACGATGAAGGAGGACGGCGAGGTGATCGACGACGGCGCCGTCTATCTCCGCAAGGGTTCGATCGTGGCCGTGGCCGAACGGAACGATCCGCCGCCCGCCGGCTTCTCGAATGCTGTGGTGATCGAGACCGGAGGCACGATCTATCCCGGCCTGCTCGATCTCCACAATCACCTCGTCTACAACGTCGCGACCCTCTGGCAGGTGCCGCGCGCGTTCCAGAACCGCGATCAGTGGCAGCGGAACATGGGCTATCGCGAAAACGTCACCATGCCTCTGGGCGTGCTCGCGGGCGACCGTGAAACGGTCAAGGCCATCGTCCGCTACGTCGAGACCAAGGTGCTTTTAGGCGGCACGACCACCGTCCAGGGCATGCGGTCGCGCTTCGGCTCGTCGACCCCGTTCTACACCGGGGCGGTGCGGAACTTCGAGAACACGGACGACGACCGCCTGCCCGACGCCGGGAGCCGCATCCCCAACCTCGACCCTTCGGAGGCCGGGGAGGTCGACAGCTTCCGCCGGTCCCTGCAGACGAAGAAGGCGTACTTCTACCACCTCTGCGAAGGGATCGACGCGCCGACCCGGAAGCACTTTCAGAACCTCGTGGACAACGATCTGCTCCAGACGTCGCTCGTCGCGATCCACTGCCTCGCGCTCGAAGGGCCGGACCTGACGACCCTCGCGGAGAAGGGGTGCAAGGTCGTCTGGTCCCCCTTGAGCAACCTGCTGCTCTACGGCAAGACGATCGACGCGACGCGCCTCGAAAATGTTCCCTTCACGATCGGCTGCGACTGGACCCCTTCTGGCAGCAAAAACCTTCTGGAAGAGATCAAGGTCGCCTGGCTCTCGGCCCAGGCGGACGGATCGACCCTCTCGCAGGAAGACCTCGTGGCCGCGGTGACCCGAAATGCCGCCCAGGCGGTCGGCTGGGGAGACGCCCTGGGAACGATCGAAAAGGGGAAGTACGCCGACCTGCTGGTGACCGACACGCTGGCGAACGATCCCTACGAAAACCTGATCCAGACGACCGAGGCGAACGTGAAGCTCGTCGTCATCGCGGGCTATCCCCGTCATGGGGACGCGGAGCTGATGGAGCAGTATCCGCCGTCGGACGGCAAGCGGGAGGATCTCACCGTGGGCGGGCGCGCCAAGCAGCTTTATCTCGAGCATCCCACGGCGCCTTTGGCGAGCCTGAGCTTTGCCGAGGCTTTGGCCACGCTCGAAGCGTCCATGTCCCGCCTGCGGGAGCTCGAAGCGGAGCTGGCCGCCGCGCCGTTCGGTCTGAGCGCCGCCGAGGACGAGGGCGGGCTGCTCCTCGACAACGACGACTACCCGCCGGCCACGCCCGGGGAGCCGGATCTGCTGGCCGCCGCCACGCTGCCCGAGTCGATCCCCCTCGATCCGCCGACGGTGATCGACGATCCGGACTATTTCGACCGCCTGGAAGCGATCGGACATCTGCCGCAGGTTCTGACGGGCCTGCGCGGTTTCTATCAGTAGGAGGAAGTTGCCATGGCCATCCGAAACCTCGTCGTCCAATGCCTCTCGGAAGAGGACCAGACCGCCGTGTCCGAGGTCCTGAAGAAGCGCGGCCCGGTCACCTGGAGCGGGATGTACGTCTACGGCGCGGGCGAGGACGCCGACGTCAAGGCTCTGGAAGACCAGGGCCTCCTCGTCGAAGAGATCCCCACCCAGCCGGACCTCTCCTGGCTGGAGCCCGGCAAGCAGGACGAGACCGCCTCGGATGAGCTCCTGGCCATGGCCGAGGAAGAGCCGGCCGATCCTTCGCCCATCCAGGAGGCCGCGGCCGGCGCCGAGAACATGTACATGATCCAGCTCAAAGGCCCGATCCACGACGACTGGAAGGCCAGGCTGGAAGCTCTGGGCGTCGAGCTGGCGAGCTACGTGCCCGAATACGCCTACAAGGCGAAGCTCACGGACGAGCAGAAGAGTCAGGTGGAGGATCTGAGCTTCGTCGTCCGCGTCGTGATCTACAGCGCCGTTCACACCCTGCGCCGGCTGAACGCTATTGGGAAGATCCGGAAAGAGGCGGGGTTGGATGAGGACCGGCTGGTGAGAGGAGGGGGCGTGTTCGGCATGGCGCCGCCTCCTCCCGCGAGGGTCACCTACGAGGTCCGCTGCCACGAGCCGGAGAACATCCCCGTAGTGGCCGCGGCTCTGGAGAAGGACTCCCGGGCAAAAAATCTTGTCATCGGGAAGCGTCGGGTCCGCTTCGACTGCGAGGAAGACTCGCCGATCGTGGCCGAGCTGGCGAAGATGCCCCAGGTGTCCTCCGTCGACCTCTTCCAGCTTCCGGAGCTGGCCAACAACTTCGCTCGGAAGGCGATCGGAATCAACCCGCCTCAGGGTCAGAATCCTCTCCCGTGGGACGGCACCGGCCAGATCGTGGCCGTGGCGGACAGCGGGGTGGATGAAAATCACCCGGATTTGAAAAACCGGCTCAAGAAGGTGATCCACCGCGTGAATCCCGGCGAGCCGAACGATCCGAACGGCCACGGCACCCACGTCTGCGGCACCATCGCGGGCGACGGCACGGCCTCGGGCAAGGACATCCTGGGGATGGCTCCCGGCGCGGAGCTGATCGTCCAGGCGCTTCTCGACGCCCAAGGCAGGCTCACCGGCATTCCGATCAACCTGGGAGACCTTTACCAGGAGGCCTACGACCTCGGGGCGCGAATCCACAACAACAGTTGGGGCGTGATCGCGGGGGGCCTCTACACGCTCGACAGCTACGAGGTCGACGAGTTCGTCTACAACCATCCCGACTGCCTGGTGATCTTCGCGGCGGGGAACCGGGGCACGCAGGTCGTGGCGGAGCTGGACGATCTCGGGCGCATCAGCCTCACGTCGCTCCAGTCGCCGGCCGCGGCCAAGAACGTGCTCACCGTGGGCGCCTGCTGCTCGCCGCGGGACGACGGGCCGTACAAGGGCAAGACCTGGAAGCAGTTCCCCAACGGTCCCCAGAAGCCCACGGCGGCCGATGAGCCGATCTCCGGCGATCTTGACTACGTCGCTGCGTTCAGCAGCCGGGGGCCCACGGATGACAACCGGATCAAGCCCGAGATCGTGGCTCCCGGAACGGTCCTCCTCTCGACCCGGAGCGAGCCGAGCGACCCCAACCAGCCCTACGACGAGAAGTACGGCGGCAAGTACGCCTTCCTCTCGGGCACCAGCATGGCGGCCCCGGTCGTGACCGGCGCCGCGGCCATCGTCCGCCAGTATTACGTCGACGAGCGGCAGCACCAGCCCTCGGCGGCGTTGCTCAAGGCCACGCTCGTCAACGGGGCGGTCTGGATTCCGCGCGAGACGGTGATCGATGCCACCGTGGGCCAGCCCAACTTCCACCAGGGCTTCGGCCGCCTGGACCTCCGCCGCGCGCTTCCCGTGCCCGGCGATCCGTCCGGATTGAAGCTCGTGTTCGCCGACGTCGACCGCAATTCGGACGAGGCCTTGAAGAAAGAGATCCCGAAGCAGTCGGTCTGGAAGCGCACGGTTCACGTGGAAGCCGGCCTGCCGTTCCGTGTCACGATCGCCTGGACCGACCGCCCCGCCCACGGCCTCCAGCAGAGCCTGGACCTCGTCGTGCTGGGACCCGACGGCAAGCGCAAGCCCGGCAATCCCGACCTCGTCCGCGTCCCCGGCCAGAAATCCGACCATTTCAACAACCTCCAGCAGGTGACGTTGGAAGATCCCCAGCCCGGCGAGTACCGCATCCAGGTCCTCGCCTACAACACCCTTTTCGAAGCCCAGGGCTTCAGCCTGGTGGCCACGGGGAAGCTGGCGTCGGACCTGCTGCCCTAGGAGATCCTCATGCCGATCGCTCTGAGGCAGGCCCTGGAAGAGATGCTGGACGGTTGGAAGGACGACCTGAGCCCGGCCTGGAAGGCGGCGCTCGCCGATGTCGAGCCGGACTTTGCAGCCGTCGATCCGGATCTCCAGCACGAGAGCTGGGAGCCGATCTTTCCCACTCGAAGGGGAAAGACGATCCCCGGGGCGCCCCGCAAGGCGCACATCTTCCGCGCCCTGGACGGCACCGGTCCCGCGGACGTGCGAGCGATCGTCATCGGGCAGGACCCCTATCCCAACGTCTCCTGGGCCACGGGCCGCGCCTTCGAGCAGGGCGATCTGGAAGACTGGCTCCCCAATCCCGCCCTCGTCTCCGACAGCCTGGAGCGCATCATCCCCGCCGTCGCCGTGGCCCGCACCGGGAACCCCGAGTACACCGATCTGGTGAACGCCTCGAGGGCCTGGGCGCGAGTCGTGGCCGACCTCGCGAGCGGCGCCCTGAGCCTTCAATCTCCCGGCAGGCTCTTCGATCACTGGCAGCAGCAGGGAGTCCTCTTCCTGAACGCCGGCTTGACTCTGAGCCGTTTTCAGAGAGGCGGCTCGGATCACCAGCTCAAAGGGCACATCCCGCTCTGGAGACCCGTCGTCCAGGCCATCCTCCGCGCCATCGCGACCCGCCCGTCCGGTCACGTCGTCTTCCTGCTGTGGGGGAGTGTGGCCCGGAGCTTCTTTCAGGAGAGCGGGATCGAGCAGGCGGCGAGGGACGCGGGGACGTGGCAGACGCGAGTGAGGACCGTTACGCAAGCCCACCCGGCGGCCTCGAACGACGACGGGCCGCTGTTCTTCCGCGAGCCGAACACGTTCCTGGACGCGAACCGGGTTCTGCGGGAGATGGGGGCGGAGGAGGTGGAGTGGTGACGGGGTAGGTGTATGCTTTACGGGACGAGAGGTCGGAGGTCGTCCAGTATGCGCGCCCACAAGCTCAAAGTGAACATCCCCCAAGACCACCAGCTCGAGATCGCGGTGCGTCTCCGATCGTTCTTGCTGGCCCTTTCGGTGAAAGATCCTGTGGGCGCAAAGAGAGGCGTTAGTCGCGGTGGAGGAACTCTGTGTTGTAGCGGCCTTATTTAGTCAGGCCGTGCATTCCGACTCCGCTCATCTGAAGTGTCGGCAGCCTTGCCTTCTTTGAGTGCCTTATCTGAAGGTGATGTTCCCAGTACTAGTAGATATCGTGTTTCCGTTGCTATGAAACGCCCTAGCTGCTCGGCTTGGTCCTGCTTAAAGCTCAGAGCAATCCACGCATCACCTTTGCCAGAATTCTCGGCATGCGCTACCGCAATCGAAACTGGGTTAAGGCATTCGGGCTTGGGCTGCTCAATATCGCGATTCGCTTTCGGGACAAAACAGGGTTTAACTAGCGTTCCCTCCTCAAGTTCGGCCAATACTGCTTGCTGTTCAGTGAGGGGGTAAATCAGCAGCTCACGATTTCCTTCCGTATTACTTCTTAGCTTTTCTCTCGGCTTAAATAAATGCATTGGCCGCAAGGCATGATTATCCTTTGAGTGCAAAAAGAATCCGCTTCCATAGCCCAATAGGACGAGGCCCCACAGGATTTTTTTCAATGACGCCCTCCTTGTGTAGATAGGGAATGCATTTGGCAGGAAATAATTCGGAA
>DATHUD010000198.1:0-18223 GCA_035462575.1 Thermoanaerobaculia bacterium | reverse complement strand
CGACGGCGACGTGAAGCGCGGGAACCTCTCGGGCCGCTTCGACGTCATCCTCTTCCCCGAGACGGGCGGGAGCTTCGCCGAGCTCGTGCACGGGATCGATCCGAAATACGGCCCGCTCGCCTACACGAAGACCGCGGAGTTTCCGAGCCACGGCGTTCCGGACGCCTCGGACGACATCACCGGCGGCATGGGCTTCGCCGGGCTCCTGGAGATCCAACGGTTCGTGCGCGGCGGCGGCGTGCTGGTCACCCTGGGCAACGCGGGGGTGCTGCCGGTCGAGGGCGGGCTGTTGCGCGAGGTCGCCCGCGTGCCTCCCGGCGGGTTCTACACCCCGGGCTCGGAGCTGCGGGCCAAGGTGCTCCGGCCGGAGCACCCGATCGCCTACGGCTACGAGGCCCTCCCCAGCGTGTTCCGCGGCAACGGCCCCCTCTTCGATGTGGACAAGCGCAACCGCAACCTCGTGGTGCTCCAGTTCGGTACGAAGAAGGAGGAGAAGGACGAAGAGCCCGAGGCGCCGGCGGAGAAGCCGGAGGTCGAGGTGGAGGAGGTCGTCGATCCGGGCGCGGACCCCGCCATGGCTCCCGAGGCCCCCCCGGCGCCGAAGCCGGCCGAGGAGAAGAAGAAGCCCGAGGAGGACTCCCGGCTCGTGCTCTCAGGATTCGTGCGCGGCGAGGACGTGGTGAACGGCAAACCGGCGATCCTGGACGTGCCGGCAGGGAAGGGGCGGGTCGTGCTCTTCGCGTTCAACCCGCTCCACCGCTACCTCACCCACTCGGACTTCCGGCTCGTCTGGAACGTCTTCCTCAACTGGAACGATCTGCCGTGAGGTCGTCTCTTTCGAGCGCCAGGAGCACCACGTCGCGGAAGGCGCCGCGCTTCCAGAGGCGGCGGGGGATGCGGCCGACCTCGCGGTAGCCGGCTTTTTTCAGCATGCGGAGCGATCCGGCGTTGTCCGCCATGACGTCTGAAAGGAGCATGCGCAGGCCCAGCACGTCGAAGGCATGGCGGGTGCGCACGCGGGCGGCGTCGCTGCCGTAGCCCTGTCCCCAGAGGTCGCGCCGGCCGAGGAGGGTGCCGGTCGTGGCGACGCCGTTTCTCCAGTCGATCCGGTGGAGGCCGGAAAAGCCGATGTGCTCGCCGCGGTCCAGGGTCTCGATGGCGAAGGTGAGGTCCTTGTCCGTCTCGCGCAGGGTCCGGTCGAAGTGCTCCTCCTCGGCGAGGCGGGTGATCGGCCAGTCGCCGACCAGGGTCCAGGCGGTGATCTCGGGGTCGTTCAGCCAGACGAGGGCGTTGTCCATGTGCCTCGCCTTGTCGAGCGGCACGAGCCGCACCTTGTCGCCTTCCCATCCGTAGGCCATGCGCAAGATTGTACCTCGCGTACAATCGCCGGCCATGGCGGTCGAGCCCTCTCCCCCAACGGACCTCGCGGCGGCTCCCGCGCCCGGGCGGGGCGGGGCCGTTGCGGTCGCCTTGGGCATCCTCGCCTCCCGGCTGGTCGGCCTGCTGCGCGGCCGGGCCTTCGCCCACTACTTCGGAGTGGGGGCGCACGTCGACGTGCTGAACATGGCCATGCGCGCCCCCAACTTCCTGCAGAACCTGCTGGGGGAGGGGACGCTCTCGGCCGCCTTCATCCCCATCTACTCGCGCCTGCTGCACGAGGGGAGGCGGGAGGAGGCGGGGCGCTTCGCCGGAGCCATTTTCGGCCTGCTCGCGGCCACGGCCGGAACGCTCGCGCTCCTGGGGGTGGCGCTCGCGGAGCCCATCACCTCGGTCCTCGCCCTGGGGTTCAAGGTGACCGAGGGGGACTCGGGCGTGGACCGCTTCGAGCTGACGGTCCGCGCCGTGCGCATCATCTTTCCCATGACGGCCTTCCTGGTGCTGTCGGCCTGGGCCCTGGGCGTGCTCAACAGCCACCGGCGGTTCTTCCTGGCGTACTTCGCGCCGGTGGTGTGGAACATGGCGATCATCGGCGCCCTGGTGTGGGCGGGCGGCTTCCGCCCGGGGAGCGGCGGCCCGCTCTCCCTCGCGGATCTGGACCGCCTCCTCTTCGCGGCGTGCTGGGGGGCGCTCGCGGGCGGCATCCTCCAATTTGCGGTGCAGCTTCCGCTCGTGGTGCGGCTGATGCGGGGGTTCCGCCTCTCCGCCTCCCCGCGGGTGCCGGGCGTCTCGGAAGCGCTCGCGGCCTTCGGGCCGGTGCTCGCCGGCCGGGGCGTGGTGCAGCTCGCGGGCTACCTGGACGTCTTCCTCGCCGGCTTCCTGGGAGCCGGGGCCGTAGGGGCGCTCGGTTTCGCCCAGACGCTCTACATGCTCCCGATCAGCCTGTTCGGGATGTCGGTGGCCGCGGCGGAGCTGCCGGAGCTCGCCCGGCTGCGCCAGGAGCCCGGCGCCGCGGGGGAGCTCCTCGCCCGGGTCAAACGGTCGCTGCGCCAGATGGCGTTCCTGAACGTCCCTACCTTCGTGGGATACCTCGCCTTCGGCTTCCTGCTCGTGGGGACGCTTTACCGTACAGGGAGCTTCGGGGTGGAGGACAACTGGCTCGTCTACCTAGTGCTCTGCGGCTACACGCTCGGGCTTCTCGCCACCACGTCGTCCCGCCTGCTCCAGAACACCTTCTACGCCCTGGGAGACACCAAGGCCCCGGCCCGGATCGCCGCCGCCCGGGTGGCGGTCTCGGCGGTCCTCGGCTGGGCGTTGATGGAGATCCTGGACCGCTACTCCGTCTCTTCCCTGGTCGGGATGGAGCCGGCGGGCAAGGCGCTCCGGCTGGGCGCGGTGGGGCTCGCCCTGGCCTCGGGGGTCGGGGCGTGGCTGGAGCTCTTTCTCCTCCGGAAGGCCCTTGCCGCCCGGGTTTCCGGCTCTTTCCTCCCGGGAAAGGAGATGGTGCGGATGACGGGTCTCGCCCTGGCCGCGGCCGGGCCCGCCGCGCTGCTGTGGTGGCTCCTCCCGCCGTTCCACGTCATCCTCCGCGCCGGGGCCGTGGTGGGAATCTACGCCGTGCTCTATCTGGGGCTCGCCCGGCTCGTCCTCCCCGAGGATCTGGGGTTCTGGATCGGACGGTTCGGGCGGCGGCTGCGGCGTTGAGACGGCCGTCCCAACGGCTCGATTTTTGCTACGGATTTCTCGGATTCGTAGCATGACCCCAGCCGTGAGCTTTCGTTTCGCAAGCCTCCTGGAGGCATCCTGAGCACCGGCTGGGGAACTTCGATCGTTTTTCTTGCAGGAAAGACTCCGCCATGCCTCGACCCGACTCCGGATTTACAAGGGTCCGCGCCATAAGTCCGCGGACGGCGACCCTGGAGAGCCTCGACTGTCTTGCCGGTGGGGGGGAGATGGGGGAGCTGATGCGCTCCTTCGACTGGTCGTCCTCGCCTCTGGGGCCGGTCTCGGGCTGGCCGCAGAGCCTGCGAACGGCGGTCAGCATCATCCTCAACTCGCGGTACCCGATGTTTCTGTTCTGGGGACCCCGTCTCGCCAAGCTCTACAACGACGGCTACCGTCCCGTCCTCGGGGCCTTGAAGCACCCCGCGGCGCTCGGCCGCCCGGGGCCGGAGGTCTGGCCGGAGATCTGGGACACCATCGGGCCGATGGTCGAACAGGTGATCCGCCGGGCCGAGGCGACCTGGTCGGACGACCTGATGCTGTTCATGCACAGGAACGGGTACCCGGAGGAGTGCTACTTCACGTTCTCCTACAGCCCGATCCGCGACGAGTCCGGGGGCGTCGGCGGAATGTTCTGCGCCTGCACGGAGACCACGGGCAAGGTGCTCGGCGAGCGGCGCCTGCGGACCCTGGGGGACCTGGCCGCGGCCACCGCCGAGGCGCGGACGGTGCCGGATGCCTGCCTCCTGGCAGCCCGGGTGCTGGCGGACAACGCCGCGGACCTCCCTTTCGCTCTGGTGTACCTGTTCGAGGAAAGCGGGCGGCGGGCGCGCCTCGCCGCCGCGGCGGGAGCCGGGGAGGAGGAGGCGGTCCGGCCGCCGGTGATCGAGGTCGGAGCCCCGGATGCGGCGTGGCCTCTCGTCGGGGTCCTCCTGGGCGGCGCCGCCGAGCGGCTCGACGACCTCGCGGACCGTTTCCCCTCGGTCCCCGTGCGGCCGTGGCCCGAGCCCCCCACGACGGCGCTGGTCCTGCCGATCGCGGACCGTGGCCAGGACCGCCCCGTCGGCGCCCTGGTCGTGGGGGTGAGCCCGCGCCGCGCGCTGGACGCCGACTATCGCGGCTTCCTGGACCTGGTCGCCGGTCAGCTCTCGACCGCGATCGCCAACGCCCGGGCCTATGAGGAGGAGCGGCGGCGGGCCGAAGCCCTGGCCGAAATCGATCGCGCCAAGACCGCCTTCTTCAGCAACGTCAGCCACGAGTTCCGCACCCCGCTCACCCTGATGCTCGGGCCGCTCGAGGACGCGCTTCTAGAAGGCCGGCTGCCGGCGGACGACCGCGGGCGGATCGAGGTGGCGTACCGGAACAGCCTGCGGCTGTTGAAGCTCGTCAACAGCCTGCTCGACTTCTCGCGGATCGAGGCGGGCCGCGTCCAGGCGGTCTACGAGGAGACCGATCTCGCGGCCGTCACGACCGATCTGGCGAGCGTCTTCCGCTCCGCCATCGAGAAGGCGGGCCTCACGCTCTCGGTCGACTGCCCGCCGCTGCCGGAGCCCGTCTGGGTGGACGGCGACATGTGGGAGAAGATCGTTCTGAACCTCCTCTCGAACGCCTTCAAGTTCACCTTCGAGGGGGAGATCGCGGTCTCGTTGCGGCCGGCGGGGAAGAGCGTCGAGCTGACCGTCCGCGACACGGGGACCGGCATCCCGGAGGCGGAGGTCCCGCACGTCTTCGAACGCTTCCACCGCGTCCGGGGAGCGCGGGCGCGGACCCACGAGGGCACGGGCATCGGCCTCGCCCTGGTCCAGGAGCTCGCGAAGCTCCAGGGCGGATCGGTGACGGTGGAGAGCGTCCCGGGGCGGGGGAGCGCCTTCACGGTGTCGGTCCCGCTCGGCCGGGACCACCTGCCGGCCGACCGGATCGGCTGCGAAAGCTCTCTCTCCTCGACCGCTCTGGGCGCGACCCCCTTTCTCGAAGAGGCGGTGAAGTGGATTCCGGAGGAGGCGCCGCTGCCGGGGGCGTCCGGCGGCGCGCGCATCCTCCTGGCGGACGACAACTCCGACATGCGCGACTACGTGCACCGCCTCCTCTCCGGCCGGTATGAGGTGGAGGCGGTGGCGGACGGGGAGGCCGCGCTCGCCGCCGCCCGCGAGCGCCGGCCGGACCTGGTGCTCGCGGACGTGATGATGCCGGGCAAGGACGGCTTCGAGCTGCTGCGCGAGCTGCGGGCCGACCCCTGCACCGCCTCGATCCCCGTGATCCTGCTGTCGGCCCGCGCGGGGGAGGAGTCGCGGGTCGAAGGGCTGGAGGCGGGGGCCGACGACTATTTGATCAAGCCGTTCTCCGCCCGCGAGCTGGTCGCCCGCGTGGGCACCCACCTGGAGATGGCTCGGGTCCGCCGGCACTCCGAGGAGGAGCTGCGGAGCCAGAACCGCGAGCTGCTCCGGGCCCGCCAGGTGGCGGAGGAGGCGAACCGCGCCAAGGACCAGTTCCTGGCCACCCTCTCCCACGAGCTGCGTACCCCGCTGACCCCGGTGCTGGCCATGGCCTCCACCCTGGAGAACGATCCCCGGTTCGCCGAGGCGCAGAGCGAGCTCGCGATGATCCGCAGGAACGTCGAGCTCGAGGCCCGCCTGATCGACGACCTCCTCGACCTGACGCGGATCACCCGCGGCAAGCTCGAGCTCCACCGCGAGGTCGTCGACGTGCACCGGATCGTGGCGCACGCGGTCGAGATCTGCTGCGAGCAGGCGGTGGCCGCAGGCCGGCTCCGCGTCGTCCTCGATCTCTCCCCCGGGAAGCACCGGGTCTGGGCCGACCCCTCGCGCCTGACGCAGGTGCTCTGGAATCTCCTCAACAACGCCGTCAAGTTCACCCCCGCGGGGGGAACGGTCACCGTGCGTTCGTGGACCGAGCCGGAAGGTGTCCTCGCCCTGGAGGTCGAGGACACCGGCATCGGCATCGACTCCGAGCTCCTGCCGGAGATCTTCGACGCCTTTCAGCAGGGGGGGGCGTCCGTGAACCGCCGCTTCGGCGGGCTCGGCCTGGGGCTCGCGATCAGCAAGGCGATCGTCGAGATGCACGGCGGCCGGCTGACCGCGGCGAGCGACGGGCGGGACCGCGGCTCCGCGTTCGCCGTCCGGCTGCCGCTGGGCGTCCCCGCGAGCGCGGGCCCCGAGACGCCCGCCGCGTCCGAGCGCTCCGCCGAGACGCGGGCGCTCTGCGTCCTCCTTGTCGAAGATCACGCCGACACCGCCGAGGCCATGGCGGACCTGCTGCGCCTCCAGGGCCACCGGGTCACGGTCGCGGGCAGCGTGGCCGCGGCACTGACCGCGGCCGAGACGGCCTTCGAAAACGGGGCCCTGGACCTGGTGGTGAGCGACCTCGGGCTGCCGGACGGCACCGGCCTCGACCTCATGCGCGAGCTCTCCCGCCGCTACGCCCTCACGGGGATCGCCCTCTCGGGCTATGGCATGGAGGAGGACATGCGCCGCAGCCGGGAGGCCGGATTCCAGAGGCATCTGACCAAGCCGATCAGCCCGGCGGCGCTCGCGGAGGCGATCCGGGAGACGGCCCTTTCGTGAAATGATCGGATCCGGACGAAGAGATGAAGCGAGGCGTCGAGAGCCCGAAGACCGGGACCGTCGAAAGCGGGGCGGTCCAGCAGCGCCTGCGGTTTCTGGCCGAGGCCGGCGCGGTCCTGTCGTCGTCCCTCGACGCGGAGCAGATCCTCGGCCGGATCGCCCGCCTCGCGGTCTCCTTCCTGGCGGACTGGTGCACCGTCGACCTCCTCGGTGAGGACGGGAGCGCCCGCCGGGTCGCCTTCGCCCACGCGGATCCCGGGCGCGAGCACCTCCTGGAGCTCCTGACCCGCCGCTACCCGCTGCACCCCGATCATCCCAACCCCACATGGGAGGTGCTCCGCACCGGGCGCTCTCTTCTCATCCCCGCGGTCTCCGAGGAGGACCTGAAGGGCTACTTCCAGGACGCCATCCATCAGGAGCTCATCCGCCAGCTCGAGCCCTCGGGGACGATCAGCGTCCCTTTCCTGGCGCATGGGGAGATCCTGGGGGCCCTCTCGCTCGTCACCTCGCGGCCGGAGGGGTACGGACCGGACGACCTGACGCTCGCCGAAGAGCTCGCCCGGCGGGCGGCCCTCGCCATCACCAACGCGCGCCTCTACCGCGAGGCCGAGGAGGCGCGGGAGCTGGCCGCGATCCGGGCGGCGCGGTCCCAGGCCCTGGCCGGGATCTCGCGGGCTCTGGGAGAGGCGAGCCTGGACCTGCCCAGGGTGCTCTCCACCGTGGCCCGCAGCGCCTGCGAGCTCATCGGGGACCTCTGCGTGCTCCGTCTCCTGTCAGAGGACAGCGAATGGCTCGAGGCGGCCGCGTTCCATCATCGGGACCCCGACCGGCTGGGCAGCCTGCGCGATCTGCTGGGAGAGCCGATGAGAGCCGGAGACGGCTTCATGGGCCGGGTCGTCCGCACCGGCGAGGCGATCCTGCTGGCCGAAACCGAAGCCGGGGAGATCCAGGCGGGCACGAGGCCGGGTTTCAGGCCCTACCTCGACCGGTTCGGCCTCTACAGTCTCCTCGTCGTGCCGCTCCGGGTGCGGGAGGCCGTCATCGGCTCCCTCCTGCTTTCGCGCGACGAGCCCGGAGACCCCTACACCGAAGAGGACCGGGACTTCCTGCTCGATCTCGCCGACCGCTCGGCCGTGGCCATCGAGAACGCCCGGCTGTTCCGCCGCGCCCAGGAGGAGATCGCCCGGCGCGAACGCGCGGAGGAGAGACTCCTGGCGGCCCAGGACGAGCTGCGGGACGTAGACCGGCGCAAGGACGAGTTCCTCGCCATGCTGGCCCACGAGCTCAGAAACCCCCTGGCCGCCATCTCGAACGCCGCCGCCGCGCTCGACCATCCCGGGATCGGGGAGGAGCGGGGCGTGCGCCTGCGCTCCCTGATCTCCCACCAGGTTCATCACGTGGCCCGCCTGGCCGACGATCTGCTCGACGTCTCCCGCGTCCTGCGCGGCCGGATCGAGCTGCGCCGGGAGGTGGTGGATCTCCGGGATGTCGCGGAGCACGCCATGCAGAGCTGCCGCGCCCTTCTCGACGAGCGCGGCCACCGTCTCCAGGTGGCTCTTCCCCCCGGGCCCTGCCGGGTCTTTGGGGACCCGACGAGGCTGGAGCAGATCCTCTGCAATCTGCTCAACAACGCGGCCCGGTACACGCCGCCCGGAGGGAATGTCGAGCTCGCGGTCGAGCCCCGGGAAGGGGAGGTCGAGATCCGGGTGCAGGACGACGGGCGGGGGATTCCGCCCGAGATGCTGCCCCGCATCTTCGAGCTCTTCCTGCAGGTGGACCCGTCGCTCGACCGCTCCACGGGAGGGCTGGGGATCGGCCTCACCCTGGTGCGGAGCCTGGTCGAGCTCCACGGAGGGGCCGTCGAGGCGAAAAGCGAGGGGTTCGGCCGGGGCGCCGAGCTCGTCGTCCGCCTCCCCGCGCTGGCGGAGGCGCCGGCGGGGGAGGCGCCGCCCTCCGCGCGGCCCGAGGAGCGGTCCGGCCCGCTCAAGGTGCTCCTGGTGGAGGACAACCCGGCCGCCGCCCTAGGGCTCCGGGAGCTCCTCACCCTCTGGGGGCACGAGGTCTCCTTCGCCGCGGACGGAGAGGCGGCGCTCCGCGCGGCGGCCGGCGAGCCTCCGGACGTGGTCCTGCTCGATCTCGGCCTGCCGGGGATGGACGGCTTCGAGGTCGCCCGGCGCCTGCGCCGGCAGCCGGGCTTTGCGGAGGTCCTCCTCGTGGCCGTCACCGGCTACGGCCAGGAGAGGGACCGCGAGCGGACCCGGGAGGCGGGGTTCGACCTCCACCTGCTCAAGCCCGTGGCGCCCGAGGAACTGAAGCGTCTGCTCCGGACGGCCATCCGCGCGGCGACGCGTTAGGATACGCCCGGCGTGTCAAATCTTTCGTCGTCTGTCCGCCGGACCCGTTCCGCAGGGTCGCGCTACGGCGCGGCGGTCCTGGCCGTTGCCCTCGCCCTGGTCGTCAAGCTCGGGCTGGACCGGGTGGTCGATACGGGAGCGCCGTTTCTCCTCTTCCCTCTGGCCATCCTGGTCGCGGCGTGGTGGGGCGGGCTGCGGCCGGGTCTCCTGGCGACGTTTTTGTCCGTGGCCGCAGCCATCCCCATGTTCCTGCTGCCTCCGTCCGCGCCGGGCCTGGGGCCGGGGGCGATCGCCCTCCGGACCACAATCTTCCTCCTCCAGGGGATCGGGATCAGCCTCATCGCCCATGCCTTCGAGCAGGCGCGCCGCCGGGCGGACGCCGACGCGGCGCGGACGGCGGCGGCCGTAGGGGAGCTCGAAGAGGCGAACCTCCGAGCCTCGGCCATCCTCGACAGCATCAAGGACACCTTTTTTTCCGTGGACCGGGACTGGCGGTTCACCTATGTCAACCGGCAGCTCCGGCACGTCCCGGAGGGGGAGCCGCCCCGGGAGATGATCGGCCGGGTCCTCTGGGACGTCTTTCCCGAGCTTCTCGGCACTCCCTACGAAGACCATTACCGCCGCGCCATGTCGACGGGGACGCCGGCCCACTTCGAGGGGAAGGGGACGCTGTCCGGCCGGTGGTTCGAGGTTCACGCCTACCCGTCCCGCTATGGCCTGTCCGTGTTCGCCATGGACCAGAGCGAGCGCAAGAAGCTCGAAGAGGCGCTGCGGGCCGCCAAGGCCGACGCCGAGGCCGCGAACCGGATGAAGGACCAGTTCCTCGCCATCCTCTCCCACGAGCTGCGCACCCCCTTGAACGCCATCTTCGGCTGGGCCCAGCTCCTGCGCACGGGAAACCTCGACCCCCAGGCCGTCGAGCGGGGGATCGACACCATCGACCGCAACGCCCGGGTGCAGAAAAAGCTCATCGAAGATCTCCTGGACATCTCCCGGATCATCTCCGGCAAGCTGCAGATCGAAAAAGAGCTGGTCGATCTGGGGGAGGTGATCGACGCCGCCCTGGAGACGGTCGCCCCCGCCGCGCGGGCCCGGTCCATCGCCATCGAGCGGGGCTACGACTCCCGGCCCGCGCTCGTCTCGGGGGACATGCAGCGCCTGCAGCAGGTCGTCTGGAACCTGCTCTCGAACGCGGTCAAGTTCACCGCCGACGGAGGTGTCGTGTCGGTCACCCTGGAGACGCGGGACGGGGAGGCCGAGATCGCCATCGCCGACACCGGGCAGGGCATCAGCCCGGAGCTCCTCCCCTTCGTCTTCGACCGTTTCCGGCAGGGCGACGCCTCCGCGACGCGGCGGCACGGCGGGCTGGGGCTGGGCCTCTCCATCGTCCGCCAGCTCGCCGAGCTTCACGGGGGCACCGTGAGGGCCGAGAGCGGCGGAGAGGGGCACGGCTCCCTTTTCACCGTCTCCCTCCCTCTCGCCATCGCTCCCGAGCAGCCGGAGGAGCGGCGGTCTCCGCTCGAAGGAGACGGGGATGGCGCCGTCTCCCTCGCCGGTCTCCGCGTCCTCGTGGTGGACGACGAGGTGGACGCCCGGGAGCTTCTGGAGCACGTCCTCTCCGGGTGCCAGGCCGAGGTCGCCCTGGCCGCCTCCGCGGCCGAGGCCCTCGAGGCGATCGACCGCTTCCAGCCCGACGTGCTCGTGAGCGACATCGGCATGCCGGGGGAGGACGGCTACGAGCTGATCCGCAAGGCGAGAGAGCGCGGCTTTACGGGACCGGCGGCGGCGCTCACCGCCTTCGCCCGCGCCGAAGACCGCCGCCGTGCCCTGCTGGCCGGTTTCCAGATCCATCTCGCCAAACCGGTCCACCCCGGAGAGCTCATCGCCGTCGTTGCCAGCCTTGCGGACCGCGCCCGGTCCACGGAGTAGTTTCGGCTTCCCGAAACGTGCTACAATTTTCCAGAGATCTAAAATAAACGAGATCCCCGCAAGAGGGCCGATCGGCCGGAGGAGGGATCATGATCAACCTGTCCTTCGGGACGAACCCGCACCAGCCCGGACCTGTCAAGCGCTGCTCCCGCTGCGGAAACGATCCCCGGGCCACCGTTCAGGCCGGCGGAGGCAGGACGCTCTTCTGGCTCGAATGCCGCGTCTGCGGAACGAAGACCGCGGACGGTCAGGTGTTCGCCGAGGCGGTGAAGCAGTGGAACGAGTGGAACACCGTGCAGTGAGTCAGTCGGAAGCGCCGCTCCGGTCCTCCGTGGACCGGCGGGCTCCCTGGATCCGAGCGGCCGGTGCGCCCCGGCCCCCAGATGGCGTCCCCCACCCCGAAAACATCACCCCAACCCTCTCCCATCGCCCTCCCCACCGCCGGGAGAGGGCGCCCCCGCCCCTCGTGAGCCGCAGTCTCCCTCCTCTCCCGGGGGAAGGGAGGGCGATGGGAGAGGAGGGCCGGGGAGGTGAGGTCTTGGGAGGGGGGCTCGGACGCAGTCTGGATCGTGCCGCGCCTTCTCAAGATAGTCGGCAATCTGCCGGGTGAGGGCAGCGGTGGCCTGCTCCCGCTCGGCGGCTTCACAGAAAAGACGGAGGGCGGCCAGGGCTTCGCGGTGGATCTTCTGGGAGGTGAAGATCCACATCATCTGGCGGGCGAGGGACCGGACCTCGCGGGTGCGGCCGTCCTCCAGATGCAGGACGGCCAGGTCCAGGGAGACCAGGGCCGCGTCGTAAGCGATCTCGCGCGCGGTGAAGTCGCGCTGGGCCTGCTCGAAGGCTAGGACGGCATCCCTTCGCCGTCCTGAGCCCGCCGCCATCCGCCCCTCCAGCCAGACCACCCGGACCAGGTCGAGCGCGTTGCCCATGCGCACGGCGAGCTCGCGAACCTCGGGAAGCAGAGCCTCCGCCTCGGCCTGCCGATCCAGACGCTCCAGGTTGACGGCGAGGTTGAACCGGAGGGCGAAGAGGCGCCGGGGCTCGCGCACTCCGTCCACCAGCGGCGCCGCAGCCTGCAGAGTCGCAATCGCGGCTTCGTTGTCTCCCATCTGTTCTTGGGTGGAGGCTTTCTTGAGGAGAATACGCTCGGCAGCGTCGGCCCCCCTGTTGACCTCCAGGGCTCGATCGAGAAGAGCGAGCGCCTCGGGGAATCGCCGCTGGTCTTTGCGGAGCGAGGCTTCGAGATCGAGCACGCGCGTCTCGTCCAGGACTCCCGCTTCGGCTTCGCCTCCGGCCTGCCAGAGCGCCCGGGAGCGCTCGAACGCGTCCTCGGCGGGGTCGAGCCGGCTCGCCACGCGGCGGGCGTTGCCCACGAAGGCCCAGGCGTAGCCCTGGACCCGGGAGCGCCACGCCTCGCCGCCGGGCATGAGCGCGGCCACCCGGAGGGCGAGCTCCGCCAGCTCCAGGGCCCGGCCGGCGTGGTCGCCCGCGGCTTTCTCGCTCTCAGCGCACAGCCGCTCGCAGACGGCCCAGGTCTGGAATTTCGGCTCGGCTTCCACCCTGGCCATCCGCTCCCGCGCCGGCAGGTTCCGCAGCTCCTCCCAGAGCTTCCCGGCCTCGCGGCGGGCCGTCTCCACGCGCTCGTCCCGCAGGCCGAGGAGGAGCTTGTCCCGGACCTCCTCCATGGTGAGCTTGGCGACGGCCGCGACGATCCTCTCGATGCTCTGGCGCTCGGCCGCGTCCGGGTCGACCGGAGAGGCGGAGCGAGGGGGGACGGCGGCCCGGTAGGTGCACTCGGTGAAGAGCAGGGCGGTGTCGACGACGTCGAGGCCGAAGCCCAGGAAGGCGGCCAGCTTTTCGAGGCGGCGGCGGGAGAGAGGGCGGGTGCCGGCCTCGTAGCCGGAGAGGACGTTGCTCGAAATGCCGGCGGCCTCTGCCAGCTCCCCCTGGGTCCACCCTCGGATCCGGCGCAGAAGCTCCAGGGCCAGATTGACGGGGTTGCGGTTCTGTCTTGTCATGTACGCGAGCTGTGTGAAATTCCTGATTGAGGGAATAGTACCGCATCCGGAGAGGACCCGGCAGGGGAGATAGGGAGCGAGCATGGATTCGGCCCGGCGGGTGGAAAATTCTCCCCGAAGCCTGGTCCTCCGTGAAAATGGAGCTGAGGAGCCGGCAGTGGGTTGGGCGTGTTCCTGGAAGGCGGGGGCTTCGAAGGACGCTACTCCAGGAAGCTCCTCCAAGCTGGGGACCCCTCCCCCGAGCTGGGGGACCCCTCCCCCGAGCCGGGGGACCCCTCCCCCGAGCCGGCAGCCGTTTCGAGGGCCGTTTTACTCGGAATCTGCGACGGGGGAGCTCCCGGCTTCGAACCGGAGCAGGGGATCGTCCTCGGCGCAGCGCAGGAATCCGGCCACGGACTCGATCAGGGCCACGGTGGTGACCCGCGAGTCGCAGGCCTTCTTGAGGAGCAGGACGGCGGCCAGGGCTTCGCGGCGGATGCGGAGGTGGATGAAGACGTCGATGGCTTCGAGGAGCGCCCGCTCCGAGTCGGCAATCCGCCCCTGGCGCAGGCGGACCGCGCCCAGCTCGAGACCGGCCAGGGCGGCCTTGTAGGGGAGGCGGGCGGTGGAGAAGCCGTCCTTCACCTCGAGGAGGATGCGCTCGGCGTGATCCATGTCCTCGAGCCCGGAGGAGATCTGCGCTTCGAGCCATCGCACCTTGAGCTCGTTGACCCGGCCGCGCACGGGGATCCCCCGCCGTTCGAGGTCCCAGAGCACGCGCCGGGCTTCGCGGTACTGGCCGCAGTCGACGAGCAGGCGCGCCTGGTTGTGCAGGGCGAGGACGACGAGATCGGGGTCCCGCTCCTCGTCCACCGAGGCGAGGCCCTCCCCGATCAGGCGGATCGCCTCGGGGGCGTCGCCGTCGTAGCCGGTGTAGATGCCCAGGCTGATCAGGGCGCGGCCGGCCAGGTGCTCGTCCCCGAGGCGGCGGTAGGCGGAGTGGGCGATGGCGAGCGAGGAGGCGGCCATCTCGAAACACCGCCGGGCACCGTAGAGCGAGGCGAGGACGTCGAAGTAGCGGGCGGTCAGGCGCTCGTCCGCTCCCTCTTCCAGGGTGTAGGTCACGGCCTCGTCCAGCACCTCTTTGGCCGTGTCCAGGTCGTCCGCCACGCGGCAGGCGTTGCCCAGCTCCGTCAGGGCGCGGAACCGGAGGCCGGCCACCCGCCGGGCGGTGAGCTTGCCCGCCGGGAGTGTGGCCGCGAGGCGGGAGGCCATCCGGGCAAGGCGCACCATCTGCGCCGGGCTCTCGTAGCGCAGAGCCCAGCTCCGCTCCAGGAGGGCTTCGACGAGGACGGCGTCTTCGGGGTGGGACGTCGTGGGCTCGGAGACCGGAAAACCCTGCTCCGCGAGCAGGCGCAGGGCCTCGCGCGTCTCCCGCGTCCTCCCGGCTTCCCAGGGCTCCTTGCGCGCGGGGGGACGCCCCTCGGGCCGGCCAGCCCGGGTTGCGGAGCCGAGCGCCCGGTCGAGGGCGGAGTCGTACGCGGCCTCCTGCTCCCGGGTCAGCTCGGCCTCCGCCGGAGTGCCGCCGGTGCCGAAGAGCCCCGCGAGGAACGTGGCCATGACGGCGCGGCAGGGCTTGCACCCCAGGAGGAGGTGGACGATCACGGAGCGGGCCCGTTCCGGCGCAATGCGGTTGTAGACCAGCCCTTCGAGCTCGGCCGGAGTCGGGTGATCGCTCAACGGAAACCCTCCCTGTTCGTACTCACGATTCTCGCACAGATCGGCGGCGGCGTCGGCCTGCGACCTCACCCACCCGCCCGGCCCTCACCCCCGGCCCCTCTCCCACCACCCCGTGCCCCCTCCCTGGGAGAGGGGAGAAAAACAGGCTCCTCCCGTTCCTGCTCCCTCCTCTCCCAGGGAGGGCGTGTGGGGTGGTGGGAGAGGAGGGCCGGGGAGGTGAGGGCCGGGCGGGGGTCCATCCCCCCGTTCAACGGCCGCCGTTTGGATCGATCATCGAGCCCTCGTCGGGACGGGCCGCCGATGTGGGCTGGACGGCTCCGTTGGGGTCGATCATCGAGCCCTCCTTATTGCCGGAGAAGTTTCCGGAGGAGTTGCGGGAGGAGGCCTCCGGCCAGAGCTTCGCGAGCCAGCTCCAGGCTTTCCGCAGAACCATGGAGCCGTTCCGTGGCCCTGCCCAGGAGGGGGCGGGCACCGTTACGAGCAGGGCGGCCGCCAGGCCGAGCGCGGCAGAACCGCGGCGAATTCTTTGAAACATGAAACCTCCTCCATCCGCGGGGCGTCCCCAGGCCGCCACGGCCCGGGCGCCCGCGAAAACCGGTCCGTCGATCAGGTGCCCCCAAGTTTCCCAGAAAAGGGCGGAAATCGCTCTCCCCCGGATGTAAAACTTCGCCTTTCGGCCACGGCCCTCGTCCTCTCCGGAAAAGGTCGCGGCGTTGTCCACCGAACGCCCCCTTGAGGACACTTGTGTAACCGGTGGAGTCCATCTTTTTGTCCGGATCCGCTGTCCGCGGAGAGAGGAGGGAAGGGATGTTCTGTCCTGAGTGCGGTTTTGAGGGCGAGGAGGACGTTGCTCTGTGCCCTGACTGCGAGGTGGAGCTCGAGAAGGAGTCGGAGGAGGACGGACCTCAGGCCGAGTTGCGGTTCGTTCCCCTGGTCGAAGCGACCGAGGTGGATTTCTTCGCCTGGGCGACCTCCCGGCTGGAGGAGGCCGGCATCCCCTGGTTCGTCCAGAGCGAGCCGTCGACGGGCCGGCTCGCGCGCGACGGAGGAGAGGCGAGCCCCGAGGCCGGCTCGAAGGTGGCCGTGGTCTACGTGGCGGAAAATCGGGTGGAGAAGGCCCGGGCCCTTGTGATGGAAGGAATCGCGGTGCGGGTCTAGGCCTCCCCTTTGGCACGGGCCGGGGGGGGCGCCCCGCCGTCGGGCCTGGGGACGGCCTCTTTCGGCGGCGCGGCCTTCGTGGCTTCCCGCAGCGCGATCTTCTCGAGCCTCTCCGGGTTTTTCTTGAGCTCGCGGACGAAGCGGTTGCCGAGCCTCTTCTGCATCTCCTTGCGGTCGGCGGGCGAGGCGATCCGGCTGGCGTCGATCCAGCCGCCCGCGATCATGCCGTGGCCGCCCCCCTTGCCGCGGCTGCCCACGATGCGCCGCATCACCCCCCCGGCGTCGGCCCGGGTGTTGGTCGTGCGGATCGACAGGTACAGGCGGTCGCCGTAGTAGCCCGTCGCGAGCGACCAGGTACGCCCCTCCATGCGCAGGAGGAGGTCGGCGATCTCCGGGACGATGTCCGGCTGCTCGACCGTGCCCAGGTGGGAGATCACCAGCGTATCGACCGCCTCCAGGTTTTCGAGCGCGTCGTGAAGGTTGCTGAAGTAGGTGAGCGGCAGGCGCGGGTTCTGGATGCGGGCCAGGAGCCGGTGGTTGGCCAGGGGGAAGAAGAGGTCGAAGATCGCCTTGTCCGGCCCGGTGTACTCGCGGGAGAACTCCTGGGTCTCCGAGCGGATCGCGTAGATGAGGGCGGTCGCCAGGGCGTGGGTGGCCTTGACCCCGGCAGCGAGCAGGTATTCGGCGAGGATGGTGGCGGTCGCGCCGTACCTGGGCCGGACGTCGTAGAACGGCCCGGTCTGGGTGATCGGCCGCACCGGGTGATGGTCGATCACGACGTCGGGCACGACCCGGGGCGGAATCTGGTTGTTGCCGCTCTTGGGCTGGCTGTCCACCAGGGCGAAGTGCTGGTACTTCCTGAGGCTCAGGTGCCGGATGTGGCTGAACGGGAGCTTCAGGCTGCGCACCATCTCCTGGTTTTCGGCCCGGCCGATGATGCCCCCGTAGGCCGCGGTGACCTTCTGCTTGAACGCCCCCCGGAGGATGCAGGAAAGGATGTGGGCCGACGCCAGCGCGTCCGGATCGGGGTTGTCGTGCGTGAGCACGAGCCACCGGCCGCCTTTCCCCTGGCGCTCGACCAGCTCTTTGAAGGAAGCGAAGCAGTGGCGCGTCGTTTCGGTGATCATGGGGCGCGAGGCGGGCGGGATCAGGTCGCCTTGCCCAGGGTCGTGGCGAAGGCCGCGCGGGCGGATTTCAGGGGGGTGACGTCTTCGCCCGTGGCCGCGGTGCGCGCGATGAATTCGTCCAGAGCCGCGAGATTCTCGAACACCTCGTAGCGGCCGGTCAGCTCTTCATCCCCCTCGAAATGGCGGACCCAGACGAAGAGCTTCGCCGGCCCGCCGTCGTCCGGCTCGCTCACCGACGTCTCGAACGTTACCCGGTGCCCATTCCCCATCGTGCGGTCTCCCTTTCGCCCCCCTAGTGTACCCCGGCCGGGGGCAGGCATGAGATTCGCTGGAGAATCCCGCGGGAGGACGCACCATGTGGAGGATCTGCGCGCTCGTCATCACCCTTTCCTGCGGCTGGCCCTGGGCGGCCGCCGCCCTCGACGACGGTCCGCCGGCCGCCCCCCGGCCGGATGTCCAGGCCTGGGCCCGGGTGCTCGAGAAGTACGCGAAGGATGGCGGCGTGGACTACGCCGGCCTCAAAAAGGACCGGTCGGATCTGGACGCCTACCTCGCGAGCGTCGCCGCCGCGAGCCCGGCCTCCTGGAGCAAGGCCGAGAAGACGGCCTTCTGGATCAACGCTTCCAACGCCCAGGTGCTCTATTACATGCTGGACCGCGCCCCGGGCCTCGAATCGGCCCGGCCGGGGGACGACTTCTACTCGAAGCTCACCTCCGAGGTCGCCGGCCAGGCGCGCACGCTGGACGAGATCGAGACCGCGCTGCGCAGCCAGAGGGACCCGCGGGTCCACTTCGCTCTCGCCTGCCCGGCCGCGAGTTGCCCCGGCCTGCGCGGCGAGCCCTACCGGGCCGAGGCCCTGGACAGCCAGCTCGCCTCCCAGACCCGGGATTTCCTCGCCAATCCCCGGAAGGGCCTCCGCTACGACCCGCAGAGCAACACCCTCTTCCTCTCGCCGGTCTTCAAGCAGTACGCCGGAGACTTCACCGGCGGCAGCCCCGTCCTCGCCCTCTTCGCCCGCGGCGGCCTCGTGGACTGGGTCGCCGGCCAGGTGCCCGAGGAGCTCGGCAAGGTGCTCCGGGAGAAGGAGCCGGGGGTGGAGTATCTGGAGTACGACGCCCGGGTGGGGCGGTAGGGGCGTCCTCCCGCGAAACGGCTCCCTTGCCCTGCGACCTCACCCTCCGGCTCACTCTCCTAAAGGAGAGGGAGAGAAGGCAAAACCAACAAACCTGAGCCCCTCT
>DATHUD010000197.1:0-2210 GCA_035462575.1 Thermoanaerobaculia bacterium | reverse complement strand
CGTTTGGCTGAGCGGCACCGCTTTCCGCTCCAAAGGGACGGCCGGCAATGGCTCCAGGCCGCTGCCAAACGCGCGCCGATAGTGCTCCACGTGTACATGACAGGAGCCGGGGCATGGCGGAGCGACGCCCCTCTTCTCTTCCTCCTCCGTTGGTTGTCGCATGACCCGGGCGACGCCCGCCTGCCGTTGTTGAACGACATGCGCGAGCTCGTGGGCCAGCAAGTGCGAGCCAGGTGCGGCCCGCGAGCGCTCCTCGCCTGCGAACGCGACGTGATTGCCCACCGTGAACGCACGGGCGCGAAGCTGCCGATTCAGGGCCGCGGACTCGGAGTCGACGTGAATCCGCACCTCGGAGAAATCATGGCCGAAGCGCGGCTCGAAGTAGCTCCGCGCAGAGGAGGGGAGGGGCTCTCCGCGCCCGCGCAGAGCGTTCACCCGCGACTCGAACGCGGCCGTGACCGGGGCGGTTCCGCCGGGGGCCTCCTTGGGCTGGACGAGCGCCTCTTGCTCGTGGCAGCGGCACTCGCCCTGGCACTTGGCGCAGCGGCGCTGCACCGTCCCGGAGATCGCCGAGACCGCGACCGGTGCGGCCGGCCCGCCCAGCACGGCGTCGGCGACGCGGTCGGCCTCGCGCTCGTAGGCGTCTCCGGGGGGACCGATCTGGAGCTTGGGCTGGACGAGGCCGAGCGAGGTGCGGAGCAGGCGGGCGGTCTCCTGGTTGCCGAGCAAGGACACCACTTCCCGGTCGAGCCCCGGCAGAACGGACGGTGGCGGAGCGGTCCGCCCGCCGGTCTCAGCGTGGTTTTTCTCCGACGAAGAGGAAGCCTTTGACGACATGCTCATCCCAACGGGTACAGGCCCAGATTGAGCGATGCGTTTCCGTCTCCCATCAGCGGTCTCCTCTTACGAGCGCTCCGCCGGCTTACCAGGGCGGAGTCGCATAGGTGACCTCGTGCTTCATCTTTGCGCCGGACATGAAGGCCACAAGCTCTTCAATGGTCGTCAGCTTCACCTTGTCCAGGGTTCCCTGGGTGTAGGGGACGACGTCGGGGGGCGGCCAGAAGCTTAGGACCTGAGTCCGTCCCATCCCATCGCGCACGCCGGTGGCCAGGGCCACGTGGGCCGCGTCTTCGAAGAAGACGATGTCGCCGCGAAGCGGGATGCGCGGTGGGTTGTCGGAAGGTCCATAGGGAATCTGCAAGCCGCTGCTCATCTTGGCGACGAGATTCTCAGACCAGCCCGAGGGATTGCTGACGTACACGTCGTGGATCCATTTCCAGGAGACGGCTCCCTTTCGGTACGCCAACAGCAAGATCACCTCCCAACAGTTCATGGTCGTCGTCTCGGCGATCTTGGGTAATGGACCTTCGGAGGGTGCGCTTGCCCAAGTCCAGAAGTCCGTGGGCTTCGGCTTTCCGGGTCCGGAAGATTCCCAGTGCATCCTGGTGCCGGTCTGGGTCATCTCGGAGGAGACCTTCTCCCCCTCGGCGACGACCCCCGACTGCCTTGCCGTGGGCTGGCGCAGCAGGTGCAAGGCGAACCCCAGCTCGCCGCCGCTCATCTCCTCATCGATGCGGGCGAGGAGATCCTCGCGGTAGAGATCCTTGTAGATCTCTTTCAGTTGCTGGACCTTGGTCTGATCGCGGCCCAGCGAGTTCAGGGCTACATAGATCGCGTCCTCGTCGGTACCCAAGCCTTCGACCGCCGTCCGGATGCGGCGCGCGGCCAACTGCAGCTCGGTGCTGCTGATGAGCACAAGGACTTCGTCGAGTTCCGAGCCGCTGAAGTCGCCCCTGATGTCATCTTCCAGGGAATCGCCGAACTGATTGAGATAGAGCGCTTCGAGACGGGCGATCTTGTTGGCGTCGCGCCCGAGCTGGCGGAGGGCTCGATAGACGGCCTCCTCATCCGTGCCCAAGCCGAAGAACCAACCGCCTGCGATCGCCTTGCGGATCTGCACCGCCAAGGCCGCGTAGTCCGGCTCCTTGGTCTCGGTCGCCGCCTCGGACTTGCGGAGCACGCCGGCGGCGCCCGCGGCGGGGGAGATCCGCGGCCTGTCGGGCATGGCGGCGAGAGATCCCGCATGCCCCTGCTGTGCCACGTGGGTGAGCTCGTGAGCCAACAGCTCCCGTCCGTGGCCCGGGTTCGCGGTGCCCCGGCCGAAGACGATGTCGCTGCCGACGGTGAACGCCCGGGCCTGGATGGCGCCG
>DATHUD010000196.1:0-7497 GCA_035462575.1 Thermoanaerobaculia bacterium | reverse complement strand
CCCCTCCCACCTTCCGGGAGAGGAGGGCCGGGGAGGTGAGGGCCGCGGCGGAACGCTGCGGTGGTCACACCTTGGGAGGCAGATCCCGCGCCACCGGCTCGTCCTGGAACCCGTGGTGTTTATGGTTGCCATCGCAGAAGGGTTTGTTGGCGGACATCCCGCAGCGGCAGAGAGAGACGATCGTCCGTCCCCCCAGGCCGTAGGGGTTGCCGTTGGGGTCCAGGATCTCGAGGTCCTCCCCCTCCACCCGGAAGGGGCCGTTCTTCATTACGGTGATCTTCATCGCGCTCTCCTCTCTCACGCTCGGTTCGCCCGAAGCGTTGCCCATCGCGGGGCCGCCGTCAATCCCCTGGTGCGCTATCCTAGGCGGCTCCGCCCGAAAAACAGCCATGATCCCCGACGAGACCCCGCCGCGCGAACCTTCCTCCAGATCCTGGGTGGGGCGCCTGCTCAAGGTGGGCGTGACCGTGGCCACGGTCTACTTCACCTGGCACTTCCTCGCGCGCTCGAACCTCGACTGGGCGCAGCTCTCGGCCCGCGTGGCGGAGGCGAGCCGGCCGTATCTCGCGTTGGGGATCTTCCTCCTCGTCCTGCGGTTCGGGCTCTGGGACTGGCGGTTCCGCCTCGCGGCGCACCGGGCGATCGGGAGGAGCTCGGGGGTGCTCCTCGGCTTCTTCGTGCTGGTCGCGTCGGCCGCGCTCAACCTGGTCACCCCCACGGTGCGTCTGATCGGCGGCCTCATGCGGGCCCGGTTCTGGTCGCGGTCCACCGGCCACTCCTTCGGCTTCTTCTACGGCGTGGTGCTCTACGACCAGATGGCCCACCACACCATGATGACTCTCTGCACCTGGGTCACTCTGATCGTGGCCTCCTTCGCCCTCGGCCGCCCGTGGCTTGGGATCGCGGCGCTCGTTGCCCTGCTCGGGACGATCGTCTGGCTGATCGTCTGGAGCCGCCGCCGGGGGCCTTCGGGAATGAACCCCATCGTGCGCTTCCTCGCCCGCCGGGCGGAGAAGGCCGAGGGGCGTTTGCAGAAGCTCTTCGCCCACGGGCACGAGGCCGTGGGCGTGTTCGTGCACCTGCTCGGCTATGTGCCGCTCCGCCTCCAGGTGCTCGCGCTCGGAGTGCTCTATTTTTTCGTCAACGCCGGGGCCCAGTGGGCGATGTTTGCCGCGATCGGCGCGCCGGTCCATCCGCTCGTAGTGATCGCGGTGGTGTCCCTGGGCAACGCCGTGGGAACCGTGACCGGCACCCCCGGCGGGCTCGGCACCACCGAGCTCGCGATGGTCGCCTCCTTCAAGGCTCTGGGGGTTGACGAGGTTGCGGCCGCGGCAGGTACGCTCCTCTTCCGCGGTCTCCACTACGCCGCCGTACTGGCGATCGGCCTGCCGGCGCTAGGGCTGCTGGAGCTCAAGATGGGGAAAGAGGAGGTCGAAGAGCCATGATTCCGGACGACACCCTGCGGTGCCTTCGCGAAGAGGAGTTTCCCGTCACGGCGCAATACGCCTACCTGAACCACGCGGCCACCGGGCCTCTCCCCCAAAGAGCGGCGCGGCGGATGGCGGAGGTCGCCCAGGCCGTTTCGACCACCGGGGACCGCTACTGGTCCCGGCGCATGGCCGAGATCGAGCGGGTGCGCGGGCAGCTCGCGGGGCTTCTGGGCGCCCGGGCTCCGCGGGAGGTGGCCTTCGTCGAGAACACCTCCGTGGCCCTCTCCCTGGTGGCCGAGGGGCTGGACTGGAAGCCGGGGGACAACGTGGTCGGGGCGAAGCTCGAATATCCCGCCAACGTCTACCCCTGGATGCATCTCGCCCACCGCGGCGTCGAGTACCGGCTGGCCGAGGAGCGGGACGGGCGGATCGATCCCGAGGAGCTGATCTCTCTGATCGACGACCGCACCCGCGTGCTCGCCCTCTCCTGGGTGCAGTACGCGAGCGGCTTCCGCTCCGACCTCGCCCGCCTGGGCGCCGCCTGCCGCGAGCGGGACATCCTCTTCGTGGTGGACGCCATCCAGGCCCTGGGGGCGCTCCCGTTGAACGTCGAAGCCGCGGGGGTGGACATCGCGGCAGGCGCGGTCCACAAATGGCTGCTCGGCCCCGAGGGAGTGGGCTACCTCTACGTCTCCGACCGCGTGATCGAGCGCCTGCGCCCCCTGCGCTCCGGCGCCCGCTCGCCGGTCGTCCCCTTCCAGTGGACCGACTTCGACCTCACCTGGAACGAAGGAGCGAAGCGCTTCGAGAGCGGCACGATGAACACCTACGGCATCGCCGCCCTGGGCGCCTCGCTCGAAATCCTTGAGGAAGCCGGCATCGAGAACATCGAGCGGCGCATCCTCTCCCTCGCCGACCGCGCCGCCCGGGGCCTTACCGAGCAGGGCTTTCCGGTCGTGAGCTCCCGCCGCCCCGGCGAGACCTCGGGCATCGTCACCGCCACCCATCCCACCCACGTTCCCGACGTGCTTCTCCGGAAGCTCGCCGAGCGGGGCGTGATCGTGGCCGCCCGGGCGAAGCGGCTCCGGGTCTCCCCCCACTTCTACAACACGGAGGGGGAGGTGGACCGGTTCCTGGAAGAGGTGGCGAAGATCACGTCCGCGCTTTAGAGTACGCGCTATCATGGCGCTCTCATGAGCGTGCTGCGCAGAAACAACGTCCAACTGTCCGGCCGCGAAACGGGGCAGCCGATGGTCTTCGCCCACGGTTTCGGCTGTGACCAGAACATGTGGCGGTTCGTCACGCCCGCCTTTGAAGACGAGTACCGGATCGTCCTTTTCGACCACGTCGGCGCCGGCCGATCGGACCCTTCCGCCTACAACCGCACCCGATACGGCTCGCTTCAGGGCTATGCGAGCGACGTGCTCGACATCTGCCGCGAGCTCGACCTCTCCCGAGTGGTCTTCGTCGGCCACTCGGTGAGCGCCGCCATCGGGATGCTCGCGGCGATCGAGGAGCCGGAACGGTTCGAGGCGCTGGTCCTCGTGGGTCCGTCCCCCTGCTACATCGACGAAGGGGATTACGTCGGCGGGTTCAGCCGGGAGGACATCGAAGGTCTTCTCGAGTCCTTGGACAGCAACTACCTGGGCTGGTCGAGCGCGATGGCCCCGGTGATCATGGGGAACCCGGACCGGCCCGAGCTCGGCGCGGAGCTGACCAACAGCTTCTGCCGTACCGATCCGGAGATCGCGCGCCATTTCGCCCGCGTCACCTTTCTGTCCGACAACCGGAACGACCTCCCGAAGGTGACGGTCCGCTCGCTCATCCTGCAGTGCTCCGAAGACGCGATCGCGCCTCGGTGCGTGGGGGAGTACGTGCACCGGAATCTTCCCGGAAGCGAGCTGGTTCTCATGCAGGCGACCGGTCACTGCCCCAACCTGAGCGCACCCGAAGAGACGATCGCCGCCATCAAGAATTTCCTGTAGTGTCAGATCAAGACGGAACCCCTTCCCCCGCCAGAGCCGCTTTTCTCGAGGAAAGCGCCGAGGATCTCTATGAGAACGCACCTTGCGGCTATCTCTCGGCGCTCGCCGGCGGGACGATTGTCAAGGTCAACCAGACCTTCTTGACCTGGACGGGCTACCGGCGGGAGGATCTCGTCGACCGCAAGCGTTTCTATGAGCTCTTGACCGCGGGCGGCAGGATCTTCCACGAGACGCACTACGCGCCGCTGCTGCAGATGCAGGGGGCGGTGCGCGAGCTCGCCTTGGACCTGGTGTGCGCGGACGGCCGCCGCCTTCCGGTGTTGATCAACTCCGTGCTCCGCAAAGACGGGGACGGCCAGCCGCTGCTCGTCCGCACCACCGTTTTCAATGCCACCGATCGCAAGGAGTACGAGCGCGAGCTGGTGCGTGAAAGGCAGAGGGCGGAGCAGGCGGCGCAGACGAAGTCGGATTTCCTCGCCATGATCAGCCACGACATCCGCACTCCGCTCAACGCCATCGTGGGCGTGTCGCACCTGCTCGGGAGGACGGAGCTCTCGCCGCAGCAGGAGAAGCTCGTGCGGATCCTCGGTTCCTCTTCGGAAAGCCTGCTGCAACTGGTGAATCAGATCCTCGACTTCGGCAAGATCGAAGCGGGCAAGATGACCGTGGAGGAGAGGCCGGTCGATCTCCGGCGACTCGTCCAGGAGATCGCCGACCGGTTCCAGCTCAAGGCGCAGGAAAAAGGGCTCGCTCTCCGGATGCACGTGGACGAACAGGTGCCGCCGGGCGTCGTCGGAGATCCCGTGAAGCTCGACCAGGTGCTCACCAACCTGATCGGCAACGCGCTCAAATTCACCTCCGAGGGATCGGTGACCCTGGCGCTGGATATGCGCGCGGCCGAGCCGGAGGCGGCGTCGATCGAATTCCGGGTGAGCGACACCGGCATCGGGGTCGCTCCGGACCGGCTGGAGCACATCTTCGACGATTTCACGCAGGCCAATTACGACATCGGGCTGAAGTACGGCGGCACCGGGCTCGGGCTGTCGATCAGCCGGAAGCTGGTCGAGATGCACGGCAGCCGCATCCTCGTCGAGAGCGAGCTCGGGCGAGGGACCACGTTCTCCTTCGAGCTGCGCTTCAAGACCGTGAAGGACGCCGTGGCACCCGGCGCGGTCGAGGTGGCCTCCGAGCTCCAAGGCCTCAAGGTCCTGGTGGCGGACGACAACGAGGTGAACGTCTTCGTCCTGACCGGGCTGCTCCGGGGCTGGGGAGTCGATTTCGACGTCGTGTGCAACGGGAGGCAGGCCGTCGAGCACGTCCGCGCGCGGGACTACGACCTGGTGCTCCTGGACCTGCGCATGCCGGAGCTCGACGGATACGCCGCGGCGCGGGAGATCCGCTCCCTGCCGGGAGAGAGGTTCGCGAAGCTGCCGATCTTCGCCGTCTCCGCGTCGACCCGGATGGGCCTCCGGCACGAGATCGACGCCGCCGGCTTCAACGAGTTCGTCGGCAAGCCGATCAGCCCGGACATCCTCCTGGGCAAGATGAGACGCTACGTATCCCGCGGGGCTTAGCGCTCTGCACTGACTACTTGGGTGGCAAGTTCGTTCCCCGTCATTTCAAGACCTCCCAGGATCCCGACTTGGTCGCGCCCAGGTGGCGAATCACACCGGTAGCTTTCATCTTCTCCAGGTGGTACTTGATGCCACTGTCGCTCAAGCCCAGCCTGTTTGCCAGCTCCCTGCGCGTGATGGAGGGTTGGGCTCGCACCAAAGCAAGGATTTTTTCTTGGGCAGTTTCTTGGGCAGTTTCTTGGGCAGTTTCTTGGGCAGTAATCAGGTTCGTGCCCTGCTCCAAAGCGGCGGCTTGCAGGTGCGCGGGGTTGGCGCGAAAGGTCAGCATCAGACCTGCCATGCCGAAATCGTAGACTGGCGGCTCGATCCCGTGCTCCCGGCACTCGCGGTGGATCTTCTCGACGCCACGTCCCCAGGATTCGATGTAGCCGGCGCGAAAGAAGGCATTGGCCAGCAACGGGTTGAAGGGGCAGGATGGGTGTTTGCCTACCAGTTTTTCCAGCGTCCAGTGTTCCGGCAGATTACCGGGATTCCAGAGAACGATCCGATCGTCATACGCGCTGATCTGGATCGGGATGCCGCTGCTGTAGTCCTTGTGCACCACGGCGTTGAGCAGGGCCTCGCGCAGTGCGGCGTCGGGGAAGAGGAAGGTCTCCCGCCGTTGCAAGCCCTGGTAGCTGATGTAGGCCTTGAGGTACTTTGTGTGCAGGAGCTCGATCGTTTTCTCCACCTGCTCGAAGAGGCTCCCGTGCACCTCGTCTTGATACCTGAGGTCGTCATTCGTTACGAAGAATCCGATTTTGATCCAGGCACCGCTCACATACTGCTCGGGGCGGTCAGAGAAAAGCAGGCAGGCGGCGCGTTTGAGGCCATGCCTTTCGGTCAGCTCCAGGTTGCCCAGAACGACCTCCCGGCTGTCGCGTAAAACCACCCGGTCCATGCGCCCGCTTTCTTTAGCCCTTTGCTTGAACAGCCGCAAGGCCGCGGTGCTGCAAGACCGCGGGGTGAAAGAGGGCTCCGGCGCGTCATCCCAGTGGCGTCCGCGTTTCTTCAGCAGGAACCGCTCCAAGGCCGCCCCCTTCAGCTCCTGCTTGGTGCTGCCGCTGCGGTAGTGGTATTCGCCCCTATAGCTGATAGGACTGGGATACGGCTCGACGCGGATTTCGACCAGATCCTTGCCTTCCTTTCGCCGCAGGTTCACGTCCACCATGATGCCAAGGATGTCCCGCACCTTGTTGGGAATCTCCTCGATGAGCTTCCTGGCATCTTTGACGCCGACGGCCACACCTCGGTCATCGCGTCCGATGACCAAAATGCCTCCCGCCGCGTTGGCGAAGCCGCAAATCCACCGGAGGTAGTCGTCTCGCCAGGAGCTCTTCCATTCGACCTGCTGGCTCTCCTTCATGAAGCCAAATCCTCCCGGTCAGCAGCTCCTGCGGCGCCGCAGGAGTAAGCCCCGGCCAGAGCCCCCAGAAGGTCCCCCAAGGAAAGCTGGGGATACTCCTTGAGGATCTCCGCCGGCTTCATCTCGGCCGCCAGACTGCCGGCCGGGGTCCGGACTGGGATCCGGGTTCCCTTGATGCAGGGATCTCCATGGTGGAGGTCGTCGGAGACGACGACATGATCTCGCCAGTAGACACGGTTCATCGGGTCACCTCTCGTCAAAAGACTACCACGACGCCGGTAGGTTGATCCGTGTCGTCTCAAGAGGGAACGCACCATTACAGCCACGGCCAGACGATTGCCGTCCTGGCGCCGATCAGGCGGAGCGAAGACGCTCGAGACGCATGGAGGCTGCTTTAACGTAGGGCTCGCGAGAGGAGGAGGAGGTCCGGGCTCTCGTCGGGGTCGCGGTAGCGCCCGATGGAAACAATCGGTGAGAGAGGCTAGAGAGCCGTGGTCGGCTCGGAGTCGGGATGGCCGAAGGCCACGAACATCTTGCCGCCGACGGAGAAGACCAGGTCGTTGCCCCACTTCACGTCTTCTGTGACGCCGGGGAGTTTCCGGTGGAATTCGAGGGCCTAGTCGCTGCTCGTTCTGCTCATGCGGAATCCTCCTGGGCCTTTATGGTAATCCGGTAGAGACGCTCCCAGCCCGCAACGCTCCACCGATCGACGACCCTGAACGGCGACACGCGCACGAACGTCCGAAGGTCTCCACCGTCGGGACGTCTCTTCGAAGGGCAGGGCGCCCCAGCCGGCCATGCCGCCAAGGATACAGAGGGATGGCGTTGCTCGGGGCGCCGCGCCCTTCGAAGGAGACATCCCGGCGGTAGGGGCCTGCGGAGGGCGGTGCGTGTCTCGTTGGCTGTGGCCTCCGGTCGTTGGTGCGTTGCGGGCTGGGAGCGTCTCTACGTCCCTGCGCCCTCGGGGGATTTACCCGAATCGTGGTGGCGTGGACGAAGAGGCTCCGGGGGCGAAGGTCACGTCCGGCGCGCAGCGTAAGCCGGAGCCCCGAGACGGCTTGCCTACAGCACGCGCTTTACCGCATTGACGCCCGCTGGTAGAG
>DATHUD010000195.1:0-2843 GCA_035462575.1 Thermoanaerobaculia bacterium | reverse complement strand
GATCTGGACCGCTACGAGACCACGATCGAGGAACGCGAGGAGTACGAGCCCCACATCGACAACGGTTTCGTGGTCTATGCCGGGGTGGACTACGAGAAGATCCTCCGCCAGGCCGAACAGGAGGCCGAGGTCATCCTCTGGGACGGCGGCAACAACGACACGCCGTTCTACGTGCCGGACCTCCACATCACTCTCCTGGACCCGCACCGGCCCGGCCACGAGACGAGCTATTACCCGGGCGAGACGAATCTCCGGATGGCCGACCTCCTGATCGTCAACAAGGTGGACACGGCCGATCCCAGGAACGTCGAGGCCGTGGTCGAGAGCTGCCGCAAGAGCAATCCCGGTGCGCGAGTCATCCGTTGCCGCTCGGCCATTCACGTGGACCAGCCCGAGCTGATCCGCGGCAAGCGCGCGCTCGTGGTGGAGGACGGCCCCACGCTGACCCACGGCGGCATGGCCTATGGCGCCGGCTGGTACGCGGCGGAACAGTCGGGCGCGGCCGAGATCGTGGATGCGACGCCCTACGCCGTGGGCTCGATCCGCGCCACCTACGAGAAATACCCGAACTCGCGGAAGATCCTCCCCGCCATGGGCTACGGCGACCGCCAGATCCGCGAGCTCGAAGCCACCATCAATGCCACGCCGGCCGACGTGGTGGTCGAGGGGACGCCGATCGACCTGAAGCGCATCCTGAAGGTGAACAAGCCGATCGCCAACGTCTCCTACGAGCTCGAAGAGCTGGAGCCCGGGGTCATCGAGGAGAAGGTGCGGAAGGTCTTGGGGGGGTGAGCTTCATCACCCCCGCCCCAGCCGCTCGACCGCCCGCTTGATCCCGCCGATGGTGAGGTCTTCCATGGGGAAGACCTCGCCGATCTTGTGGATGGTCATGCGGCCGTAGGTCCCCTTCCAGTCTTCCTTGGGGATGGGGTTGAGCCACACGGAATGGCGGAAGCGGTCGCGGAGGCGCTGGAGCCAGGCGAGGCTGGGCTCGGCATCGTCGGCGTCGTAGTAGTAGATGGCGCCGCGGGGGTAGAGGAGCTCGTCGGGGGCCATGGAGGCGTCTCCCAGGATGAGGAGGCGGGTCTCGGGCTTGCGCTTCAGGAGCTCTTCCGTGCGGAGCTTTACGAGCCGGCGGGCGTCTTTGTAGATCGAGCCGTAGATGGTGTTGTGGAAGTAGTAGGTGGAGAGGCGCTTGATCCGGTCGCGGACTTTCGAGAAGAGCAGGCGGGTCAGGTGGACGTGGGGGATCATGGAGCTTCCCCCGTTGTCGATCAGGAGCACCACTTCGATGCGGTCGAGCAGGGCGCGGCGGAAGACGAGCTCGATCTCTCCGCCGTTTCTCGCGCTCTCATGGATCGTGGCATCGAGATCGAGCTGGTCGCGCGGTCCTGAGGGGACGAGGCTTTTCAGGGCCGTCAACGCCTGGCTCAGGTTCGAGCCGTGGAGGCTCGTCGAAGCCGAGTAGTCGATGTAGCGCCGCTCTCCGATCACTTTGAGGGCCGAGCGGTTGCCGCCTTCCCCGAAGACGCGGACGCCGCCTTTCGAGTTTCCCGAGTGGCCGAAGGGGGAGTTGCCGCCGGTGCCCACCCAGCGGCTGCCGCCCTGGTGGGCTTCCGTCTGTTTTTTGACCGTCTCCCAGAAACGTTTCATCAGCTCTTCGGACGAGAAGGTCCAGAGCGCCTGCGGCGGCAGCTCGCCCTTGCGGATCGCCTCTTTCAGCCACTCGCGGAACTGCGGGGTGTTCAGAAGCTCCGGGTCCCCCTCGGCCACGCGCGGGAGGTCGACGCCCAGGAAGTGGAAGGCGAAGGCGCGCTCGTAGGCGTCCATGTGCTCGACGCGGCGGACGAAGCAGAGGCGGGCGAACAGGAAGAGCGAGTCGAGGTCCGGGGCCACGCCTTTCTCCATCCCCTTGTAGAAGTCGAGCGTGTCGGTCATGGAGACCGGCACGCCGTATTCCCGGAGGCGGAGGATGAATCCGTCGAGGAACATGCCGCTTTTTCAGTTCACCCGGGTACGCTTGCCGCCGGCCCGGTAGGAGAGGATGTCTTCGGTCCTTTTCAAGAGCGTGCCCACGAAAGGGATGTTCAGCCGGTCGGGCGTGACGCGGGCGTGCTGGAGCGAGCCCAGCCAGTTCAGCAGCTCGCTCGTGGCGGGCGGCTTTTCGTAGCCGCGGGCGCGCAGCTCGTAGAAGATGCCGAGCGCGGAGTCCAGGAGCCCCTTTTCGAGGTCCGGGAAGTGGAGCTTGACGATCTCCCGCATCTGCTCAGGGTTTGGGAAGGCGATGTGATGACAGAAGCAGCGGCGCAGGAACGGGTCCGACAGCTCGCGCTTGGCGTTCGAGGTGAGGAGGATGACGGGCGGCCTCTTCGCGCCGATCACCTGGTTCACCTCGCGGATGGTGAACTCGTTGTCTTCGAGCACGTCGAGCAGGTTGTCCTGCACGTCCGACTCGGTCTTGTCGATCTCGTCCAGGAGGAGCACGACCCGCTCGTCGCTCCGAAAGGCGCGGCCGATGGGGCCCCAGATCACGTAGTCGAAGAAGCTGTTGACGTCGCGGCCGGTGCCCGAGGTGCCGAAGCGGGCGTCGTTCAACCGTAGGACGGTGTCCTGGACGTAGCAGGCCTCTTCGCCCTTGATCGTCGATTTGCAGCGCAGCACCTCGATGGGGAGCCCGAGGGAGCGGCTGATCTCGAAGGCGAGCTGCGTCTTGCCGGTGCCGGCCTCGCCGGTCAGGAGCAGCGGTTTCTCCATGGCGATCGCCATGTTGACGATGGCCCCCAGCTCGGGGTCCAAGTAGTAGCGTTCGGTGCCCTGGAACTCCATGTCGTGCGTTCTCCTGA
>DATHUD010000194.1:0-7534 GCA_035462575.1 Thermoanaerobaculia bacterium | reverse complement strand
AGATCGTCGAGGAGCCGCCCGCGCACCTCGTCTTCATCTTCGCCACGACCGAGATCGATGCCGTGCCGGCGACGATCCTCTCGCGCTGCCAGGAGTTCCACTTCCGGCGCGTCCCTTCGCTCGAGCTCGCGGCCTACCTGGGGCAGATCTGCCAGGCCGAGAGCATCACCGCGAGCGACACGGCCCTTCGGCTCATCGCCCGCGCCGGCGAGGGGAGCGTCCGCGACTCGGTCGCTCTTCTGGACCAGCTCGCCACCTTCGGCTCGGGGACGATCGCCGACGAGGACGCGATCCGCCTCCTGGGTGGGCTGGACATGGCCCTCTACCACCAGGTCCTCCAGGCGATCCTTCACGGGGACGGCGTCTCCGTCTCCACCGCCATCCGCCGGATCGAGGACGAGGGGTGGGACCCGCGCCACGTCTACAGCCAGTTCCTCGTCTTCTGCCGGGACGCCCTCCACCTCGCCATGGGCGGCCAGCCCGGGCAGGTGGACCTGCCGGCCGAGGAGGCCCAGGCGCTCTCCACCATGGCCCGCGAGGCCGGGTACGAGAACCTGCTGCGGCTCCTCTCCCAGCTCCTGGCGAGCGAGCCCGTGGTCCGCAGGAGCGAGACCGGGGCCCTCGCGGTCGAGATCGCGTGGCTCCGCGCTGCCGAGCTTCCGAAGCTCACGCGGATCGAGGAGATCCTCGCCGGTGGAGCCACGGCGGCCCCCTCCCGGCCCGCGCCGGCCCCCGCGCCCCGTCCCGTAGCCGCGGCTCCGACTCCGGCCCCCCGGCCGCAGCGCGCCGAGCCGCCGGCTCCCGCTCCGGCCGCCCCAGCTCCAGCCCCGGTCCGGACGCCGGCCCCCGCTCCGGCCGCTCCCGTTGCGGCGACGTTTTCGCGGCGGGACCCGGTCGGCCTCTTCAAGGAAGAGGTCAGCAAGCGCCGCCAGCACCTGGCCGGCTACCTGGACGCCGCCGAGGACATCCGCTACGAAGACGGCCGCCTCATCATCGTGGCGCCGCCGGGCGACATGATCCTGGACTCGCGGCTCAAGCAGGAGGTCAACCGGCAGGTGGTCGAGGAGGCCCTGGCCACCATCTGGGGACCCGGCACCGGGTGGCAGCTCGTCCAGAGCAACAGCCGGCCAGGCGCTGCCGCTCCCCAGGCGCAGACCCCGAGGGCCGCCGAGCCGGGGGCCAAAGAACATCCGACGATCCAGACCGTGCTCCAGATCTTCGGAGGCGAGATCGTCGAAGACCCAGCAGGCTTCAGGGAGGATTGAGAGACTTATGAGCAGCATGCGCCAACTGATGAAGCAAGCCCAGGAGATGCAGGAGCGTCTGCAGCGCGAGCTCGCCGAGACCGTGGTCGAAGCGAGCGTCGGCGGCGGCATGGTCACCGTGAAGATGAGCGGCCACAAGCAGCTCGTCGAGGTCAAGATCGATCCGGAGGCCATGGACAAGGACGATCCCTCGATGCTCGAGGACCTGATCGTCGCCGCCGTCAACGAGGCGGGCCGGAAGATCGAGGAGACGATGCAGGGAAAGATGGGCTCCATGGCGGCGAGCCTGCCGGGCCTCTTCTAAGTCCGAATCGATGTCCGACCCACTGGCCCGGCTGATCGGCGAGCTCTCCCGGCTCCCGAGCATCGGCCCGAAGACCGCGACCCGCCTCGCCCACTATTTGTTGAAAGTGCCGGCTCCCGAGGCCCAGGCGCTCGCCCAGGCCATCGTAGACGTCAAGGAGAAGCTCTTCCACTGCTCGGTGTGCAACTCCATCACCGCGGTGGACCCTTGCCGGTACTGCGCGGACGAGCGGCGGGACCGGCTGAGCATCTGTGTCGTCGAGGAGCCGTTCAACATCGAGCCCATCGAGCGCACGGGCGAGTACCACGGCCTCTACCACGTCCTTCTGGGGGCCCTCTCGCCCCATCGCGGTATCGGTCCCGACCGCCTGGCGATCCCCGGGCTCCTCACGCGCCTCGACGGGATCGAAGAGGTCGTCCTCGCGACCAACCCCAACGTGGAGGGGGAGGCCACCGCGCTCTATCTCGCCCGGATCCTGAAGGCCCGGGGAATCCGGGTCACCCGCCTCGCCTTCGGCATGCCGGTGGGGGGCGACATCGAGTACACCGACGAGGTGACGCTCGGCCGCTCGCTCGCCGGGCGGCGCGAAATGTGACCTCGTTCGGAGACCTCCTCCCGCGGATCGTCACCCCTCCGCCGGGGCCACGCTCCCGCGCCCTCTCGCGCGACCTCCGCGACTTGGAAGCCCCGGGCGTCAACACTCTCCTCCCGGGAGACGGCGCCTCCGTCCTCTGGGAGGAGGCCCGGGGAGCCAACGTCCGGGACGTCGACGGCAACCTCTATATAGACCTCACCTCGGGTTTCGGAGTCGCGGCCGTGGGACACCGCCATCCGCGCGTGGTCGAGGCGGTCCGCGAGCAGGCCGGCCGCCTCCTTCACGGGCTGGGAGACGTGGCCGCCCATCCCCTGCGCGTGGAGCTCGCCCGCCGCCTCGTCCAGATCGCCCCGGTGGACGACGCGCAGGTCTTCTTCTCCATCTCCGGCTCCGAGGCCGTGGAGATCGCCCTCAAAACCGCCATGGCCGCGACCGGACGGCCGGGGATCGTCTCCTTCGAGCCCTCCTACCACGGCCTGACGCTCGGGGCGCTCGCCGCCACCTCCCGCGAGGAGTTCCGCGCCCCCTTCGCCGCCCACCTCCATTCGCACGTCCACCGCCTTCCGTATGCGTGCGACCCCGGCCGGGTGGGGGAAGTCCTCCGCCGGGGGGATGTGGGTAGCGTGATCCTGGAGCCCATCGTGGGCCGCGAGGGAGTGCTCGTCCCCCCCGCCGGCTGGCTCCCCGCCGTCGCGGAGATCTGCCGCCGGCACTCCGTCCTTCTGATCGCGGACGAGATCTTCACCGGCTTCGGCCGCACGGGCCGGATCTTCGCGGTGGAGCACGAAGAGGTCCGCCCGGACCTCCTCTGCTGCGGCAAGGCGCTGGGAGGAGGCCTGCCGGTCGCCGCCGTCCTCGGCCGCCGGGACCTCTTCCGCTGCTGGGAGACTCCAGGCGAAGCGCGCCACACCGCCACCTTCCTCGCGAACCCCGTCGCCTGCGCCGCCGCGCTCGCGGCCCTGGCCGTCCTGGAAGGAGAAGACCTCCCCGCGAGGGCTGCCCGGCTGGGGGAGGATCTCGGAGCGCGCCTGCGGACCTGGCCCGGCCGCTTCCCCGCTGTCGAGGAGGTCCGGGGCCGCGGCCTTCTCTGGGGAATTCAGCTCCGAAGCCGGGATCTCGCGAAAGAATGGGCCGGCAAGGCCTGGAAGAAAGGCGTCCTCCTCCTCGCCGGAGGGCCGGAGGGGCGGGTGGCGCAGATCGTTCCTCCGCTCACGATCACCGAGGAGCAGCTTTGGGCTGCGGTTGAGATCCTGGAAGAGGCTTTCCAGTGATGGCGGGGGCGCCTTATTGTGGTATTATTTTCCTGTCGAGGAGACCACCATGGACAGCGAGACCAAGCTTCGGGAGATGATCCTCTTCGCCGCCCGAGCGTTCCAGGCGGACATGCCGTGGAGCGCCACCCGGCTGCGAAGGGCTCTCTTCCATACCGACTTCCGTGCTTGGCGGACGCTCGGCCGGCCGGTCTCGGACAGGGTCTACTGGAAGACGGACCAAGGACCCACTCCCGAGGGAATGGTCTCCGCGATCTCCGGGATGGAGAGGGAAGGCTTCTGCTCCTGGAGAGATGAGAGGCTCCTTGTCCACCGCGAGGCCGATCTCTCCGTCTTTACCCCTGAGGAGATCGTCCTCCTTCGCTCCGTGATCGAAGACCTCCGCAGCCTGGAGCCGGAAGAGGCTGGAGATTTCTCGGACGGCTTCTTCGGGTGGCTGGCCGCCCGAGACGGCGAAGAGATTCCCTATGGGACGGCCTTCATGGGAAGGCCGCGCCCGCTGACTCCTGAAGAAGTCGATTGGGCCCACGAGGCGATCGACGAATATCTTGAGCGCGCCCTTCCGCCGAATCGTCAAAGAGCCGCAGTTTGAGCAGGATCTGCAAGAGGTCTTCGCAGCCAATCCTCGGGCTGCGGAGGCTTGGGCGGACTGCGAACGCGCGCTCGTCCGAATCGCCGACCTGGGAATGGCGGTCCCTGGGAAACCTGGCTTCCGGTCTTGGCCGTTCCACACGGACAGCGGATCCTATATCGTCATCTACTCTCTGAGGAGAGAAAAGGTCGTCTGTATGCGCTTGCGCTCCGTACCGTCTAGCGCCTTCTGAGATCGGCGTGCCGGGGGAACCGGTCTACAATCCCCCCGCATGCCTTCGTCCCCCACCTTCAAAGCCGCGTTCATCGGGAGCCACGGCGTGGGGAAGACCACGCTGTGCTATGGGCTCGCGGCCCGGCTCAAGCGGCGGGACGTGGCGGTCGAGGTGGTCCACGAGGTGGCGCGGCGGTGCCCTCTGCCGATCAATGAGGAGACGTCGGTCGCGGCGCAGTCGTGGATCCTCCACACGCAGATCGCCGAGGAGCTGGTGGCTCAGGCGCGGTATCCGGTCGTGGTCTGCGACCGGAGCGTCCTCGACAATTTCGTCTATCTCCTCCTCGCGGCCGGGCGGCAGGAGGGGCCGGAGCGGGTGGTCGATTCCTGGATCCGGGGGTACGACCTTCTGGTGCACGTGCCGATCGTCGAGCAGCCGAGCCCGGATGGCATCCGCTCGGCGGACCCGGGATTCCAGCGGGCGGTCGAGGAGCTGCTCGACCGCGAGCTCGAGGCGCGCGGCCTCGCGCCGTTGCGCCTCGATGCGGCGGACCGGCCGGGGTGGCTCGACCGGGTCGAGCGGGAGATGTGGGACCACCTCCGGCCCGCCCAGCTACCCCTCCTCTGAGATCTCCTATATATAAATACCGTGGACTCCTCCTTCGAAGGCATTCTGCTCGTCCTCCTCCTCGTGCTCCTGGCCGGAGGCGCGTTCGGGCTCTGGGCCACCCTGAAGCGGGGTCCGGCGAGTCCGGCGCAGACGGCCCTCGGGCAGGGCGACTTCACGGCGGCGCTCGCGGCCGCCCGCACCGACGCCCGGGCGGGACGGGACGATCTCTATGCCGCGGCGGTCGCGGCCAAACACCTCCTGAAGCTCGACCAGGCCCGCGCTCTGCTCGACCGCATCCTGGCCGGAGACCCCGGCGACGGCGAAGCCTGGCTGGAGGCGGGGCTCGTGGCCGCGTACGCGGGAGACTTCGAGGGTGCCGAGCGCGCCTTCTCCCGGGTGGGGTCGAGCCGGTCGGACCTCCTGGAGTCGCTCACCCTCCACCGCGCCTGGGTGGCGCTCCGGAGAGGCGACCTCCGCGCGGCCCGGCGGCTCTTCGACGAGGTGGAGGCCCCGCTCGAAAACAAGCTCCGGGGGGATCTGGGCGCTGGCGAGCCGCTGTTTTCGGAGTGGTTCCTCCAGGCCTCCTCGCTCTGGGCCGCCCTGGGGGACGACTCCCGCGCCGGGTGGGCCTACGACCAGGGAAGGGCCTCCGCCCCCGGCAGCCGGCTGGGCGAGATCATTTCAAGAGACGGCGAAACCGTTCCTCGGCTACAATAGGCGACACCTTGGGTATTGAGAACCTTCTCGAGCGGTGGGAGATCTTCTCCCATTTCACGGAGCAGCAACTCGCGCAGCTCGCGCAGTGCATCTCCCGCAAGGTGTATCCGCCGGGCACGGCGGTGGTCAAGGAGGGCGAGCGCACGCACGCCGCCTACCTGATCCAGAGCGGCGGCATCCGCATCCAGAGGAAAACCCCCTACGGTCTCTTCAGCCTCGCCCTGCTCCAGCCGGGAACCCTCTTCGGGGAGGCGAGCTTCGTCGACCGCCACCCGCGCTCGGGCGACGCCATCACCACCGGCGAGACCGAGCTTTTCGGCCTCGATCCGGACACCCTGCAGTCTCTGATGGAGAAGGACCAGCGGTTCCAGCTCGCCCTCTACTGGACCTTCTGGAAGAGTCTCTCGGCCAAGCTCCGGCAGACCAACCAGAACCTCACCCACTTCTTTTCGGAGACCGGCAGGCCTCCGAGCACTGAAGCCGCCGCCTCCCCCACGGCCGGCGAGTTCCGCGTCGACATGGCCTCGAAGCGCAAGCTCTTCCAGGAGCAGAAGCTCTCGAACATGGAGATCAACTTCCTCACCTCGCTCTCGAAAGAGAGGAAGTTCGGGCCCCACCAGGTGATCTTCCGCGAAGGCGAGATGGGGAACGAATTGTACGTGGTGCTCGAAGGCCGGGTGATGATCAGCAAGTACATCCCCGGCGCGGGCGAGGAGGCCCTCGCGTTTCTGGAGCGCGGAGGCTACTTCGGCGAGATGGCCCTGATCGACCATGAGCCCCGCTCGGCCGACGCCAAGGCCTACGAGGACGGCGCCGTGGTCCTCGCCATCCCCCGCGAGGTCGTCGAGGGGATCCTGGACATCCACAAGATCTCCTCCATCCGCCTGCTCACCATCCTCTGCCACCTGGTGGCGGGCCGCCTGCGCGAGCTGGACGAGAAGGTCATCGGCTGGTTCATCATCGCCGGCGGCTCCGGGATCTCCTGGCCGGTTCCCCAGAAGTAGAGAGCGCCCCCAACACCTTTCCGACCAGCGAGGAGAGCGGCAGGTCCGCCCGTCCTTCCCCATCGAACCAGCCGGCCTCGGTCCCGCTCCGGAAGCGGCTCCTGCGCGCGAGCTCGGCGCGATGGACAGAGACTTCGATGTCGCGGTAGGTGATGCCGTGGCGCACCTCCCCGACCCGCTCTCCCAGGCGCCAGCGCCCGCCGTAGCGGGCAGCGAGGGCGGCCTCGGGCAGATCTTCCGCGGCCATTCCGTTCTCCGCGAGGCTCACCCAGGGGAGCTCCCAGGTGCCGGCCAGAAGCGTGCTCTCGTCCGGGCGGCGGAAGAGAAGGACCCCGTCCCCTTTCTCCACCACGGCCACGAGGAGATGGTGGTGCTCGGCCTCGCGCTTCACCCGGGGCACGGGGTAGCGCTCGGGGTCCCCTTCCGCCGCCGCCCGGCAGCCGGAACGGATCGGACAGAGCAGGCACTTCGGCCGGCGCGGAGAGCAGAGGGTGGCTCCCAGCTCCATCAGCGCCTGGTTGCTGTCGCCTGGCCGCTCGCGATCTAGGAGGTTCTCGGCCGCGGCGAGGAGCCGCTTGCGGGCCCCGCTCGACTTGGGGTCTTCGTCTGAGGCGAGGACGCGGGAGAGGACCCTCTCGACGTTGCCGTCCATCACCGGCGCCGGGACCCGGAAGGCGATGCTCGCCACGGCGGCCGCGGTGTAGGAGCCTACGCCGGGAAGGGCGAGGAGGTCCTCGACGGTCGAGGGGAAACCGGCGCCGCTCTCCGCGATCACCCGGGAGGCGGCGTGGAGCTGTCGCGCCCGCCGGTAGTAGCCGAGCCCGGACCACAGGGCGAGCACCTCTTCGAGCCCGGACCGGGCCAGAGCCTCGACCGTGGGAAAACGTTCCAGACAGCGGGTGTAAAAAGGGAGGACTGTTTCGACCCGGGTCTGCTGGAGCATGACCTCGGAGAGCCAGATCT
>DATHUD010000193.1:0-2203 GCA_035462575.1 Thermoanaerobaculia bacterium | reverse complement strand
CTCCTTCCCGGTCTCCGGATTCTTTTGACGAAAGTATTCCCTTAAAGGTAGGCGGCGGAGCGAGAACTTCTGGAGAAGCTCTCAGCCGATAAGCCGACGGGCTGACTCAGTCTGCGGACCTCGTGACTCCGTCGCGGGAAGTTTCCGCAGAGAAGGAGACGGGCTGACGCCGTCTGCCGACGTCGTGAGAAAGTCTGCGGACCTCGTGACTCCGTCGCGGGAAGTTGCCGCAGAGAAGGAGACGGGCTGACTCCGTCTGCCGACATCGAGAGAAAGTCTGTCGACCTCGTGACTCCGTCGCGGGAAGTTGCCGCAGAGAAGGAGACGGGCTGACGCCGTCTGCCGACATTGTGAAAAAGTCTGCGGACCTCGTGACTCCGTCTCGGGAAGTTGCCGCAGATCCGCCGACGGACTGGCGAGGGAAGGGGATGTCCCGTTGGTGGAGCCCGGCGAGCGAAGGTGGTATCTTGGATTTCGGGTTGAGACGCCTCCATCCCAGGAGCTCCCTTGAACCGCTCGCGAATTCTCGTCCTTCTAGCAGCGCTCGCCTTGACGGCAGGTTGTGTGACTGGGGCCATCGACCGCGCCACGGGGGAGTCCCAGGCCCGCGCCCTCAGAGAAACCGGACTTCCCGCTCCGGCCACGATCCTGCGGATCTGGGACACCGGGATCACCCTCAACGACGACCCCGTGATCGGGATGGAGGTCGAGGTGCGGCCCGAGGAGGGCGACCCCTTCCGGGCCGTCATCCCGAAGAGCCGGATCTCCCGGATCGCCATCCCGCAATTCCAGCCGGGCGAGGAGATCGCCGTCCGCTACGATCCCCAGGACCCATCCCTGGTGGCGCTGGACGATCCGCCGGTGCGGGCTTGGGCGCCGGCTGGTCAGCGTTGAAGATTGGAGCCGCCGGTCAGCGCGGCAGGATTTCTTCGACTCTCATCGACCACCCCGGAACCGCCGGCTCTGCATGAGCCCGCTCGCCGCGGCGGAAGACCTCCGGATCGTTCGGCCGGTCGGCGCGGAATGCCCGGATCTCCTGCCGCCGGAGCACGTCCACGTCCCAGGCGACGAGGGTCCCGGCGGCGAAGTAGTCCGCCCGCTTTTCGGCCATCTTCCTCTCGGCTTCGGGGCCGTAGTCGTTCTCGCTCCGGACCTCCACAGCGAAGACCGGAGCGCCGGTTGGAAACTGCCCTCCGGGCGGAAGCTCGCCAATCCAGAAGGCGGCGTCCGGGCTGAAGGATTGCCGGTCGGGGAGGTCGACCAGGAAGCCGACGTTGTCCGGGAACGCATAGCCCCCGCCGACCTCCCGCTCGTAGTTGTCCAGGCTGCGGTAGATCCGGCCCGCCGTGCGCCCGGGGACACCCCCCTCGGCGAGCATTAGGACGATCTCACCGTGGACCAGCTCGGCCTTTCCGTTCTCCGGAACCCGGTACAGGTCAGCCACGGTGACCATCCGAGTTTCGTCCTCCAGCGTCCCCACGTTTCTTTTTATTGTAACCGCTTGGCCGGCACGGCGGGGAGGGAAGCGCTCAGCGGGCCGACCTCGTAGACGCCGTGGTAACCCGTCTCGTCCAGCCCCGAGCCCAGGACGACCCGGGGGAACGGCCCCTCGGACTTGCCCTTGCCCTTCATCGGCCAGACCTTGCACTCCCCGTTCGGGGCCGTGTCCGTCTGCATGCAGGCCCAGACGTCGCCGCCGGTGTAGGAAGAGTCCAGAGAGATGACCCGCGCCTTCGGAGCGATCTGGGTGAGGTGGAGGCCCATGGGGTAGAAATCCTTGTTCCAAGGGGTTCCCTTGACCTGCCGGGTGTGGAGGTTTCCCGTGAGCACCACGAACAGGTCGCCCGGCCGCTCGGCCACCGCTTCTCCAATGCGCTCGGCCATCCTCCGGTCGCGCTCCGGATCTTGACCGTCGATGTCGATCCACCGGATCCGCACCGGGAGCCCCGCACGGGAGAGGCGGCGCAGCTCCTCGATCAGCCCCAACATCGCCTGGCTCGACCGGCCATCCTGGTAGGACCGGGTCCAGTGGTCCGTCGCGAGCAGCGCCTCGCGATCCTTCGCCGTCCCCTCGGACGCGAGATACGCCACGCCCGCCGGCTCCTGCCCGCGCGGGATCTCCAGCCCCACCGTGACCGGCAACCCCTTGCGCAGGCCCTGGCAGGTCACCGCCGCCGTGAACCGCGGGCTCTGCTCCGTGCCG
>DATHUD010000192.1:0-16217 GCA_035462575.1 Thermoanaerobaculia bacterium | reverse complement strand
CCAAGGTGATCTTGGCGAGCAAACCCTTGTGGCTCCGGCCTTGGCAGGCAGTTCATGGACATTCTCTTTGCAACTGGCAGGGTGATGCTCGATCTGGCAGGCGAGCGGACCAAACCACCAGTCAGTGACCGGATGACGCTTGAGGTTGCGGCTGGTGATCACCTGGTGGTAGACGTACTCGAGCCGGACTCCGGGGTCGATGAGCGGCATCCCTTTGTGATTGATCGCGAAGACCGAGCCCAGAAAAATGCCGAAAAACGCTTGATGGACCAGGGCCACCAGCAGTCCTCGCCACGGGCCGAGGGCGGCGGCCAGGAATCCGGCATAGAGAAACGCGTGCGCGAGAAGCAGGATGACTTCGGTGCGCCGGTACCGCCAGGCTTGGCCGCGAAGGAACTTCACGCTGTCGACCCGCAGGCTGTAGGTCAGGAGCGACAGCAAGGGAAAGAAAAGGACGGCCTGGTGCTTGACGAAGATCCTCAGATGGGCCGGTTTGCCGGCCGCCTGCTCGGGCGAGAACGCCAGGACCGGAAAGTGGATGTCGGGGTCGTGATCCAGTTGGTTCGGATTGGCGTGATGCCGGTTGTGCTTTTCCACCCACCAGCCATAGCTGAAGCCGAGCAGGCCGTTGACGAGCAACAAGCCCAGAAGGTCGTTCTTCCGGCCGGTTCGGAAGATCTGCCGATGCCCGGCGTCATGGGCGATGAAGCCCAACTGGGTGCAGGCCAGGGCCAGGAAGACGGCCTCCAGGATCTGCAGCCACAGGCGATCGGTATGTGACAGGGCGGCGACCGCTAGAGCCATCAGCGCCAACGCCTGGAAGAGCTTGTAGAGGTAGAAGGCGAGATTCTTTCCGAGCAGTCCAGCCTCCCCGACGCGGCGCTTGAGCTCGGCGAAAATACAACCCTGGGGAGAACTGGATTCCTGAAAGGCCTGCGGCTCGGCGATCATGAAAAATCTCCGACCTGGAGGACGGACGATGATTAACTACTTTAACAGAGCTTGGAAGAAAAGTCCAAACCGTACCAAGGAAATATAATGTGAATTAAAGACATAATCCCATATAGATCTGGTCATTGCCTGGGCTCGGCATGGGACATAGGTGCCTGGCTCTTAGTGGCACCTCGTCCGGCGAATCCTTTCGGGATGGTGGTGAGGGTCCTGAGCCGAGAATGTCTTCGAGGCCCAGAGTTGGAGCTCCGGCTGCTTCTCGGGCCACACCGGCGAAGCAGTCCTTCTGCAAAAAACCGCCCCTCCTCTTCTCCTGAAGGGGCGAACACCGCTGCAAGGAAGGGGCGGGGCGGAGGGTCAGGGACCGGTGGACGGGCTACGCGTCTTCAACGCCCGCGGGGGTGGTGGCCAGGGCGGTGCTGGGACCGCCGCAGCCGCAACCCGTATCCTGGTTGTCGGTGGTGCCGCGCACGAGCCCCAGTTCCTCGGAGCTGAGCTCTTGGGCGGTGATCCGGGCGAGGATGCGCTGGCGCTTCCTCCCTTCGTTCTCGGTCTTCATCGTTACAGGTCTCCTATCGGAGTCGCACCCGGACCGTCCGGGTGAGCTTGGCAACCGGATCGCTCACCCCTCTACTACGTCGGGTACGCCCAGAGGTTTGCGGAGGCCGACATGGCGCGCGGCCTCGTCCCGCCAGGTCCGCTTCCGATGCTCTTCGTACTCTGCGAAGCGCAGGACCTCATGATCGTCGCGCCAGGTGAAGTCCCGGACGCCCGCCAGCAGGAGCTCGCTGAACATGTCGAGGAGAGGCAGCCCCGCCCGGGTCTCCAAGAACAGGAACTGGCCCTGGGGATTGACCTCCAGGAAGATGTGCTCGCCGTCCGGAGCCACGACGAAGTCGAGCGATCCGGAGACCAGCCCGAGGTCTCGGAGCAACCGCCGGCAGCCTTCCGCAACCTCGCGCGGCAGATCGTAGGGCTCCATCTCGATCTCGAGCTGGCCGCGACGCCAGTCCGTCGCCGCGCTCTCCTTGGTTTGCGAGTGGATGCGGATGGCCACGAGAAAATCTCCCAGGCAGGCGACCCGGATTTCGAAATCTTTTTGTAGCATCGGTTGGAAGATGCCCGGGCACAGCCGCAGCACGCCGTCCTCCGGAAGCTGGTCTTCCGTCACAGCGGCGGTGTAGGCCCCGAACACGCGTTCCACGCGCTCGCCGGATTCATCGTGCACAACCCACGACCCTGGCCGCAGCAGCTTGTGGGCGACCCGGCCGCCGTGTTTGCGGAGGAAGGCCCGGATCTCCTCCGGATCGTTGCTGAGCAGCGTTTCGGGGATGGCGAGGCCCACCCGCACGGCGCTCCGCAACTGGCAGGCTTTCTGTTGGGCCACCACGTCGCTCGCCGGGGGATTCACCCAGAAGGTGCGGTCGCCACGATCGAGGAAGGGAGCGACGCCCGCCAGGAAGAGCGCGCACTGCCGCGCCGCAATCTCCTTGTCCCCCGGGTGCATGTCGTCCGGCAGGACGGCCTCCCCGGGCCGGCGGGTCCAGACCGCGTCGAACGGCTCGCTATGGTCCTGCCCCGTCACGTCCGGCCCGCGCATCAGGAACCGGCCCGTCCGGTCGTCCGCCGCCAGGTGCACGGACATGCTGAGGAGAGTGGGGAAATCCGGCGTCAGGAGACATTCGCAGTCGTGGCCCTTCTTCCTCAAGGCCCAGGCGACAGCGTCCGAATGCAGATCGCCCGCTTCCGAAACGATCAGGATGCGCTTGGGATTCATGCCCGTCCTCCCTCTGGAGGGAGATACGGGGGCCAGGGCTCAAGGTTTCCGGGACCGGACTGTGAGCCAGGCGCAGGACGGGTAGAGCGGCAGACGGGCCGCTTTGCTAACGGCATGGACAAAGGGAGCCGCCGCCGCCGGAGCACCTGTCTCAAGCGACTGGGGCGCCGAGGCAGCGCTGCAGCAGGCGAGCGTCTCCGAGGCGCTCCGCATACGCGGCGAACGCGGGGGTGGGGCCGCACCAGCGCAGCTCGTCGGCGTCGTGGAAAAGGGACGCGTCGGTCCTGAGCGTCGCCAGATCCTTGAATCGCAGCGCCAGGTCGCGGTTGTCCCCCAAGACGCCGGGGGGGAAGCTCTCGAGGATGCCGTAGCGGTTGAGGAGCCGTTCCGCCGTCCTGCGGCCGATTCCAGGGATGCCGGGATAGCCGTCTGCGGCGTCGCCGACGAGACCAAGGAAGTCGGGGATCAAAAGAGGATCGACCCCGAACTTCTCGCGGACTCCCTCCGCCGTGAAGATCTTCTTCCCTCGGCGGTCGACCTGCACTACCCGGTCGCCGCGGACGCACTGTGCCAGATCCTTGTCGGGTGTCCAGATGCAAACCTTCTGCACGCGTTCGTCGGCTGCGGCGATGCGGGCGGCGGAGGCGAGCGCATCGTCCGCCTCCAGCTCGATCATGGGCCAGACAACGACGCCCATGGCCGTGAGGGCCTCTTCCAGCGGGTGGAACTGCGCGAGGAGCCCGCGCTCGACGCCCTGCGCCGTCTTGTAGCCGGGCCAGAGCCGGTTCCGAAAGGACTCGATGACGTGATCCGTCGCCACACCGAGGTGCGTCGCGCCCTGCTCAATCATTTCCAACACCGTGTGCAGCACTCCGGTCACAGCCCCGAAGGGCGCGTCCTTGCCCTGATTGAAGCGGCGCCGGCCGTAGTAGTGGCGAAACAGCTCGTACGTGCCGTCGAGGAGATGAATCATCATCGGGTCCCCCATTCTAGCCCATGCGCCCCGCACTCTTCCCGGGTAACGGGGTACCTGGCACCTCGGTCAGCAGCACCTTGGTCACACCTCGGCCACCTCGGCCAGGAGGGGGATTCCTGTAACGAACCGCTCCCGCCGCGCGCCCTACCTCTGCGGCGGACTGGGGCATGACCGGCAGGTGGTGCGGTCGAGCCGACGGCTGACGCCGCGCTATACTAGCTGTCAAGCAATCGATGGCCCAGACCTTTCCCAGGAGACCGCCATGCCGAACGGCCAAGCCCCTGTCGAGTTCCCGTTGATCTCCAGTCCCCAGGAGGAGCACCTCGAAGACGCGATCGCCCTGTGCATGTCGGGGGGCGGTTACCGGGCCATGCTGTTCCACGTGGGCGTGCTCTGGTATCTGGAAGACGCCGGATACCTGCGCAAGCTCGGGCGGATCTCGAGCGTGTCCGGAGGATCGATCACCTCCGGGGTCCTGGCCCTGGCGTGGACCCGGATCGAGGCGGCGGCGGACCGCAAGAGGGCGTTCCAGGATCTCGTCGTGGCGCCGGTGCGCAAGATGGCGGACACCAACATCGACACCAGAGCGGTCCTGGCCGGCGCTCTCGGTCCGGGGACGGTGAGCGACCGGATCATCAAGAAGTACAAGGAGGTCCTTTTCGGAAACAAGACGCTCCAGGACTTTCCCGATCAGCCGCGCTTCGTGATCAATGCCACCAACGTCCAGACCGGGTCGCTGTTCCGTTTTTCGAAGCCCTACATCGGCGACTGGCAGGTCGGGCGGTGCCTGAAGCCGCAGCGCCCGGTGGCCGAGGCGGTGGCCGCTTCGTCGGCGTTCCCCCCCGTGCTCTCGCCGGTCCACCTGGAGTTCGCTCCGAACGATTTCGACTCCGATCCCGGCCCCTGCCACAGCGAGCCGTTCACCACCAGGGTCGTGCTCACCGATGGCGGCGTCTACGACAACATGGGGATCGAGACGGCCTGGAAACGGTGCAGGACCGTGCTGGTCAGCGATGCCGGGGGGAAGATGCAACCCGAGAAGGAACCCCACAGCAACTGGGCGCAGCACAGCCTCCGCATCAACTCCCTGATCGACAACCAGGTGCGCAGCCTGCGCAAGCGGCAGGTCGTCTCGTCCTTCAAGAGCGGCATCCGCAAAGGGGCCTACTGGGGGATGTGGACCGATCCCGCCGAGTATCCGGCCGCGAGCCAGCTCAGCCTGCCGAGCGGCCGGGCCGAAGAGCTCGCCCGCACTCCGACGCGGCTGAAGGCCGTGCCGGGCAGGCTGCAGGAACAGATCATCAATTTTGGCTACGGCATGGCCGAACGGGCCCTCCGGAGCTATTACGATCCCAACGCGTTCGCCGCCGCGGGCTTCCCCTACACAGTGGGCATCTGAAGCGAGGCGATCATGGCGACGCGCAAGACGAGCCGGAAGACGAGCGGGAAGAAGCCTGCGCCCCAGAAGATCGACCGCGACCTGGTGGAGAAGCTCCTCTTCGGCACCGGCCGGGTGCGGCGCTTCACTCAGGATACCCCCGTCCTCCCCGATGTCTGGCTCGAATACGCCCGCGCCGGCAAGGACGAAGAGGAGCAGTTGACACGCCGAGCCGCGTCGGTCGATCCTGCCGATCCGTTCCCTCCCATCAAGCTGCTCCTCACCCCTTTCGGCGAGTGCTTCGCAGGCGATATCGCGAAGGAGCTCCGCGGCCGCCTGGGCGATTCCGTGAAGACGGCGCGCGTGATCTATAACCAGTCCACGGTCGCCGCCACGCTCTCCTTCGAAGACCTCGTCCGCGTCGTCCTCCCGATGACCGGCTGGTGGGATCGGCTGAAGCTCGGCTCGGCCATCCAAGGGATGAAGGCCGAGAAAGAAAAGCTCCTCCAGGCGATCCAGGACCCGGAGCGCACGACTTTTACGGTGAAGGACGAGGACCAGAAGGATCGCAGGCTTCCTCCCGATCTCCTGTGGATGATGCGCATCGTGGGAGCCCTGGCGCTGCTCCACCGGGGCGAAGAGCTCCCAGAGGATCTCTTCCGGCCGGAGGCGGATCAGAAGGCCAGGAATGATGCCTGGGAACGCCTCGTGGAGGCGGTGTCCGACCTGATCCAGGGCGTCACGCCGGGCGATCGGAAGGCTCGCATCTATTCGGTCAGCCTCAACCGCGAAGCGACCCTCACGGTCGCGCGATCCATGCTGGCGGTCAAGGCCGACGCCGCGCGCCTTCTGTTTCACATCTCCTGCCGCGATCTGGCCTGGGCGGTGATCGACAGCGGCATCGACGCGCGCCACCCGGCCTTTCGCAAACGCAAAGGCGGCAACGACAGCGAGATGATAGAAGACGCCTTTGACGATGCGGAGGGAAAGCTTGCGAACAACACGCGTGTTGTAGCGACCTACGATTTCTCGCAGATCGACCGTCTGCTGGATCCCGAGGCCGCCCGACTCCCCGAGCACCTCGAACAGCGTCTCAAGCTCTCGCCGGAGAAGAGAGAGGAGCTGGAGAAGCAGCTCAAGGATCTGAAGGATGCGCTCGCCTTCGGCCGCACCCTGGACTGGGGTCTGATCGCGCCTCTGCTGCGCATCCCCCAGGATGAAGGAGAGGAGCGCTACATGCCGCCGGGGAACGATCACGGGACCCACGTGGCCGGCATCCTCGCCGGGAACTGGAAGGCGAAGGAATCCGGGCTGGACGAAGACCTCTCCGGCGTCTGCCAGGATCTGCGCCTCTATGATCTGCGCGTGCTGGATGCCCAGGGGCGGGGGGACGAATTCTCCGTCATGGCGGCCCTCCAGCTCATCCGCCATCTCAATTCGACCAACGACTACATGACCGTGCACGGGGTGAACCTCAGCCTTTCGATTCCGCACGACGTCTCGAACTACGCCTGCGGCCGCACACCGGTGTGTGAGGAGTGCGAGCGTGTGATCAACTCGGGCGTCGTGGTCGTCGCCGCGGCGGGCAACCAGGGGTATCGCAAGCTCGCCCTGGCCGGTGGAGGGATGGCCGAGGTCTACAATACGGTGAGCATCACCGATCCGGGCAACGCCGAGCTGGTGATCACCGTGGGCGCCACGCACCGGTACCGGCCGCACACCTATGGCGTGAGCTACTTTTCCAGCCGGGGCCCCACGGGGGACGGCCGGCTCAAGCCCGACCTGGTGGCGCCCGGCGAAAAGATCACCAGTCCCCTGCCGGGCGACTCGTACGGGCTCAAGGACGGGACCAGCATGGCCGCGCCGCATGTGAGCGGCGTCGCGGCCCTGCTGATGGCCCGCCATGAAGAGCTGGTCGGCCGTCCGGCCCGCATCAAGCAGATCCTGTGCGCGACCGCCACCGATCTCGGCCGCGAACGCTACTTCCAGGGGGCCGGAATGCTCGACGCTCTCCGGGCCCTGCAATCGGTCTGAGCCGCCGAAAAGGAGAGCCCATGCTGGTCTTCGAAGCCCTGCGCGCAAAATACGGCGATTGCCTCCTCCTGCACTACGGAACGGCCGGCGAGCCCCGCCTCACGGTGATCGACGGCGGCCCGCCGGGCGTCTACCCCGACGCCCTCCGGCCGCGGCTGGAGGAGATCCGCGAGGAACGCGGGCTGGACGACACAACGCCGCTCGCAATCGATCTGATGATGGTCAGTCACATCGATCAGGATCACATCGCCGGCATCCTGCAACTGGTCCGCAAGATGAAGGACCTGCGCGACGGCAGGAAGCCCGTCCCCTGGAAGATCGATCGCTTCTGGCACAATTCGTTCGACGACCTCCTGGGCAACGACGACGTCTCCGTGGCCTCGGCCGCGTCGGTGATGACCCCCGCCTCGCTGGGGGACGTGGGGCTCGGCGAAGCGGGCTCGCTGGTCCTCGCGAGCGTCGGCGAAGGCCGCGACCTGCGCAAGCTGCTCGATGCCCTGAATCTCGACGGCAACCCGCCCTTCGGCGGGCTCGTGAGGGCCGGCCAGGGAGACGTCTCGCTGGGAAATCTGAAGCTTACGGTGGTGGCGCCGGGCGAGGAGAACCTTCGCGCCCTGCAGAAAGAGTGGGACGAAAAAGTGAAGGATCTCCTGAAGAAGGAGAAGGACCGCGAGGCGCGCGCGGAGATCGCCGCCTACGTGGACAAGTCGGCGTTCAATCTCTCCAGCATCGTGGTGCTGGCCGAGGCGGACGGCAAGCGGATCCTCCTCACCGGGGACGGCCGGGGCGATCACACGCTCACAGGACTCGAGGAGGCGGGTCTGCTCGATGAACAGGGGCAGATCCACGTGGACATCCTCAAGATGCCCCACCATGGCAGCGACCGCAATATCGACGTCGACTATTTCGAGACGATCCTGGCCGACCACTATGTGATCTCGGCGGACGGCAAGCATCACAACCCGGACATCGAAACCTTGCGGATGATCTCGGCGGCGAGGCCCGACGACGACTTCACGATTCATCTGACCTATCCGACCGATGAGTTCAACGTGCCGGAGGTCGGCGAGGAGGTCGCCGCGTTCTTCGCGGAGGAGACGGCGGCGGGGCGCAGATACATGGTCGAGACGCGGAAGTCGGGCGAGCTCTCCTTCCGGATCGAGCTTGCCTGAGCCGGCGGCCGAGGTCAGCATTCCTATGAAAAAGATCTTCCTTTCCAGCCTGTTCCTACTGCTGCTCTCTTTCCCGTTGCTTTCCCAAGGCAAGCCGGACCTCACGGCCGCCGCCACGGCCTTCGTCAACCACCTCGCGAAGGGCGAGTACGCAGCCGCCGCGCAGCCGTTCACCGAAACGATGCGCGGGGCGGCGCCTCCCGAGAAGCTCGGCGAGATCTGGAAGGCGATTCAGACCCAGATGGGGGCCTTCCAGCGGATCGCCGGGACCCGGGTGGAGCCCATGGGCGGGTTTCAATCCGTGTTCGTGACCAGCGAATTCGCCGGGGCCACGGTGGACCTCCAGGTCACCTTCGACTCCGAAGGGCGGATCGCCGGGTTCTTCGTGCGTCCGACCGAGGCGGGAAAGGCGCAGAGCCCCCCGGAGTGGACCGCGCCGGCCTACGCGGACAAGGCGCGTTTCCGGGAGGAGGAGGTGACGGTCGGCCCGGGCGAGTGGGCGCTCCCCGGCACGCTCACGCTGCCGGTGGGGGAGGGACCGTTCCCCGCGCTGGTGCTCGTCCACGGCTCGGGCCCGCACGACCGGGACGAGACGATCGGTCCCAACAAACCCTTCAAGGACCTCGCCTGGGGACTCGCCTCGCGGGGGATCGCCGTGCTGCGCTACGAGAAGCGCACCAAGGTCTACGGCCTGAAACTGTCGGCCCTTCCCGGGCTCACCGCCAAGGAGGAGATCGTCGACGACGTGATCGCCGCCGCCAACCTCCTGCGCGGCAGGAAGGAGATCGATTCCCGGCGGATCTCCGTCCTCGGGCACAGCCTGGGCGGGACGCTGATTCCGCGGATCGGCAAGGCGGACCCCGGGATCGCCGGGTTCATCGTGATGGCGGGCGCGGCCCGGCCCTTGGAGGACCTCCTCCTGGAGCAGGTCCCCTACATCGCCTCCGTGGACGGCACGGTGACCGAAGAGGAAAAAAAGCAGATCGAAGCCGTGAAGGCCATGGTGGAGACGATCCGAAACCTGAAGGAGGGCTCGAAGGAAACCCCGATGGGAGTGCCGGCCTCCTACTGGCTGGACCTCAAGGGCTATCAGCCGCCCGCGGTGGCCAAGGAGCTGAAGGCGCCGTTTCTGATCCTCCAGGGCGAGCGGGACTATCAGGTCACGATGGAAGATTTCGAGCTCTGGCGGAAAGCTTTAGCCGACCGGAAGGACGTCACCTTCAAGGCGTATCCGGATCTCAACCACCTCTTCATGGAGGGGAAGGGAAAGGCGACTCCGGAAGAGTACGGCCGGCCGGGGCACGTAGCGCAGAAGGTGGTGGAGGACGTGGCGGGATGGATCCAAAAACCTGAAAAGGCGAGCGAACCAGGAGCTCCTGCCCATGAATGAGGTGAATCTCGAAGCGAATCCCGCCACTGCGGCCAAACGCCGGGTCATCTAGAACCTCCACGACGGCAGTCCTGGAGTCCACCCCGCCGATCCCGAAAGCCTCCTCTCCCCCTCCGGCTACGGGAAAACCCCAGCCCCAGGAAGAGCAGGGTTGACAGGCTGTGCGGTACACAGTACTATGCGCGGCATGGTTGACGCAGACGCCTTCGGAAAATTGGAGCTCGAGCTACGGCGCGGGGTGGTGGTATTGGCTACGCTCTCGCAACTGCGTGCTCCGCGCTACGGGTATGAGCTGAGGCAGGCCTTGGCGGACAAGGGGCTGCCCATCGAAGAGGGCACGCTGTATCCGTTGCTGCGCCGCCTGGAAGCGCAGGGTTTTCTCAAAAGCGAGTGGAAGATCGAGGACGGGCCACCGCGGCGGTACTACTCACTGAATGCGGACGGCCGAAAATTGCTCAAGAAGCTCACCGAGTCATGGCAGGGCATGAACAACGCAATGGGGCGACTCTTGGAGGGGGTCTGACGATGAACGCGAATGACTTGATCGAGGCCTACGTCAACGACGTAGCCGTGCAGTTGCCGCGCAAGCAGCGCAACGATGTGGCGTTTGAATTGCGTGCGCTGCTCAACGAAGAATTGCAGGCCAAAGCCGAAGCCGCCGGGCGCGGCGTCGATGCCGCCATGGCGACCGAGCTCTTGCATGCCTTTGGCCGGCCCGCGGCCGTGGCCGCGCGCTATCGTCCAACCCTGACCATTATCGATCCCGCGGACGGGCACAGTTTTCTGCGAGCGGCTGTCATCGGCCTGGCGATCATCTGGTGCGAGGGGCTGCTGCGCCTGTGGCAGTCCATCGATTCCGGAGTGGACTTTCTTGGAGCACTTGGCCAGTGGTGGGGAACCAATGTGATTCCTTCCATGTGGTGGCCAGGCGTGTTGGTTGTGTATTTCGGTTTGGCCTCGTGGGCCCGCCGCCGATCGCCGCAAACCTCGGAATGGAAGCCGCGTACGGCCGATCGCATTCACGGGGGCCGCGTAGCCCTGGTGATGGGGCTCATCGGCATCCTTTGCGGGGTATTTGTGCTCCTCGATCCCCGTTGGGTGTTGGATGTCTTTTGGGGCGGCCGGGCGGCACCTGCGGCTTATGAGGCGCTTACTTACACCGAGACGTTTCGGGGGCGCCAGGCTCCTTTCGTGCTCGTGCTCCTCCTGCTCAATATCCCCCTGTACATCACCGTCCTTGTGAACGGTCGCTGGCCGGCCATCCTGCGGCGCATTGAAGTTGGACTGAGCCTGGTCACTTGCGCAGCGCTGACGTGGACCGTCCTCGATGGCCCGGTATTCCTCGCGTCAAGCAGCGATCGGACGGCCAAGGGTTGTCTCGTGCTCATCGTGGCTTTCACGCTCATTGACCTCGGTATCAAGCTGCACCGGAGCGTCAGGCCAAATCCGAACCAACAGGCTCAAGCCTGGCGATAGCCAGGTCAGTTGGTGGACTCCTTGGCGGAAGAAGAGGTCGTCGTGAGCCGTCCTTCAGTGTCCGGTAGGAGCGGCGGCGGAGGGCGGCGGCGGCGGAGAACCTGCCGCCCCGGCGGCACTCTTTGTCTCAACACCCCTCCTTCTTTTTCTTCCTGGGCGCCGCCGCCGGGGCCTTTGGCATGGAAGGAGCCTGCACCTTCGGAGCCGCGATCGCCGGGGAGGCCGGCAGGGCTGTGGCTGTTTCCTGCTGCGCTCCGCCGATCCGCGGGGTTCCGCCGAAGAAGGCGCTCAACTGGCGGTCTTTTTCGAAGGCGGCCCGCTGCTGGGGAGTGGCGTTGGCCGGGAGCGTAGGGTAGAGGATCCGGTCGTTCCATTCGTCCAGGCCGCCGCGCAGGATGTAGACGCCTTCAAAGCCTTGGGCCTTGAGGAGGAACCAGGCCTGTGCGGAGTGGATGCCGCCTTCCGAATAGAGGACGATCTTTTCGTTGCGCGCAAGCGTATCGCCGGGCAGATCGGTGATCGCAAGGTTTTCCGCCGGGGGGATGTGATAGGCGGAGTAGGCCCCGGCGTCCCGCAGATCGATCAGGCGGTAGTCGCTCTTGCCCTGGACGATCCAGCCGGCGAGATCGTGGACCGAGACGTGATCGACCTCTTTCTGCACCAGGGCGGCCAGCTCCTGGGGATGGAGGGTCACGGCGCCGCCTCCCGTGGGATCGCCGAAGACGGCGAGCGCTCCGAGGACGAAGGCGGCCAGGGCGAGCTTGCTTTTGAGGCTCCAGCCGGAGATGGAGAGTGTCATGTCACGCCTCCTTCCTTCTCGTGCGCCGCTCCAGGGCCTCCGCTCCCTTGAACGCTCCCAGGGCCATGATCACCACGAGGAACACCACCACGCCGTAGCGCAGGCCGAAGACCTGCGGCAGCGTAAGCTCCCCCAGGTTGGTGGAGTTGGCGAACCCTTGGATGGCGGGCCAGGCCTCGCCGAAGCCGAAGATCCCCACGGTCACGCCCAGGATGAAGAAGAGGGCGTCCACCTTGCCGGTGGCGAGCGCCACCACGGAGGTCCCGGGGCAGTAGCCGCCGACGACGAAGCCGATCCCCAGGATGAGCCCGCCCAGGATCTGCGGCACGAGGTAGGTCGGGCCGAAGTAGACGAGCGAGTAATCCACCAGCCCCATCCACGACAGGTAGAAGAGGCCCAGCATGGCGGTGACGATGGCGGTGAACATCACCTTCAAGACCGACAGATCCTTGAAGTAAAACTGATCGGTCAGCTTGCGGGCGCTGCCGAAGCCGGCGCGCTCCAGGAAGAAGCCGAAGCCGATCCCGATGGCGAACGCCACGACCAGGGACATCTCGTCGCCGAAAGCACCGAATTTGAAGAACGGAGCGCTCATTGCCATTGCCTCCTCAGGAACCAGGCGGTGGCGTAGCCGCCCGCGAAGACCATCATCATGAAGGCCCAGCTCCCGGCGCTCAGGAGCGCGCCGCCCGAGAGGGCCTGGCCGCTGGTGCAGCCGCGGGCGAGCTTGGCGCCCACGCCCATCAGCGCGCCGCCCACGAACGCCAGGGTGAGCCGGCCGCGCGTCGAGATGCGGGGTCCTTTTTCGACCGTCCGCCGCACCCGTCCGGCCAGAAGGCCGGAGAGGAAGCCGCCCACCACCACGCCCAGGACCTCGAACACCAGCCAGTCCTTGAGCGGATGGCCGACGCCGCTCGCGAGATACTCGGCGTAGAATTCATTGGCCTCGGCGTGCGCCGGGGCCACGAGCCCCACCAGCCAGGCCACGAAGGACGAGAAGGCGCCGGAGGCCCCGAGCCCGCGGCCCATCACCACGAAGGCGGCGAGCAGCACGAGCCCCAGACCGATCCCGGCCAGGTACGGATTCGTATACGGCGCAGCCTCGCGGCGGGCCTTCACCGTCTCTCCGGAGGCGGCCCGCGGCTCCATGTGTGCCGTTTCATTCAGGATTGCCATCGATCATTACCTCCAGTGGCTCATCTGGCCGGCATAGACGAGGACGAAGCGCAGGGCCAGGCCGCCCGCGATCACCAGGACGGGCACGATCGCGGTGTGCCGGACCCGGTGGCGGACGGCGAGAGGCTGCACGATCAACGGGACGACGATCCCCAGCCCCACCACGAAGACCCAGAACACCGCGGTGTAGGGCCCGCCCAGGAGCAGGCGCGCGGCCTCCAAATGAACCTGCGTCGAGCTCAGCAGGCCGATGAAGAAGAGGACGAGCACCACGAGCTCGGTGCCGAGAAAAACGTTGTCCGCCTTGGCGAAGAGCTCCCGTTCTTCGACATCACGGGCCATCATGTGGACGAAAGCCGCCGCCGAGGAGAGCCCCGACAGCAGGAAGAGAGGTCCCAGGAGCGCGCTGTTCCACAGGGGACGCGCGCCCAGGGCGGAAAGCAGGATGCCGGTGTAGATCCCCAGAAGGATGCCGAACGCCACGTTGAGCCCGCCCACCCAGCGGACCGCGCCCGGCCGCTCCGCAAGCGCCGCCGCGGCCCGGCCCAGCGCGGGGAGGCGCCGGGTGAGCGCCGGAGGCGCCTTCACGAGGAAGCTCACGGCGAGCGCCGGATAGACCAGGAGCAGGATCCAGGCGCCCCACGACATCGGAGAGGCGATCTCGAACGTGGTGTAGAGGCGCCAGACGTAGAGCTTGTGCTCCAGGTCCAGGAAGAGGGCGAGCATGCCCAGGCTGAGCAGCGCGAGCCCCAGGCCCGGCAGCGGATAGAAGAGGCAGGCCGGCTTGCGGAAGCGGCCGGTGAGCAGGAGGTAACCGGAGAGGATCATCATTCCGGCGACCAGGCCGCCCAGGAAGAGATAGACCGGGATCTCCCAGCCCCACACGTGAAGGCCGGGGTCGACCATGGGATTGGAACGGTTTACGGTGAGCTCGGCGAGCGGTTCCATGGCGGCGGTCCTCTAGGTCAGATAGAAGATCCGGGGGCCGGTGCCGGCCTCGGGAAGCAGGGCATGGTGGCGGCGGGACGCGAGCAGCCGGCTGACCTCGCTCTGCGGATCGTCGAGGTCGCCGAAATACATGCAGCGGGTGGGGCAGACGGCCACGCAGGCCGGGTCCTCTCCCTTTTTCACGCGGTGCGCGCAGAAGGTGCATTTGTCGGCGTACCCTTCCGGATGGATGAAACGGGCGTCGTACGGGCACGAGGCGAGGCAGGCCTTGCAGCCGATGCAAAGGTCGTGAGAGACGAGGACGATCCTTCCCAGCGACTCCTCCACGTGGCTCGCGCCCGTGGGGCAGCAGGTCACGCAGGGCGGCCGGTCGCAGTGATTGCAGCGCTCGCTCCGCAGCTCGAGCGTCAAGGTCGGCCAGGCGCCGCGGGCGTCTTCGGTGATCCAATCGCGGCAATAGCCGTCCGGAACGCCGTTTTCGGTCTTGCAGGCCACCACGCAGTCCATGCAGCCGACGCAGCGGGCGGTGTCGATAACCATTCCGTAGCGCGCCATGGCCCTACGCCTCCGCCTCGAGAGTCACGAAGTTGACGTTCATGCCGGTGCCTCCCATGAGCGGGTCCACCGCGTAGCGGGTGACCAGGAGGTTGTCGCTCGCGCCCTTGCGAAACGCCGGCGGGATCCCCTTGGCCGTGTGGCCGAAGCCGTGGACCAGGTAGACGCAGTCGGGGCGGATGCGCTCGGTGGCCTTCACCTTCACCCGGTTGCTCACCACGCCGTCCTGATTGCGCAGGCGGACGTACGCGCCTTCGTCCCATCCCTGTCGGCGGGCGACGTCGGCGTTCACCCACACCTCGTTTTCAGACTGGACCGACGCCAGGACCGGGTTGGTCTGCGTCCGGCTGAACGTGTGGACCGGTGAGCGGCCGAAGAGCAGCCGGAAGGCGCCGGGCGGCGGCTCCTCGGGCGGCTTGAATTTCGGCACCGCATCGAAACCGGCTTCGGCGAGTTGTGGCGACCAGAATTCGATCTTGCCCGAGGGGGTCGGGAACTCGGCGGGCACGCCCTCCTCGAAATAGAGCGGCTGGGGCGGCCCGGTGATCACGCCCTGCGTGCGGATCTCCGCGAGGCTGTAGCCCGCGGCCTTCAGCCGGTGATCCAGGTACTCTTCGATCGTTTTCCAGGGATACCAGGCGCCGAGGCCGAGGCGCACGGCGAGCTCGCGGGCGATCCACCAGTTGGGTTTCTGATCGCCCGGGGGCTCCACCACCGGCTGGCGCAGGGAGACGAACGGCTCCCGGAACGCTTCGGTGTTCAAGTCATCCCAGCGCTCCAGATACACGGATTCGGGGAGGACCACGTCGGCCCAGCCGGCGATCTCGCTGGGGATCACGTCGATCACCACCAGGAGGTCGAGGTTCTGAATCGCCCGGATCGTCTCCTCCGGAGCCGGCAGCGTATGGATCAGGTTCGTGGCGTAGACCATCCACCCCTTGATGGGATAGGGCTCGCCCGTGATCGTGGCCGCGCGGATGCCGTTGGTCAGGGTGCCGTCGGCGAACGGATACTTGTGCTCCGGATTGTCCACTTTTCCCCGGGCCGGCGTGGGATAGGGCGGATACGGATAGGCGGGGACGTCCACGCTCGCCGGGGCATAGAAGCCGCCCTTCCTCCCCCAGCTTCCCAGGAGGGCGTTCAGAAGGGCCACGGCCCGGCTGCGCTGGGCGTCGTCGCCGTACCAGGTGGCATGGCGCCCCGGATGCACGAGGGTCGCGGGCCGATGGCTCGCCATCTCCCGGGCCGTGGCGCGGATCACCTCGGGCTCGATGCCGGTCCACGGCCACGCCCATTCGGGCGTATACGGAGCGATCTCCGCGGCGAAAGCCTCGAAGCCGAATCCGTAGGCTTGCACGTATTCCTTGTCATAGAGCCCTTCTGCGAGCAGCACGTTCATCCAGGCGAGCAGCAGGGCGGTGTCGGTCCCCGGCTTGATGGGGAGATAAAAGCGGGCCTTGCTCGCGGCCACGGAAAAGCGGGGATCGACCACGATGATCGAAGCGCCGTTGCCCACGGCCTCGGCGAAGTCCTGAACCTGCGAGTTGTGCATGTTCTCGCCCAGGTGGGAGCCGATCAGTACCAG
>DATHUD010000191.1:0-8878 GCA_035462575.1 Thermoanaerobaculia bacterium | reverse complement strand
TCTTCTCGTCCACCTTCCCGCTCCAACCAACCACCCACCCGTCCGCCCTGCACCTTCTTCATCTCCACACACCCCCGGATCTCCTCCAGCGTCCGCTTGAGCGCCCGCTCCGCCCCGGGGGCGCGGTTTTCGGTGAAGAAGCGCTCGATGTCCTTCAGGGCGGCTTCGTCGCAGAAGGCGGCGAGGGCGGGGATGGCTCCGCGGCCTCCGAAGGAGACGACCTTGCTCCGGAGGTCCGGCCAGTTCTTCTTGAGGAGATCCCAGGCCGGCTGGCGGCTCGCGGAATTTCCGAGGAGGGCGGCGGTCAGGTTTCCCAGATCCTGCTCTCTGACCTGATCGGAGAGGGCGAGGTCCAGATTGCGGCGGATGAGGGCCGGGTCGCGGAAGGCGGTGAGGGAGAAGAGATACCGATAGTACTCCTCGGGCGTCTTCGCGGCGGACATCCTCTTGAGGAAAATGTCGTAGAGGGCGGCGTCGCCGTTCCTCGCGGAGAGGCCGAAGGCCAGGTCCACGAGGCTGGGATCGACGGCGGCGGGATCTTTCAGATAGCGGTCCAGGAGACGGCGGGCTTCGGCGCGGGTGTCCGCGTCCTCGGCTCCTCCCAGAGTGCCCAGGGCGACGGTGCGGAGGATCTTGCGGCCGTCGGGCTCGCCGGGGGCGACCGTCCAGCCCAGCTCCTGGGCGAGGGGGCGGACGAGGTCGCGGAGCCAGGCGTTGTAGCGGTCGCGGCCGGTGTCGTCCACGAGGAGCTCGCCGATCGCCTGGAGGCGGCCCAGGAGGATCTGCTGGACGGTGAGCTCCCGGCTTCCGGAGAGCCCTTCGGCCAGACGGATGAAGTCGACGACGTCCGCGCGGCCGTTGCGCACGAGGGCCCACTGGTCTTCGAGGAGAAGGATCTGCTCGGCGGGGGTCAAGTCTTTCGCGGCGGCCTTGGAGATCGCGGCGAGCGCTTCCGGGGTGTAGGCGGTGCGGTAGTAGCCGCGGGCTAAGGCGTTGGCGAGCACCCAGGGGGCGCAGCCGTCCAGCCGGAAGGTCTGGCTCTTGGCGGTCAGGAGCTCGCTCCGCGCGGGGCCGGAGTCGCCGGGGCGGCGGAGGGAGACGGGGATGGTCCACACCTCGGGCGAGCCGGCGGCCAAGCGCGCGGGGTCCGCGAAGAAGCGCTGCTGGGTGAGGGTGACGAGGGTCGCGCCGTCTTCGCAGCGGGTCTCGACGGTGACGAGCGGCGCGCCGGCCTGGTCCACGAAGCTCGCCATGACTTTGTCCACAGGCTTGCCGGAGACGCGGGCGAGCTCGGTCCAGAGGTCTTCGGCGGTGGCGTTGCCGTTCGCGTATTTCGCGAGGTAGTCGTGAACCCCCTTCTGGAACGCCTCGGGGCCGAGCCAGGTCTCGACCATCCTCAGGAGGGCGGCGCCTTTCTGATAGGCGATGCCGTCGAAAAGCTCCTTGATCTCGGCCGGGGTCTCGCCGTTCTGCCGGATGGCGCGGGTGGCCTCGAAGGCGTCGACGGCGAGGACGCCGGCCGTGGCCTGGGCCTCTTCGAGGCTCTGGTCCCAGGCGGGATCCCAGGAGACGAGGGGCTTTCTCGTCATGTGGGTGGCGAAGCCTTCATTGAGCCAGACGTTGTCCCACCACGCGAGGGTCACGAGGTCGCCGAACCACTGGTGGGCGATCTCGTGGGAGACGAGGGCCGCGGTGCCGCGCCGGGTGCCCACGGCGGCGGTCTTCTCGTCCAGGAGCAGGCCGCGCTCGCGATAGAAGATGGAGGCGGTGTTCTCCATGCCGCCCCACTCGTAATCGGGGAGGGCCACCATGTCGAGCTTGCCGAAGGGGTAGGGGATGCCGTAGTACCGGTTGAAAAAGGGGACGGCGTGCTCGGCCACGCGCAGGGCATACCGGCCGAGCTCCTTCTTGCCGGGGACCGTGCACACGCGGATCGGGGTGCCGTCCACCCCGCCTTCCACGCACTCGAAGTCGCCTATGGCCAGGGCCACGAGGTAGGTGGACATCCTGGGCGAGGTGGAGAAGCGGAGGGTGTTCTTGCCGGGCTCGGGGCCGGGGGTTTCGGAGACGATCCGGCCGTTCGAGATGGCGGTATCGCCCTTGTCAACGACGACGGAGAGGTCGAAGGTGGCCTTGAAGGCCGGCTCGTCGAAGCAGGGGAAGGCCATGCGGGCGTAGGTCGCCTGGAACTGGGTGGTCGCGTACGAGCGGGCCGCCGTCCGGGTCCTGTAGAGGCCGCGGATGTCTTCCCGGATCTTCCCCGCGAAGGCGATTTCGATGTGCGCCTCGCCGGCCGGCAGGGGGGTGTCCACGGTGAGCGTGGCGGTCTCGGCCGCGGGGTCGAGCGAGACCCGGGCCGGGTGGCGCTTCTTCCCGGCATTTGCCCCCGTAGTTGTCCCCGTAATTGTCCCCGTAATTGTCCCCGTAATAATGGCGGCCTCGCGGAGATCCAGGTCCACGGCGTTGAGGACGATCGAGGTCGTGGGCTCGGCGAGCCGCACGGTGATCGTCTCCCGGCCGGTGAGCGACCCGGTGGCGAGGTCGGGCGTGAGGTGGATCTCGTAGTGCGAGGGCACCACGGTCTTGGGGAGGCGGTGGGCGGAAGTGGGAGAGGCGATCGCGAGCAAGGCGGCGGTCCAGAGTAGTTTGTGCATGGCTTTTCCGGAGAAAAAGGGTACCACGGCGCCCCGACCGGTCGTTTCCGGGGGGGACCCCCCCTATTTTGAAGCGAAGACCTGCAAGCCCATGGTGCTGCCGAACATCGTCGGAGCGCTGGCGGTCTTTTCGAGCCAGGGCAGACGATCGAAGGCGAGGTTCGAGGTGGAGACCGAGGCGATGACGATCCGTCGGCGGCGGGCGATCTCTTCCAGACGGTCGACCACCCGGGGGAGGACGGACGGGATGAAGGCGTTGAGGACGCAGTAGTGGCTCGTCTCGGGCCAGTCGGCGGTCGCCGCGTCGCCGCACCGGAAGTCGAGCTCGGACAGCCCGAGCCTTTGCTGGGCCCGGCGGGCCTCGGCGACGCGCTCCCGCACCAGCTCGATGCCGCAGACCCGTGCTCCCAGCAGAAGATACCCGTAGAAGGCCACCCGGCCGTAGCCGCTCCCCAGGTCCAGGAGCGTCGCGCCGGCCGGCAGGTCGAGCAGCCGGAACAGGTCGCGGAGGACGGCGTAGGGAAGATCGGCCCGGTAGAGTCGATGCTGCCCATAGGTGACGAGCAGGTCGCCCAGAGTCTCCCGGGGCTCGGCCGCGGAGGGCGAGAGACCGATCCGGGCGTCCAGATCGTCGTCGTCGATCGGGTCGCCGCTCCGGTGCAGCGCGGAAATGGATCTTTTCAGGTCTTCCAGACTTTGCATCGTGGAACCGCTCATCGGTTTTCCTTTCGCGGGGGGATCTGGAGCACCGCCGCGGGCCGGCCGGCGGCTGCGATCGTCCGGTCCAAGGGGGTGGCCTTCCGGTGGCCGGCGATCCGGCTCTGGATCTGGCTCCAGGAGGCTGGGGGCACGCGGTCGCGCAGAACGTCCCGGAGCAACGGAGGGGAGAACGCGTAGCGCCCGGAGAGGGTGCCTCCGAATCCCGATTCTTCTCCCCGGAGGGTGAGGAAACGACCGTGCCGCGCCAGCTCTGCGCAAGTCTCGTCGATCTCGACGAGCGCCTCTCCACGGCCGGCTGCCACCTCGGCCGCCGAGAATTCCTCACCCGCCACGCTCGCGGTCTCCAGGATCGTCCGTTCTTTCGCGGAGAGGCGCTCGATCTCCCCGGCGACGATTCGGTCAAGGCTCTCAGGGATCGGGAACCTGGCGTCCCGGGGTCTCTGAAGGGTCCAGCCGCCCTTTTCGCGCACGATCCACCGCTGTTGGACGAGGCCGTCCACCAGCGCGACGAGGAAGAGCGGCACTCCCCCGGTCCGGTGGAGCAGGCCTTCCACCAGCGATCCCGGGATTTCGCCGCCGAGCCGGGATCTTAGGAAGGCGGAGACCCCGGCCAGCTCCAGGGGGCGGAGCCTCTCTTCCCGGCAGAGCCCGTGCAGCCGCAACTCGCGTTCGAGCGAGCTCGCGGCCTCCGGCCGGCAGGTCCCGACGAGGAGCAGCCGGGCCGGCCCCCTCCCCTGGGCCAGGATCGAGAGGAGGTCGAGAGTTGCCGGGTCGCTCCAGTGCAGATCCTCCAGCATCAGGACCAGCGGGCTCCGGCGGGCGAAGGTCTCGAGGGCCTGGGCGATCCCCCACGGGCTCCAATCCGGAGTCATCCGCCGGGCCGTCCTTTCGAGAGCCCTGCGCCCTCCCTCTCCCTCGAAGAGCCAGGGAGTGCGCAGAAGCCAGCCCGGCGCGTAGCGCCCGACGAGGCCGAGGAGCTCCCGCCTTTCCGGCTCCTGGCCGAGGAGGCCGAGGGCTTCCGCGAGCGGCGCGCAGTCTCCGGTCTTCCCGCGGAGGTCCAGGCATCGGCCCATGGCCACGGAGGCGCTCCGGGAGCGCTCGATCCTCCGCCGGAACTCCTCCAGGAGGGCCGTCTTGCCGAGGCCCAGGGCGCCGGAAACGAGGAAGACCTGCCGCTCGCCGCGCCGGGCCCGGTCGAGACAGGCCTCAAGGCGGGAAAGCTCCTCTTCGCGGTCCGGAACGAGAGAGGCGGGCGCGAGCCGGGTCGGCTCCTCCGCTCCGGAGGCCTCACCCCCGGGCTCCGCGACCGGAGCGATGAAGCGGTAGCCCCGCCGGTGGACGGTGGCGATCAACTCGGGCTCGGAGGTGCCGCCCAGGGCCTTGCGGATCTCGGACACGCAGACCATGGGGGCCACGTCGCAGACGTAGAGGTCCGGCCAGAGGTTTTCAAGCAGCTCTTCCTTGGTGACGAGCTGCCCGGGGCGCTCGGCGAGATAGCGCAGGACCGCGAACGTCTTGGCCCTCAGGACGATCTCCTCGGGGCCACGCCAGAGCCGCTGCTGCCCGAGGTCCAACCGGTAGGGAGGAAAGTGGATCGATCGCATGGTCTCCCCAAAACCGATCTGTTAGTAGTCTCGTTTTCCCTTGTGCAGGATCCATGCCTTCGAGCAGGCCGAGGGGAAAAGCCTCTCCGGCCCGGGGAATTTCCTGTGTCGCGATATGTCGCCATGTGTCGGACTGTGTCGCCCCGTGTCGGAGCCGGCGCGGGTTGCAGGCGAGTTGGAGGTAAATTGAAGAGTAAATTTAAACACCCGCCGGGCCCCGCGAATTAGCCTGACGACTGAGGCAGGACAAAACGAAAATCGAAAGGAGGAGCGAAATGATCACCATTCTGTATGGAGTGGCCATCCACGAAGCGGTCGCCTCCGGCGACCTCGAGAAGATGAAGGCCGTGGCCAAGCAGGCGGAGGAGCACGTCCAGGAGTGGGGGAACGTGCCGGCCGCTCTCGAGGCGCTCAAGCTTGAGATCTCGAAGTTGCAGAAGAGGCCCTACGGCAGTTGATCGCAGTTTTCCGGAAGGAAGGGCGTGGTCGCAGGCCGTGCCCTTCCTTCCCCGGCTTACGACGAGGAGGAGGGCTTCCCGTGGACACACCGGTCAAGCGTCCCGCCCGATATCGCTTCGAAGAGGATTTTAAACGGCACGTGCCGGTCCACGTGGTCTGGGAGATCACGCTCGCCTGCAACTTGAAGTGCCAGCACTGCGGCTCCCGGGCCGGCCGCCCCCGTCCGCGGGAGCTGTCGACGGCGGAGTGCATCGACGTGGTCGATCAGCTCGCCCGCCTCGGGACCCGTGAGATCACGCTCATCGGGGGAGAGGCTTATCTACGCCAGGACTGGACGGACATCCTCCGGGCGATCAGCGGCCACGGCATCTATTGTGCCATCCAGACCGGCGCCCGGAACCTCACGGACAAGCGGCTCCAGGCAGCCATCGAGGCCGGTCTCCAGGGGCTCGGCGTGTCGATCGACGGCCCGCCGGAGCTGCACGACGAGATCCGCGGCGTCCCCGGCTCCTACGAGATGGCGATCGACGCTCTCGTGCGGGCCAAGGCCGGGGGCCTGCGCACCAGCGTCAATACGGTGATCGGCGCCCCGACCGTGGCGCTGTTGCCGGAGATCATGGACCGGATCATCGCGGCGGGCGCCACTCACTGGCAGCTCCAACTCGCCGTGGCGATGGGAAACGCGGTCGACAACGACCAGCTCCTGATGCAGCCGTACGCCGTGGGCGAGCTGATGCCGCTGCTCGCCCGGCTCTACCGGGAAGGCAACGAGCGCGGGCTGCTGATGATCGCGGGCAACAACATCGGATACTTCGGCCCTTACGAGCACATCCTCCGGGGCTTCGCCGCGGAGGGGGCCCACTGGACCGGGTGCAGCGCCGGGCAGACGTCCATCGGGCTGGAGTCCGACGGCACGGTCAAAGGCTGTCCGTCGCTCGCGACGGTGGGCTATGCCGGCGGCAACATCCGCGATCTTTCGATCGAGGACATCTGGAACCACAGCGAGGAGATCCATTTCGGCCGGCTGCGCTCGGTGGACGACCTCTGGGGCTTCTGCCGGACCTGCTACTACGCCGACGTCTGCCGGGGAGGCTGTACCTGGACCGCCGACTCGCTCTTCGGCCGTCCTGGCAACAACCCCTATTGCCACCACCGGGTGCTGCAGCTCGAGAAGCATGGGTTGCGGGAGCGGGTGGTCAAGAAGCGCGACGCCCCGGACGCGTCGTTCGCGATCGGCGAGTTCGAGCTGATCCTCGAGCCGATCCCCGGGGTCCGGGATGTGGCGCCACCGGCCGAGTCCCTTCCGCTCCACCCGCCCGGGGAGCGGCTGGTGCAGTTGGGCGGCCGGGCCTCCTCCCGCCGGTATCAGCCGGGAGACGAAGGCCGCGTTCCCGAGGCCCTCGCGATGTGCCGGGCGTGTGACTGCTTCGTCGAGCCCGGAGAGGCGCTCTGCCCCCACTGCGGAGCCGACGTCGCGGCAGCGGCCGCCGCGCACGCCGAGGACGCGCGGCGCCGGACGGCGCTGATGGCCGAGCTGGAGGCGCTGATCCGGGAGACCGAATCCAGGAAGTCCGGGCCGCCGCGGGTGGCGGAGGGTCCGGGAGCCGAGTCACGGGTCTGAATCCGAGCGTTTCGGAGAAAGGAGAATGGTATGGCGATCGAAGGCGGTCCCGTTCCCCCCTACGGGGTGGCGATCCAGGAAGCGGTGGCATCGGGAGACCTCGCGCGCATGAAGCAGGTCGCCCAGCAGGCGGAGGAGTTCGTTGCCCGGTGGGGCAACATCCCCGCCGCGCTCGAAGCCCTGAAGCTCGAGATCGCAAAAACGGAAGCCAAGGATTGATCCGACGGTGGGTGCGGCCTCCGCGCCCACCGTGCCGGGCCCCGGGTTCTTCAGTCGCCGATGCATTGATCTTTGTCTATATTTTCGCGTAAAGTACGGGGACTTTCAACGGCGGCTGATTCAAAGGAGGTCCCCATGCCGCAACCTGCCAAGAGCCGGCGGTTTACTCGCGTCAAAGCCGAGCACGCCGTGATGGTCCGCCTGCTGGGCACCCAACGCTTCGAAGAGTTTGCCCGGACCCGGATCCTGGGACCGGGGGGCTGCATGTTCGTGAGCGAGGAGTCCCTGGGCTTCGGTTCGCTGATGGAGCTGTCGATCGCGCTGCAGGGCCGGGTGCTCAAGACGGACAGCCGGGTCGTCTACGAGATCAGCAAGAGCCCGACGGAGCACCAGGTGGGGGTCGAGTTCCTGCGGATCGCTCCCGCGGACCGGGCTTTCCTGGAGTCGTTCATCGCGACGCGGAAGGTGGATGGGGCCGGCAACGGTCAGGTCAGTCCGCGGCCGTCCTGAGGTCGAGCTCCAGATATTCGGTCCCCGGGACCGGGTTGTAGCGGTAGGCCGGGATCTCGCGGAACCCGAGCGACCGGTAGAGCGCCTGGGCGCGCCCCATGGACGGCACGGTGTCCAGGCGCATCCGGGCGTAGCCGATCTCCCGGGCCTCAGCGATCACGGTCTCTGCCAGCACGCGGCCGATCCGGAGGTCCCGAAAGCCCGGCCGCACGTAGAGCCGCTTCATCTCGCACGCCCCGTCCTCCAACTCGCGGAGCGCCACGCAGCCCGCAAGCCGGCCGTCCACGAACGCGAGGAGGAGCCGTCCCCGAGGCGGAGCATAGCCGCCCGGGAGCCCCGCCAGCTCCTCCGCGAACCCCTGAAATCCCAGGTCGAAGCCGAGCGAGGCCGCGTACTCCTCGAAGAGGAGGCGGACGTTTTGGAGGTCTTCGGGGGTGAGGGCGTGGGTGAGGGTCAGTCCCAAGGGCGTTCTTCCTTACCCGGGTTCGGTATGATTGTGGCGGAATGGAACGGTACCAGAAGATCGACGAGCTTCTGAAGAAGGGGGCGGCCCTGCTCCGGGCGGCGGGTGCAAGGGAGGTCTATCTCTTCGGGTCTCTGGCGCAAGGGCGAGAGCACGAGGGGTCCGATGTCGATCTCGCCGTCTCCGGGCTCCCGCCGGAGGTCTTCTACGCCACCATGGCCCGCCTGAGCAACCTGTTCGAGAGGAATGTGGACCTGGTGGACTTGGACGACCCGAGCCCGTTCGTCTCCTACCTCAGGGAGAAGGGTGTCCTCCGGCGTGTGGCCTGACCTCAGAGAGCAGGTCGCCGTCGAAGAGAGCCAGTTGCAGCAACTCTTAGACCTCCATCGTCCTCTCCTTGAAAAGTGCCTCACCGTGGAGCCGGATGCGATCGAGCTGTCCGCTCTCGCCGCACTGCTGCACTCCTTCTATACCGGTATGGAAAACCTGTTTCGCCGGATCGCGCTGGAGGTCGACGGTGGGGTGGCTCAGGGAAGCGCCTGGCATCGGCTCCTGCTCCAGCAGATGACGGAGCCTGGCACCGGGCGCCCCGCGGTGCTTTCGACAGAGCTTCACGAGCGACTACAGC
>DATHUD010000190.1:0-18428 GCA_035462575.1 Thermoanaerobaculia bacterium | reverse complement strand
ACCTCACCCCAACCCCTCTCCTAAAGGAGAGGGGCTCCGGTTTGTCGGGTTTGCTTTTCTCTCCCTCTCCTTTAGGAGAGGGAGCCGGAGGGTGAGGTCGCAGGCCACAGCAGCCCCCATTTTCATACCAGGAGGACCGGGGTGGTGAGGGCCCGGTAGGGGGCTCGGCCGCAGTCTGACAAAGTAGAACTAAAGAAGTCTCGTATAGAGGGCGGCAGACACCTTCTCTTGTAGGCGGCCGGCTTCCCGCCGGCTGCGAACAAGGAGGTGGATGCCATGAAAACCTTTGCGACCGTTCTCGTCCTGCTCACCGTTTTCGCCCTGGTCCCCGGTGCACCGTGTACGGCGGAGACGCCGCCCGCCGCCGCGCCTTCCGTGGCCCCCGTTGCCGACTTTCTGGCGACTTTGTCGGGCGGCCCGAGCGACGCTCCCGGCAACGAGCTCCTGCCGCCCAGCCCGACGTTCCTTTCGACCACCTGCACCAGCCACTCTCAATGCCCGACGGGCCAGCTCTGCTGCTATCCGTGCGGAATCGATGGCTGCGACTGGGTCTGCATGACGGTGGTGAGGAACCGCTGCCCGTTTTTCCCTTAGTTTTATAACACCAGCGTAAACCGCACCCACCCCGCCCGCGGCGTGTCCACTTCGAGCTCGCCGCCGTGGGCGTGGGCGATCTCGCGGGCGAGGGCGAGGCCCAGCCCTACGCCGTCGATCCGGCGGTTGCGGGACGGGTCGCCGCGGTAGAAGCGCTCGAAGATGCGCTCCTTCTCCTCTCGGCCGAGCGCGGGGCCGGTGTTGGCGATGCGGAAGACGGCGCGCCCCCGCTCTTCCTTGAGCTCGATGGCGATGGCGCCCGGATCGCCCTGGCTGAACTTGACGGCGTTGCCGGCCAGGTTCTGGAGAAGCTGCACCAGCAGGTCCTGATCTCCCTGGACCTTTATCTCGGGAGCGATGTCCGCGCTCACCGGAATGTGCGGCGCGAGCTCGCGGGTGTCCGCCACCAGCTCGCGCACGCGCTCGCTCCAATCGATCGTCTCGAGAGCCCCGCCGAGCCGTCCGGCGTCCGCCTGGGCCAGGAGCAGGAGCTTGCGCACGATCGAGCGCAGCCGCTGCACCTCGCCCAGGAGATCGCTCAGCGTGCGCTGGGCAGGGGAGCCGTCCGGCGCCTCCTGGAGAGATTGCTCCAACTGGCCCTGGAGGATGGTGAGCGGCGTCTTGAGCTCGTGCGCGGCGTCCGCGCCGAAGCGGGCGGCCTGCTGAAAGCTCCGCTCCAGGCGCTCGAGCATGCCATTGATCACCTCGATGAGCTGGGCGATCTCGCGGTCCGCGCGCATCGGCGGCACGCGCTCTCCCAAGCCCCGCGCCGTAATGCTTTTTGCCGTGGCCGTGATCGCTTCGATCGGCCGCAGGGCCCGCGCGGCCACCCAGCTTCCGGCCAGGGCCAGGAGCAGCAGCGCCGGTGGGGCGGCGAGCAGAAAAGCGTTTCGGTAGCGGGCGTTTTCCGCGGCCAACACGGCCAGATCCTGCGCCAGCATGACCTCGTTGCGCGGGTGGACGAGCCGCACCACGCGCCAGTCGGTGCCGCCCTCGCGCACGGTGGCAAAGGCGGCGCGGATTGGTGGCGGCGGCCGGGGGGATTCGCCCTGGCGAGGCGGACCGAAGAAGGGTGGCGAGCCCGGAGGCGGCTCCGGCCTGGGCCGGCGTTCCCGGCGATCCGGCGGTGGATGGCGCACTCTGGGCGTGGGCAGACGGCTCTCGTCGAGCCCGGCAGGCCAGTTGGGGGATTGATAGATCGTCTCGCCGAAGCGGTTTCGCACCCAGAGGATGAACCGCTGCCCGCCGTCCGGACCGTAAATGAATCCGAGGGAGCGCTCGAGCTCTTCGCCGGCATCCCGGTCGGGGCGCACCTTGAGCTGGGATTCGCCGAGCGCGAGGATTTCGCGGTCGATGCGCGCCAGCCCTACGCGATGGATCACGGTGAGAAAGAAGATCCCGAAGGCCAGCACCACCGTGCCCGAGAGCACGGTCGAGAGCAGGGCGATCTTGAAGCGGAACGTCGGCCTCGGCATGCCCTACGCCTTGCGCACGCGGTAACCCACGCCGCGCACGGTTTCGATGATCGATTCTTCGCCGTCGAGATCGATCTTCTTCCGCAGGCGTTGAATGTTCACGTCCACGAGGTTCGTCTGCGGATCGAAATCGTAGCCCCAGACCCGTTCCAGGAGCTGCGTGCGGGTGAACACCCGGCCCGGCGTGCGCAGCAGCACTTCGAGCAGGTGAAACTCCCGCGACGTCAGGCTGACCGGCTCGTCGCCGCGGCGCACTTCGCGGGTGAGGAGGCTCACCGTCACGCTTCCCGCCTGGAGCACGCTCCCCTGGTCGCCGCCCCGGCGCCGGCCGAGGGCGTGGAGGCGGGCGATCAGCTCTTCGAGGAAAAACGGCTTGGTCAGGTAGTCGTCCGCGCCCAGGTTCAGGCCCTGCACGCGCTCGTCGAGCTCGGAGCGGGCGGTGAGCAGCAGCACGGGCACCGGGTTGCGCTGCGCGCGGAGGTTCGCGAGGATCGACAGGCCGTCGCGCCCCGGCAGCATGATGTCGAGCACGATGGCGTCATAGGCTCGGGTGCGGGCGAGCTCATAGGCCTCGTCGCCGTGCAGGCTCACCTCCACGGCAAAGCCCTGCTCTTCGAGCCCCTTGCGCACGAAGCTCGCGACTTTCGCCTCGTCTTCTACCACCAGGATTCTCACGGTGCCCCCAATCTAGCAGAGACCGCGAGGGAAAGACGAGGGATGGCGGATGACGGTTTTGTCATTTTCCCCCCGGGCTTCCCGTCATGTTGCGCGTCTACCTTTCCCGGAGAGAAAGGAGACGAGACAAAATGAAGACGACAGAGCCTCGGCTCACGGCCAGCGGTTTCTCGATTCTAGGTATGCTCCTCATCGCGGCGGCGCCCGCCTTTGCGCAGCCCCGGCCGCCCGCGCAGCCGGCCGCCCGGTACCCGAACGAGGTCCGCTCCGTGGACGGCAGCGGCAACAACCGCGCGAACCCCGACTGGGGCCGCGCGGGCGAGGAATTCCTGCGCCGCACGACCGTCGGCTATGAAGATGGAAAGAGCGCCCCGGCCGGGGGCAACCGCCCCAGCCCCCGCGCGATCAGCAACACCGTGGCCGCGGCCGAGGGCTCGCGCCCGAACCGGCGCGGCGCCTCCGACTTCCTCTGGCAGTGGGGACAGTTTCTCGACCACGACCTCGACCTGACCACGACCGCCGATCCGGCCGAGCCGTTCCCCATCGAAATCCCCGCGGGCGATCCCCAGTTCGATCCCAAGAGCACGGGCCAGGTGATCATGGCGCTCGGCCGCTCGGCCTACAACGACGTGGCCGGGGTGCGGCAGCAGGTCAACGGCATCACCGCCTACATCGACGCCTCGCAGGTCTACGGCTCGGACGCGGTGCGGGCCCGCGCCTTGCGCGCGCTCGACGGCACGGGGCGGCTCAAGACCAGCGCCGGCAACCTGCTTCCCCTGAACACGGAAGGCCTCGCCAACTTCCCGCCGGGCGACACCGTGTTCGTGGCCGGGGACATCCGCGTCAACGAGCAGGTGGGGCTGACCGCGATCCAGACCTTGTTCCTGCGCGAGCACAATTTCTGGGCCGACGACACCCGCCGCCAGCACCCCGATTGGAGCGACGAGCAGATCTATCAGCAGGCCCGCGCGATCGTGGGCGCGGAGATCCAGGGGATCACCTACCGCGAGTTCCTGCCCGTGCTCCTGGGGCCGACCGCGCTGCGGCCGTACCGGGGCTATCAGCCGCGGGTCAACGCCGGTGTGGAAAACGTTTTCGCCACCGCCGCCTACCGGCTGGGGCACAGCCTTCTCTCCGCCAACCTGCTCCGCCTCGGCCCGAACCGCCAGCCGATCGCCCAGGGCCACCTTCCGCTGGCCTCGGCCTTCTTCAATCAGCAGGCGCTGACCAGCGTCGGCGTCGAGCCCTATCTGCGTGGCCTCGCGACCCAGCGCGCGCAGGAGCTCGACAGCCAGTTGGTGGACGCGGTGCGCAACTTCCTCTTCGGCCCGCCGGGAGCCGGCGGCTTCGACCTCGCGTCGCTCAACATCCAGCGCGGGCGCGATCACGGCCTGCCGGGCTACAACCAGCTTCGGGCCGACCTGGGGCTGCCGCGGGTCGAGAGCTTCGACGAGATCAGCTCGAATCCCGCCGTGCAGGCGCGGCTCGACGCCGTCTACACCTCGGTCGACGACGTGGACGCCTGGGTGGGCGGGCTCGCCGAGGACGACCTGCCGGGCGCCATGGTGGGAGAGACCTTCTTCATTGTGCTCCGGGACCAGTTCGAGCGCCTGCGCGACGGCGACCGCTTCTGGCACGAGGGCTACCTGCCGGCGGATCTCCTGCGTTTGGTGCGGAGCCAGACCCTGGCGCAGATCATCCGGCGCAACACCGCGATCCGCGGCGAGATTCAGGATAACGTTTTCGTGGCGCCGAGGCCGCGGTAAAAGGCAAAGGACCTAAAGGACCTAAAGGACTTAAAGGACTTAAAGGACTTAAGGGACTTAAGGGACTTAAAGGACTTCACCATCCGTGGTGTCCTTTAGGTCCTTTGGGTCCTTTAGGTCCTTGTTGTCCTTTCCCGGGCTCGGCGATCAACTCACCGCCTCCTCTCCCTCCTCCCACGGCTCCAGCTCGAAGGCGAAGGTCGTCGCGATTCCCGGCTTGCTGTCGAACCAGATGCGGCCGCCGTGCCGCTCGACGATGGCGCGGCAGATGTTCAAGCCCAGCCCCGTTCCCGGCTTTCTCCGGGTCTGTGAAGAGTCGGCCTGGGCAAACTTTTCGAAGATGCGGAAGCGGAACCCCGGAGGAATCCCTTCTCCATGGTCGGTCACCAGGGCTCGGATCCCTTGGCCGTTCCGGGTGACCGCGACTTCGACCCGTCCGCCCGGCGGCGAGAACTTGACAGCGTTGGAGAGCAGGTTGGTGAGCACTTGCAGGATGCGGTCGGCGTCCGCGCGGACCCACGCCTCCGGGGCCGTCTCGACGATCCGCAGCTCGACCTCCTGGGCCTGAGCCTGGGCGCGGAGGCTCTCGACCGCCTGCTCGACGAGCTGCGCCAGCTCGACCGGCTCGAAGTGGAAGGCCATTTTGCCGGACTTGAGCTTCTCGGTGTCCAGGATGTCGTCGATCAGGCGGGCCAGCCGCTCGCAGTTGGTGGCGGCGATGTCGAAAAGAGGGCGGATCTTCTCCGGCAGCTCGCCGGCCACGCCGCCCCGGATCAGCCCGAGCGCGCCACGGATCGACGTCAGAGGGGTCCGGAGCTCGTGGCTGACGACCGAGACGAAGTCGTCTTTCATCCGTTCGACCTGCTTGCGTTCCTCGAGGTCGCGGGCCAGCTCGGCAGCGCGGCGTTTGAGAGTGTCTTCCGCCTGCGAGCGTTCGGTGATGTCCAGCGCATGGCCGAGCACGTAGGGCGCTCTCCCCTGTTCGACGACCCGGTGATTGCGAAAGATCCAGACCCTTTCCTTTCCGGCCCGTGTGACCACCCTCATCGATCCTTCGCTCACCTCGCCCGTCCTCAAGCGGGAGAGATAACCGGCGAGATGGCCGCGCACCGCGGGGGCGAGGATGTCTGCGAGCGACCGCCCCACCAGCTCTTCCGGTGCGTAGCCGAGCCGCTCGGCGGCGGCCGGGTTGACCATCAGGAGCTTTCCTTCGAGGTCGTGCATGCAGAGGAAGCCGAAGCTGCGCGCCGCCAGCTCCCGGAACCGCCGTTCGCTTTCGCGCAGCGGCCGGCTCGTCACATAGGCCAGGAAGACCGAAAGCGCCAGCGCCACGGCGACGCTCAACACGGTGAGGACGTTGCCCCAGACCATGATCCTGCGCACGTCGCGCCAGGGCCGGCGCACGATCACGCTCCACGGCTTGACCCGGCTCCTGACGCTGGCCAGCAGGTAGGGCTCGCCTTCGATCTCTCCCTTGACGACGGAGGAGGGCCGCGTCAGGGAGGCGAGGCTCCGGGCGTCCGCGAGCGGCGCCAGCCCCGCGCCCGCGCTGGCCCAGAGGACGACGCCCTGGGAATCCAGAACGATCACCTCGAATCCCCGCATCCGGTGATGAATGGCGCTCAAGCGCTCGAAAGTCTGGAGATTGAGCGAGCCCTCCACGATTCCCGCGAATTCACCGCGGCGGTCCCGAAGCGGCGCGCTGACCGCCACGATCGGATCGCTGCCGAAGCCGCGCCCCCGGAACAGCTCCGAGATATAGGGCTTCCCCGTCCGCAACGGCTCGCGGAAATAGGCCCGGTCGGCCACCGTCAAGCCCGCCCTGGCGATCGCCCGGCCATCGGCTCCGGTCGGGGGAGAGGCGGCGAGGATCCGCCCCTCGCGGTCCGCGACGATCATGGTGAGGAACCCCGGATGCAGAGCATGCTGGCGCGCGAGCCAGGGATCGAGCGAGCCGCCGCCCAGCCCGTCCCTCCCGCTCAGGTCCTCCGCCAGGGAGAGGGCGGCCCGGCGGTGGGTCTCGAGGTACTCGTCGATCCCGTTGCCGACGGCCTCGGCCGCCTCGAGCAGCCGGTCGGTGACGGCGGTCCGCTTGTCCCGCTGGTAGAGCGCCGTCTGGAGGACGCTGAGCAGCACCAGGGGAATGGTGGCGAGCAACACCAGGGGAAGGAAGCGCGGAGGGCGGAGGGTCGGGCGGCTCAAGGATGTCGGTTCCAGGGTGAGGGGCGACCGCCCAAAGCTGGGCACCGCAGGCATAGCACCGCAAGATTACGATTTGGATTACGGACGGGAGGGGCGAGCAACTGGATCGCCGACCGGTTAAAGAGTGCTCAGGATCTCGAAGAACTCCTCACGGGAGAGGCCGGCGGTCTTCAAGTTGTTCCGGATGATCGAGACGGGAACTTCGTCATAAGTCGGCAGGACCAGCGGGCGAGGCACGCCTGGCTTGCTGTAGGTCCTGTGGGAGCCCACCTGGCGGGCGAAGGTGAAGCCCGCGGCTAAAAAGACCTTCTCCAGGGTCTTCCAAGGAAGCGGCGTGATCCGCGGCATCTAGACGGTCAAGGCCACTTCGTGCCGCTCAATAGCCACGAAGTCGGGAGAGAGCCAGTGTTCGCCACGGCGCTCATAGCCGCAATCCTCGAGAACCTGCTCCAAGGTGCCGGCGTCTACGGCTGTGAGGAGGAATGCACGCACGGCCTCGTCGAGCGCGTGGCGGGCTGAGTCCGGAGTCGAACCGCTGCTCATGACATCGATCGGCATGGCGTGAGCCACGTACTGGCCACCCTCTTTCCAGATGTGTACAGTTGTCTCAACATTCATGCCGCCATTCTAGCAGGCTCCGCATCTCTCGCGCTGTCCTCGGAGCCGGCGCTTCATCGCTGGAGGCCGAGGCCGCCAGCCTGTCGGGCGGGCGGGGGATTCCAGACCCCGGATCTCCATGGTTTCCATGCGGTAAGTATAGAACTTGCGGGTGCCTTCTTGCCGCGGGAAACCGCCTGCTCTACCCTGGGGGCATGACGACACAGACACACACCAAGGTCCGTTCCTTGGGCTCCACGGGGCCGGCCGTCTTCCCGCTGGTCCGCACGCTGGAGGAGCTCGCCGCCGAGAAGGGGGTTTCGGCCACGCAACTCGCGGTCGCCTGGGTGCTCGCGAAAGGCGAGACGATCGTGCCCGTCCTCGGCGCGCGCAAGCGGACTCAGCTCGAAGAGTCGCTGGGCGCTCTCGAGGTCGAGCTGTCGCCCGCGGACCTCGCCCGCATCGAGGAGGCCGTGCCCGCGTCCGCCGTCGCCGGCAGCCGCTACGATTCGCACCAGATGCGGATGCTCGACAGCGAACGGTAGGTGCTATCTTTCCGGCATGGCCGATGAAAAGCGTGTGAAGCCCGTTTACTGGGCTCCGAAAGCCGGCGAGCGCGGGATGAACGAGCTCCACTTCGCCGCCTACTGTGGCGATGCGGAGGGTACGCTCGCCGCGCTCGCTGAAGGGTTGGACGTCGACAGCCGGGACGACAACGGCTATACGCCCCTGCATTGGAACGCCGACATGGGGTGCACGCCCGGCGACCGCGAAGCCATCGTGACCCTCCTCCTCGATGCCGGGGCCACGATCGAGTCCCGCGACGCGCAGGGCCGGACGCCCCTGTCCGTCGCCGCCCAATCCGGCAGCTCCAAGATCGTTCGGATGCTTCTCCTGGCGGGTGCGGACGCCAACGCCCGCTCGGATTCGGGAGCGACCCCTCTCATGCTCGCGGCGAATTCAGGCAGCGTCGAGTCGGTCATCTTTCTGCTGGCCGGGGGCGCCGTCGCCAACGCCTACACGACGGAAGGAACCACCGCCATGGACATGGCGATGGACGCCGGATTCGAGGACGTCGTGGAGGCGCTTCGCGGGCGGTGTGAGAATTAAGGCGCCGCCGGCGCGAGCCCCATCCGCTGCAGGATCTCCACGAACCGGGGCTCTCCCCGCAGGGGATCGAAGCGCGGGTCCACCTTGATCCAGACCAGAGCGGCCTCGTGGCCCGAGTGGGCCTGCTCCAGCCATCCCAGGGCGGCGTCCTTGTCCCCGAGGGCCGCGCGGATGCCGGCGACCTGCGAGGAGAAGGGGAGGCCGCGCAGAGAGAGGCGCTGCAATTCGAGGAGGATCTTCTCGCTCGCCTCCCGCCGTCCGGCCCGCGCTTCGAGATAGGCGGTCGCGGACTTCAGGTTGGCATCCTCGGAGGAGACCTCCCGGGCGCGGGCGAAGGCGGTCCGGGCCTCGTCGAAGCGTCCCTGCTGCACGCGGGCGCGGCCGATGAAGTAGTGGGCCGTCGAGGATTCGGGATCCTGCTCCAGAGAGGCGGTGAGCTCCGCGACCGCCTCGTCGTAGCGCCGCGCCCAGTAGAGGCGGTAGCCGAGCCCGGCGCGGACCTGGGCCTGGCCGGGCGCGAGCTCTACGGCCCGGCGCGCCGCCGCCACCGCCTCCTCGGTGCGGCCGGTGGCTTCCCAAAGGATCGCGGACCAGAGGTGTGCCGTGGGATTCCTGGGGTCCAGCTCCAGAGCCCGCTTGAGCTCCGCCTCGGCCCCGGCCCAGTCCCAATCCGCGTGCAGCTTGACGAAGCCGAGGACGGCATGGGCGGTCGCCTGGCCGTCGTCCAACTCCACCGCCCGGAGCGCCGCCTCCCGGGCCCCGGGATACTCGAAAGTCAGCGCCCGGGCTTCGGCCAGACCCGCGTAGGCCGGAGCGAAATTGGCGTCGGCGGCGGTCGCCCGCTCAAACTGCCGGAGCGCCGCCCGGATGTCCTCCGGGCTCCGTTTCGCGAGAAGCGCCTGGCCCTCCGCAACGGCCTTGGCCGCTGCGGAGCCCGGTGCGCCGGCTTCGTTCGCCGGAGCCTGCGGAGAAGCGAGCGCCATCTGAAGCGGCAAGCCGCCGAGCAGCAGGGCCACACCCGCGCGGAAAGCGATGTTTCGCATGGTGATTCCGAGTATAGCGCGAGCCGCGACGGCGAGGAGATGGCCCGGAAGGGCGCAGACTAGAGCCTCACCCGCAACGCCCGGCCCGATTCCCGGTTCCGGCCGCGATCCGCGGGTCGAGGAGGACCACATGGCACAGAGAAGAGGAGGCCGGCTCGCCGCCGGGCTCGCCGCCACGCTGCTGCTGGCCCTGGCGCCCGGGGCCCAGGCCCAGGCGCGGCCCGCGGCGGGCTGGGAGGCGCTGTGGACCCGGCTCGCCGCCTGGATGGAGAGGCTGGCGCCGGAGAACGCTCCAGCCGCGAAGTGCGACCACGGATCGAGCATCGACCCGAACGGCTGCCCCCGGCCCACCGCGGCGGTCCCCGAAGGGGGCGACCACGGCCTGAGCATCGATCCCAACGGTTAGGCTTGGTGCCCGGGAGGCGGCACGCTCCCGGGCACTTTCCGTCGCGCCCCGGCGACACTTCATCTCGTTTGTGAGACAATCCGCCGCAACTCGTAGCAGAATCCCGGGAGGGAGGCGGATGGCGCACCTGAGCGACGCCGAGATCGAGCGTTACCTGACGGGCTGGCTCGATGCCGGCCAGTTCGAGGAGGCCGTCCGCCATCTCCTCACGGGCTGCACGGAGTGCGGCGACCGGATCGCCCGCCACGCGCGGACGCTGCTGTCCCGCGAAGACGGTCCGGAGGAGGCGGAGTTTCCGGAGGCCGGGTACGACGAGGCGCTCGACCGCGCGAAGAGGTCGGTCCCGCGGCTCGAAGCGGCCGCGGAGAGGGATCTGAAGAAGCTCTCCCGGAGCCTCGATCTCCTTACAACGAAGGACCCCGGCCGCCTCACCTCCCGGCAGGTGAGCTCGCTCTACGGCTGGCCGCTCTGCGAAGCCCTGCTCCGCAAGAGCTTCGAGGAGCGCTACCGCGATCCCCGGCGAATGCTGGAGCTGGCCCACTGGGCTCGGGTCGTGGCCGAACAGACGCCCCTCGACTCCCGCGCTCCGGAATTCGTGTACGACCTGAGGGCCCGGGCCTGGGCCGAGCTGGCGAACGCCCACCGGATCAACGAAGGCTTCCGAGAGGCGGAGAACGCCCTCGCCCGCGCCTATTCCCTGCTCTCCAAGGGCACCGGCGACCTCCTCCTGCTCGCCCGGGTGACCGATCTCGAAGCCTCGCTGCGGAGCAGCCAGCGGCGCCTGGACGAGGGCCTCGGTCTGCTCGATCAGGTCTACAGGCTGTATCTCGAAGCGGGCGACCGCCACCTGGCTGGCCGGGCTTTGATATCGCGAGGGATCAACCTGCACTACCGCGGAGATGCAGGGGCGGCGGTGGACCTGCTGCGCGAGGGGTTGGCCCTGATCGATCCGGGCCGCGACCGGCAGCTCACCGCGATCGGTCAGGAAGGGCTCCTCCACGCGCTCGTGGATTGCGGGAAATACCGCGAGGCGGGCGAGCTCCTCCTTCAAAGCGGCCTGCGGCAGGCGTTCGCGGGAGAGCCGCTCAATTTACTGAAGCTCCGTGGGGTGGAGGCGAAGATCCTCGCCGGGCGCGGGAAGCTCGGGCGGGCCGGGCGCGCTTTGGAGGAGGTGCGCGCGGAGCTGACCCGGGTGGGCCAGGATTACGATGCCGCCCTGGTGGGGCTCGACCTCGCCGCCGTCTGGCTGCGGATGGGCAAGGCGGCCGACGTCCGGGAGCTTGCGGGTGAGATGCTGGAAACCTTTCGATTCCTGGAGGTCCACACCCAGGCGGAGATCGCCCTCTGCTTCCTCCACGAGGCCTGCCGGATGGCCGTCGCCTCCCCGCGGACCGTCGACGCCGTGCGGACCTTTCTCACGCGGCTCCAGAGAGAGCCGTGGCTACGGTTCGATCCGGAGATGGCGGTCTGAGGAGAAAGGGCCCCGCCCCGGCGGGGCGGGGCCCTCTTGAAGCGGGCGTCTACCAGCCGTCCGCGGCTTCCGAGTGATATTTCACCCAACCGCGCACCCAGGCGCCGGACCCTTCGTCTTTCTCTTCGAAGCGGACGCGGCGGTAGCGCTTGATGCCGTCCTTGTAGCTCCACCAACTGATCACGTTCTGCGCATCGACGTACACGTTGACCTGAGTGGTCCAGCCGGACACCGTGTCATAGAAGTGGCGCAGCCGGCTCATGGCGCTGCCGCAGGCGGCCATGCGGGTGTAGGTTGCGCGGCGCTGGTCGCCGGAGGTCTTCTGGATCCAGTCGGCTGAATCCTTGAAGCAATACCCTTCGCTGGTGCCGTAGCCCGGGCCGCCCAGGGTGTAGCAGTGGTGGTCTTCGAAATAATCGGCTCCGTCTCCGTTCCCGGGCTCGCAGGAACCCGCGCCGACGGCCTTGGGCGCGAATACAGCCTGCAGGCCCAGCCGGCTCACCGGAACCTCGATGGTCCGGGACAGGGTGTTGACGAGCTTGCGTCCCTCGAGCACCTTGTCGTGATCGATCTGCGCGATCGCCCGCGGCACCGGGGAATTCTTCGGCGCCAGGAGCCGGAAGACCTCGACGGGATGGGTTTCGGGCTTCAAGAAGAACCGCTCGTTCGGGCCCGCCTTGGTGATCTCGCCGATCATGATCTCGTCCACGTCCGGCAGGCTCCACATCTGAACCGTGTTGCCGTTGGCCAGGTGGAATTTGGCGAGCAGCACCGTCCGGGCCTCCGGCGGCTCGGCCGGCTGCTGGGCCCAGGCGGCGGGCGTGAGAGCGGCAAGGAGGAGGGCGGCGGTCTTCAGTTTGCGCAGGCTCAACATGATGGTTCTCCTTTTTATAAAGACGGAAGTTCTCTGGAAGCCCCTCGTGGGCCTTGGAGCCTTACGTCGATGCGAAGGGAGGAACGATCGTCGAAGCCGGATTGCTCATCCGCGAACGCGAGAGATCCAAAAAGAGACGGCTGCGAGGAGGAGAATTCCCGCGGCGATCCCGAAGATCACCGGAAACCCGGCGCTTCCGGAGCCGTTTTGCGGGCCGGGAGGGAGGCGCCAGTCGCCATGGCCTGAAAGGACGAAGCCTGCCCAGGCCTGGGCGGGAGCGCCGTCTGCGAGGCGCTCTCGTTGCGCGGCCGAAAAAGCGGCGGAGGCGGTCTCGCCCGCGGCCAGATGATCGTAGAACACGGTGAAGAACGCCTCGGCGTCATCGTCGCGCACCGGCCAGAGGCTTCCGATCACGGCGGCCGACCCGGCGGCTGCAAAGGCGCGGGAGAGGCTCATCACCCCTTCGCCTCCCAAGAGGGCCCCGGAGGCGCTGCGGCAGGAAGAGAGCGCGACGAGGCTCCCCTGGAGATCGAGCCGGGCGATTTCATCCACCTGCAGAAGGCCGTCTTCGCCGGGAGCGTCGGCGGCGAGCAGGACCGCGGACGCCTCGGGGCTCGCTTCGTCCGCAACCGCGTGCGCGGCCAGGTGCAGGACGCCGAAGCGCGCGAGGCTCTGCCGCTTCAGAAAGGCTTCTCCCGCCTCGGAGCCGACGCGCAGGACGCTCCCCGGCCCCGAGCGGCGCAGCACGTGGCGCCCTTCGCGCCGGGCGCCGGGGAGCCGGCCCGCTCCGTCGCCCCGCCGCTCGGCCGTCTCCGCCACCTCCGCCGGCAGAAGAGGATCGGCCAGCACCAGCGCGTCCCGCGACTCCCGCCGGGGCTGGCGCCGCCAGCGGTCCCAGAGGGTTGCGGACGAGGCCATGGAAATCCGGTAGCGGTCCGCGAGGGGCGGTCCCTCGAGACGAGGGCGGAGAGCCGCGAACGGCAGCCGGTGCAGGGCGCCGTCGGGAACGATCACCAATCGGCTCACGTTCTGCGGGAGGTCGGCGAGCGCCGCGCCCAGGAGTTGAGAATGGAGTGCCGCCGCGAGCCCGGCCTCGCCGCCGTCCCGGCGGTCGATCAATCCGAGGAGGGCCGAAACGGCGGTCTCCAGGTGGGCCCGGTCCACGGTTTCAGGCAGCGGGTAGACGCGGGTTCCACTTCGGGTGAAGACCAGCAGCCAGGAGCCGCCGGCAAAGCCGAAGAAGTCCTGCCGCGGAGCGATCTGGAAGGAGAGGAGCGCTTCGTCGGGCGAGAGGGCCGCCTCGATCGCGGCGCGGGATGGCGGCGGATCGGACGCCCGCGGCCCGCCCAGGAGCTCGCGCAGGACCCGCCCGCGCAGGGAGTCGGTGATCGCGAAGGCCCGGTCCAGGTCCGCGGGATCTCCGGACCGTTCGTAAGCCGAGAGAAGATGGCCGGAGGCGGCATAGTACGGAGCCAGCCAGCGGGAGAAGAGGCCCGCCCGGCCGGCCTGCTCGAGCTGGCGGTCGCGCAACGCCTCGACGGCCCGAATGGCCTCCGCGGAGTCGGCGAGGGCCTGTTCCCGCGTGCCGAATCGCCAACTGAAATTCATCCGGTCGTACCGGAACCGGCCGAGTGTCTGAAGGTCGCCGGACCGGGCGGCCACGGCGCGGGCTTCCTCCAAGGCCCGCTCCGCGGCGGCCTGATCGGTCTCCGACTCGACGCGGGAGAGGGTCAGAAGGCAGGAGGCCGTCATCACGTCGCTGCGCCCGCGGGCGAGATCCAGGCAGCGGGCGAGGTGCTCCCGCGCCTCCGGAGGCTCCGCCAGGTGAGCGAGGATCGAATGAATCCACGCCTGCGACCGCGGATCTCCCACCTTCTCGGCCGTGGCCAGAGCCCGGCGCAATTGGGCGACCGTGCGCGGCCGGCCCGAGTCCCGCGGGGCCCGGTCCAGGTCGTCGAAGAGCAACAGGCCTTGACCGAACTGGGCCCTCGCTTCGAGATGGTGGCGGCCGTGCGCCCGCGCCAGTTCCTCCAGACGGCGAAAGTAGCTCTCCGCCCGCTCGGGCCGCCCGAGATAGCGCTCGAGGCCTGCGAGCAGCTCGAGGCAGAGCATCTGCGGGCCTTCGGGCCCATGGGGAAAAAGGTAGCTTTCCGCCTGGCGCGCCAGGAGATAGGGCTCCTGCAGGCCGGCTCCGAGCGTTTGCAGATGGTGCGCTTGAAAGATCAAGGCCTCGGCCAGCAGGGCGCGCGCGCCGGCCCTCTCGGCGCTCCGGATCGCCGTAGCGAGCTGCTCGCCCGCCTCCCGGCTCTCCCCCTGCGCGGACAGCCAGTTGGCGAAGGCGCAGCGTGCCCGGACTTCGCCCTCGGTGTGGCCTTGGGTCTCGAAGACCCGGATGGCGTCCTGATACTTCCCGGCGGCCCGCGGCGGGTCCAGCTCCGCCTCTACATAGGCGCGGGCCAGATTCAACCAGGGGCGGTCCGGATGGCGGGCCGCGAGGCTCTCCAGGCGGCGCGCGGCCTCGCCCCAGAGCCCGCGGCTGCGGCCCGCCTCATAAAAACAGCGGGAGGACTCCCAACGCTCCGGGGCCTCGACGAATAACCCCTCACAGCGGGCGAAAGGGTCCTCCGAGGCCCTGGCCGCTCCGGCGAGGAGGACGGCGAGCCCGAAGAGCGTCCGGAAACCGCGCGGGAGCCTCAATCCGAAGGAGGATCCGGTGGGAGATTAGGCCGCGGCGGGCCCTGAGAGGGCTTCCTCGCGCTCGTCAGATCCTGCGGACGCTTCGGCTTCGGCGGCGGGGAGGGGCGTTTGGTGGTGAGATCTTTGGGAGACGTTGATTTAGGCATGGTCCTTTTCCTCCTGACTCCGAGCCGGAATGGCTTCGAAACATCAATGTGAAGAACGAAGGCCGGCGCCGGATTGCTCACTCGAGGCGTACGGAAAACGTTTTCGACACCACGCTCGCCCCGTCGGGCGGAAGGGCCTTCACCTGCCAGTACAGGACCGAGCCCGCTTCGACCCCCTGGAGGGCGGACGGCGGAATCCGGTACTGAGGCGTTGTGAGGTCCGATTCGACCGCGATCTCCCGGCCTTCGGGAGTCAGCACGCGGACCTCGTAGCGCGAGCCGGGAGGGCCGGCCGACCAGCGCAGGTCGGCCTGCTCGCGCGGCAGGACCGCCGTTTCCGGGGTCTCCGAAAGGATCTCCCGAGTCTCCCCGCCCCGGTACGGCGAGGGCTCGCTCCGCCACATCCCGGGAACCAGGACCGCCAGGATCAGGGCCGCGGCGACCGCGGCGAGCGGGGCGGCCCAGCGCAGCCACGGGCTTTGGGTGAACCGAGAGTGCGGCACAACCTGTCCGGCGCGCCCGGCCTCGTCCTCGGACAAGCCCCGGGCCAGGCGGAACGCCGCGGCACAGGACGCGCAGGTCGCCGTGTGCGCGATGATCTCGTGCCGCTCCTCGACCGGCGACTCGGCCGTGGCGGCGGCCCACAGCCGGTCCGGATCCGGGCACGACGGCCCCGGCGCCGCCCGCTCGCCGAGCCCGGCGAAGGCCTCGCGCAACCGGACGCTCGAACCCTCCCTCTCGTTCACGGATGAAATCCTTTCCCCTGCAGGCATCGGCGGAGATCTCCCAGGCCGCGGTAGACCAGGTTCCGGGTGTGCTTGAGCTCCCAGCCGAGAAGCCGAGCCGCCTCGACCACGCTCACGTCCTCAAGGTACAGGGTGACGGCGAGCTGGCGTGGGCGCAGGAGGGTCCCGAGGCAATCGCGGATCCCCTCGCCCATCTCCCGGCCTTCCTGCAGCTTCTCCGGGCCGGGGCTCTCGGAGGCCAGAGGAAGCGGCTCTCCATCGTCCGTTTCCAGGGGGGACTCCCGCCTGCGCTCCAGCCGGCGGATCTCGTCGACCATGGCGCTGTACGCCACCCTCTTGAGATAGAACGACGAAAGCTCCCGTTCTTGCTCACTGCGCTGCCGGAGCTCGAAGATCCGCAAGAGGGCGACCTGCACCAGGTCCTCCGCGCGCGAGGCCAGCCACCGCGGGCAAAGCCGGCGCACGGCGCGGGCGAGCTCGTCCCGCAGCTCCGCATAGTCCGCGCCCGAGCCCGGCCCGGTCGGCGAATCGCTCTCCGGTTCGAGGCGGCCGGTTTGTGACTGTTGCACCATGGCTTTGGAGGAGGGTTTCGGGTTCCGAAGCCCATTCTACGCCTTGGATGGGGAAAGCGGATGCGGGCGGCCCGCACGGGCAGGTTTGCAGCCTTCGCTGGAAGCACCGGCATCCCTGCCGGCCGGACTAACCAGGTGGCCGCGAGTCGAGAGGGTCCCCCCAGATCAGGTGCGGAAGCGAGACGGACAGGGCCAGAAAGCGCGCGAGGCCGAGCCCCGAGAGGAAAAACCAGAACAGCTCTGCCGTGTGCGGCGGGACGGAAGCGACGTAGAGAAGGCTCGCGGCCAGCGCGGCCAGCGTTGCCACGTTGTGAACAAGGCGCCACTGCTTCACCCTTGACCGCAGGTAGCGGGCCTCCGTTACGGCCGAGCCTGCTCCGAGCACGAGCCCGGCGGCGCCGGCGAATGCGGCGGCACCACTGAAAGCGAGCTCACCGGTCAACCTCAGGAGGACTACCACGCTCAACGCAAGCCAGGGCGTGAAGGACGCCACGGTCACCGGAGCGGAGCCCGCGCCGCGCCAGAAGCGCGGATCGAGCGAAGCATCGCTGAGCCGCCTCGCCACCGCGGCTACGGCTCCGACGGCCACCGCGGCCAAGGCGCTGACCACGAGAATGGATGCTGCCGCTACGAACAGATTCATCGGGCTTCCCTGTCGCCCGGGAACCGCTCCTCGCCTGTCACGAGCAGCTGAAACCGCAGGAATGCCAGGATCTGCCGTACGATCTCCCGGGAGGTCTCGCTGTCATCCATGAAGTCAAACCCGTGAGGAGCCGTGGGGTGGTTGACGAGCGTGATCGGCAGATTGGCCGCCAGGGCCTTGGCCAGGAAGCGGTCCATCGTTTCGTTCAGATGAGGAAATTCGTCTTTCCCGGCTCTCGCGATGAACAGCGGCAGGTCCCGCGGAAGATCCTCGACGGACCTCCCCGCGGCCGGAGTGACGAACTTGAAGGCCGAGGCCAGTTCAGCGACGTGAGCGGACCCGTCGAGGTCCATCGTGATTCCGTAGCACAGGGCGGCGCACTTGAAGGAATCGGGACCCTCCTGCATCAGAACCGAAAGGGTATTCGGAACATGGCCGGAGCAGGCCCACAGGCCGATCCGCGTCTCGTCGACCCCTAAGGATTCGGCGTTCTGCCGCACAAATTGGAGCAGGGCGTAGATATCCGCCGCGGGATCCTGGCCGGTCGTGTAGGTGACGGCCACCATCCCCGAGGCTGCCGTCAGCCGTCCCCATGAGATGAACGATTCCATCTCGAAGAACCGGCAGCCGAGAAACTTCCGGGCTCCCGGATCGGGATATCCGATCACGAAGATCACGGCGGGCCGGCGGTCTCCGCTCTTAAAATCCGGCGGATAGTAGAGGTCCGCGGTCAGAGCCCCGGCCTCGGTCTCCTGGTAGACCACGTCCCGCCGGACGATCACGGCCTCTTCTTCGGGCATCCGGTAGACGACCGGCTTCGTCGTCATCTCGTGTCGAGGTGTTCCCTGGGTCATTTTGGCTTTGCAGAGAGAGAGCGTCTCGCGGAAGACCATTTTATCATTCCCGGGCCGCGCCTCGGCCTCGCGGCAAGGCCGGCGGCCCGCAGAGGAATCCGGAGCCTCGTGGAATATCCGGCGGGCGCACGGAAGAATCGGGCAGCTCGTCGAAGACTCGGTGGGCCTACGAGATCTTCGGCGAGGCATTCCAGGCTTCTGAGAGGCGTTCGAAGGTTCGGCAGCGCGTCCGAAGGTTCGGTGAGGCGTTGGAATCTTCGGCGAGGCGTTCCAGGCTTCTGAGAGGCGTTCGAAGGTTCGGCAGCGTGTCCGAAGGTTCGGCGAGGCGTTCGATTCTTCGGTGAGGCGTTCCAGGCTTCTGAGAGGCGTCCCAAGGTTCGGCAGCGCGTCCGAAGGTTCGGCGAGGCGTTCGAATCTTCGGCGAGGCGCTCCCGGCTTCTGAGAGGCGTCCGAAGGTTCGGCAGCGCGTTCGAAGGTTCGGCGAGGCGTTGAAGTCTTCGGAGAGGCGGTCCCGGGGGTCGGTGTCGGTCAGGATTTTCTTCACCGGCCGTAGTCTT
>DATHUD010000189.1:0-21998 GCA_035462575.1 Thermoanaerobaculia bacterium | reverse complement strand
AAGCCGGGCACGTCGCCGCCGCCCGTCAGGATGCCGACTCGCTTCAAGCCGGGTACCCCACCGCCGCCATCCGGTCGATCAGGTCGACCACCCGGTTGGAGTAGCCCCACTCGTTGTCGTACCAGGCGACGACCTTGGCGTAGCCGTCGCCGGTGGCGCGGGTCGAGAGGGCGTCGAAGATCGAGGAGTGCGGGTTGCCGATGATGTCGGTCGACACGAGCGGCACCTCGCTGTACTCGACAATCGCGGTGAGCGCCCCCTCCGAGGCCTCGCGAACGGCGGCGTTGACCTCTTCGGTCGAGGGGTTGCCGCGCAGCTTGGCCACGAGGTCGACGATCGAGCCGTCGGGCACGGGCACGCGCATGGCCATGCCGTCGAGCTTGCCCTTGAGCTGCGGGAGCACCTTGCCCACGGCCCGGGCCGCGCCGGTCGTCGTGGGGATGATGTTCTGGGTGGCCGCGCGGCTCCGCCGGAAATCCTTGTGGGGGACGTCGGCCAGGCGCTGGTCGTTGGTGTAGGCGTGAACGGTGGTGATGAAGCCTTCCTCGATGCCGAAGCGCTCGTCCAGGATCTTGGCGATCGGGGCGAGGCAGTTCGTGGTGCACGAGGCGTTCGAGACGAGCCGGTGCTCAGGCCTCAAGGTGTCGTCGTTCACCCCCATGACGATCGTGGCATCGATCTCGTCCTTGGCCGGAACGGTCAGGATGACCTTCCTGGCGCCGCCCTGGAGGTGCTTTTCGAGCTGCTCTTTCTTGGTGAAGACGCCGGTCGACTCGATCACGATGTCGACCCCCAGCTTCCCCCAGGGGATCTGGGCGGGGTCTTTTTCGGCGGTCATGACGATCTTCTTGCCGTCGACGTACATGTTGTCCTCGTCGGCGGTGACCTCCTTGGGGAAGACGCGCATGACGGAGTCGTACTTCAGGAGGTAGACGAGCTGCTCGTTTTCGAACAGGTCGTTGATCGCCACGACCTCGATGTCGTCCCGGCTCGAGAGGATGCGGAAGACGCTCCGGCCGATGCGGCCGAAGCCGTTGATGCCGATCTTGATGCTCATTTAGACGGTCTCCTTCTTGTCGAACCGCTCGAAGCAGCGGAGCAGGTCCACGACCCGGTGGGCGTAGCCCCAGCCGTTGTCGAACCAGGTCAGGGTCTTGGAGACGTTCGTGCCCAGCACCATGGTGGCCAGGCTGTCGAAGGTGCCCGAGTGCGGGTCCTTGATGATGTCGGAGGAGACGATGGGGTCGTCCTCGTAGTTGAGGATGTTCTTCCAGTGGGCGCTCGCCGTCGCGGTGCGCATCACCTCGTTGACGGCCTCGACGGTGACCGGCCGCTCGTGCCAGCAGACGAGGTCGACGACGGAGCCGTTGGCCACCGGCACGTTCATGGCGTGGCCCGTGAGCTTGCCCGCGAGGCCGGGCAGGAGCCCGATGATGACCTCGGCGGAGTTGGTCTCCTGCGGGATGATGTTCTCGGCCGCGGCGCGGCCCCGGCGCGGGTCCTTGTCGGGGACGTCCGCCAGGCGCTGCTCGTTGGTGAAGGCGTGGACGGTGGTGAGGAACGCGCGCTCGATGCCGAAGGCGTCTGCAAGGATCTCGAGCACCGGCGCCGCGGCGTGGGCGGTGCACGAGGCGTTCGAGACGATCCGGTGCTCGGGGCGGAGCTCGTCCTCGTTGACGCCCATGACCACCGTGATGTCCGGCGGCTCGGCGGGGGGCGAGCAGAGGATCACCCGCCTGGCTCCGGCCTCCAGGTGGCGCTCCACGTCGGCCCGGGTGCGGGACTTGGAGGTCGCCTCGATGACGGTCTCGACCCCCAAATCTCCCCAGGGGGGTGTGGCCTGGGCGCCCTTCTCCTCGGTCAGCATCCTCACCTGGCGGCCGGCCACGTAGAGGTTGCCGTCCTTGCTGCTCACCTCGTCGGGGAAACGCCCCAGGATGGTGTCGAAGCGGAGCAGGTAGGCGAGCGCCGCCGGGTCCGCCACGTCGCTCACCGCCTGAATCCGCAGGTCTTCGCTTTTGTACAGGATGCGGAAGATGTTCCTCCCGATCCTCCCCAGCCCCATCAGTCCAATGCCACTGGGCATAGGAATCCTCCCTTCCGGCCTTGTCGTGTGTCGGCGGCGGGCAGGTCCCGGCCCCGCCGCAGGGGTCCAGGACAAACCTAACACGTTCCGTGCCACGGGGAGGGGAGGCTTGGGAGATCCCCCCCCAGCATTCAACGGACCTGTTATAGAATCGGGCCGTTTCGACAGGGTGTGCGGGTTCAGTCTTGCCCTGGGGGGAGGTTCCGCTGCGTTCTCTCGTCACCGAGCCGGGTCATTCTTCGTCCCGAGTCTGGCCGCAGTCCGGGCTGGCCTCCGCCGTTCTCCTCTCCCTCGTCCTCGCCGCCTGCGGCAGCGGGGCGACGGCTCCCCCAACGGCTCCTCCCCCGGCCGGCGTGGAGGCCGCTCCGGCGGGCAAGCCGCTCTCGGTGGTGCCGCAGGAGAGCTGGCGGGACGGCATCCTCTACTTCGCCATCGTCGACCGCTTCGCGGACGGCGACCCGGGAAACAACCAGAACGTCGACGTCCGCGCCAAGGGGACCTTCCACGGGGGGGACCTCGCGGGCCTGCGCGCGCAGCTCGACGAGCTGGCCGACCTGGGGGTGACCGCGATCTGGATCACCCCGGTGGTCAAGAACATCGACGGCTTCGTGACCGGCGCGGGCTTCCCCGACTGGGGCTATCACGGCTACTGGGCGGACGACTTCTACCGCCTGGACCCCCGCTTCGGCACCGAGGCGGAGCTGAAAGCGCTGGTGGACGACGCCCACGCCCGCGGCATGAAGGTGCTCTTGGACGTGGTCTACAACCACGCGGGCTACGACTCCAATTATTTGAAGGACCCGAAGACCAGGGGCTGGTTCCGCACCGAGGCGCTCGGCACCTGCGGGCAGGACGACCTGACCTCGTGCGTCTCCGGCCTGCCGGACTTCAAGACCGAGCTTCCCGAGGTGCGGGACTTCCTGATGGAAGCCCACCTGGGGCTCGCGGAGCGGGTGGGCCTCGACGGCTTCCGGCTCGACACCGTGAAGCACGTGGACCACGACTTCTGGCAGGAGCACCGGAAGCGGATCGACCAGCGGCTTGGGGAGGACTTCTTCCTGATCGGCGAGGTCTGGGGGGGCGACGCGAAGTCGCTCGACCCGTGGTTCGCGGGGGGCGAGATGGACGCCGGCTTCGACTTCTCCTTCCAGGGGAGCGTCCTCGGGTTCCTGCAAGGGCGCGGGCGCACGGTGGCGTTCGACCGCTATCTGGAGAACCGGGAGAAGGTGCGGGAGGGGTATCTCCTCTCGCCTTATCTCTCGTCGCACGACGTTCCGGGCGCGCTCTCGATCCTGGAAGGCAACCGGGAGCTGTTCCGCCTGGCGGCGCTTCTTGAGCTCACCTCCTCGGGCCTGCCGATGATCTATTACGGCGAAGAGGTGGCGCGCCCGGGCGGCGACTGGCCGGACAACCGGAGCGACATGCCCTGGGGCGGCCGGAAGGTCCGGCCCGGGGCGGGCCAGCGGCGGGACGAGGCCCTGCGGGCCGACTATAAAAAGCTGATCGCGATCCGCCGGGCGCACAAGGCGCTGTCGCGGGGACCCTACACGGGCGTATCGTCCGAGGGGGACCTCCTCGTCTTCCTGCGGCGGGACGCCGAGACGAAGGACGTGGTCGTGGTGGCGGTCAACCGCGGGGCGGCGCCGGCCACGGCGGGCTTCGAAGTCCCGGCCGAGTGGGGCGACTCCCCGGTCAAGGACGTCTGGAACGGCGAAGACATCGCGCGAACGGGCAACCGGATCGAGGCGCAGGTGGCGCCGCTCGGGGCCCGCATCCTCACGGTCGAGCGGCCCCGGTAGCGGGGCCGGACGCCCCCCTACCCCGGGGCGTCGAGGGAAACTACCCGCGAGGGTAGGGGCTTTACGGGGCGGTTCCGTTAAGAGGATCTCAGGAGAATGACATGGCAGAGGTGACGCTCAAAGGGCTCAAGAAGACCTACGGACCGGTCACGGTCATCCCTCATCTCGACCTCGACATCCAGGACCACGAGTTCATGGTGCTGGTCGGGCCGTCGGGCTGCGGCAAGTCCACGGCTCTGCGGATGATCGCGGGTCTCGAGGAGATCACGGCCGGGACGATCGAGATCGACCACCGGGTGGTCAACGACGTGCCGCCCAAGGACCGCGACATCGCGATGGTCTTCCAGAGCTACGCCCTCTATCCGCACATGACGGTGCGGGAGAACCTGGAGTTCGCCCTGAAGATCCGCAAGACCCCGAAGGCGGAGATGGACCGCCGCGTGGACGAGGCCGCGAAGATCCTCGCGATCACCGAGTTCATGGACCGGAAGCCCCGGCAACTCTCGGGCGGCCAGCGCCAGCGCGTGGCCCTGGGCCGCGCGATCGTCAGGAACCCCAAGGTCTTCCTCTTCGACGAGCCGCTGTCGAACCTCGACGCCAAGCTCCGCGTGCAGATGCGCGCCGAAATCTCGAAGCTCCAGAAGAACTTGAAGACGACCACCGTCTACGTCACCCACGACCAGATCGAGGCGATGACGATGGGCGACCGGATCGCGGTGATGAGCAAGGGCGAGCTCCAGCAGGTGGGGACGCCGCTCGAGGTCTACGAGCGGCCGGCCAACCTGTTCGTGGCGAGCTTCATCGGCACGCCCCCCATGAACCTGCTCCAGGCCACGCTGTCCGGCGGGGGCACCACGGTCAAGACCTCGGGCTTCGAGATGCCGGTGCCGGAGGCGTTCCGCGCCGCGGCCGCCGGGCAGGACGGCCGGAAGGTCATGCTCGGCATCCGGCCGGAAAACATCCGCGAGGCGGGGAGGGAGGGGGGGAGCACGGTCCCGATCACCGCGGAGGTCGAGTTCGTCGAGCCGCTCGGGCACGAGGTGATCGTGCACGGCCGCGTGGGCGACGATCTCCTGGTCGCCAAGGTCGATCCCCACCGGGCTCCGGAGATGGGCGCAACCGTCTCCCTGATCATCGAAGTTCCGGCCTGCCACCTCTTCGACACCGCCACCGAACAGCGGCTCGGAAGCTCGCTGGGAAGCGAAAAGCCGGCAGGCCTGTAAAACGTCGCAATAGGAGAATCTTCATGAGATCCAACATCGTCCGCGGCATCCTCGGCTCGCTCGTCCTCTCCCTGGCCTTCCCCGTCCTCGCGGCGGCCCAGAAGGAGATCGTGATCTGGCACAGCTACCGAGGCGCCGAGAAGACGGCGTTCGAAAAAGTGGTCGCCAACTTCAACCAGGCCCAGGGCGGCAAGATCAAGGCGACGACGCTCGCCGTGCCCTACGACGCCTTCGCCGACAAGATCACGGCCGCGGTGCCCCGCGGCAAGGGGCCGGACCTCTTCATCTATGCCCAGGACCGCCTGGGCGGCTGGATCGCCGCCGGCAACACGGTCGAGCCGATCGACTTCTTCCTGGACGACAAGATCAAGGGCCGGTACTTGAAGGCCACGATGGATGCGATGACCTACCAGGGCAACACCTACGGGCTGCCCTTGAACTTCAAGGTCATCACGATGATCTACAACAAGAAGCTGCTGCCGACACCTCCCAAGACCACGGCCGAGCTCGCGGCCACGGCCAAGAAGCTCACCAACGCCGGCGCCGGCAAGTTCGGCCTGGCCTACGCCTACTCCGACTTCTACTACCACGCGGCCCTGATGAACGGCTTCGGCGGCGGCGTGTTCGACGCCAAGCGGAAGCCCACGCTCAACTCACCTCAGAACGTGGCCTCTTTCGACTATCTGGTGAAGTGGATCAACCAGGGCTTCATGCCGGCCGAGCCGTCGGTCGCGCTCATCACCTCGCTGTTCAACGACGGCAAGGCGGCCATCGTCTTCTCCGGCCCCTGGTTCCTGGGCGAGATCAACAAGGACGTGGACTACGGGTTGGCACCGCTCCCCACGATCTCCGAGGCGGGAAACAAGCCGATCCGCCCGTGGATCACCGTCGAGGGCGTCTACATCGCCGGCCCCTCCAAGAACAAGGACGCGGCCTACGAGTTCGCCAAGTACGTGACCGACGTGCCGGCCGCCAAGACCCTGGCGCTCGAAGGGCGGCAGACGCCGGCCAACAAGGGGGTCTACTCCGATCCGCAGGTGGCGGGCGATCCGGTCCTGAAAGCCTTCCGCCAGCAGGTGGACGTGGCGGTCCCCATGCCGAACCTGCCGGAGATGTCGATGGTCTGGTCGCCCGCGACCACGGCCATGAACACGGTCGTCAAGAAGGCGGCCACCCCCAAGTCGGCCCTGGACACCGCCCAGAAAGAGGTCGTCGAACGGATCGCCAACCTCATGAAGAAATAGAGCCATGGCCCGCGAACCCCGTCCCTCGTCGCACCGCCGCCGTTTCTTGATCGGCTTGGGCCTGGCCGTCCTCGTGGGCGTCGGCCTCGGGGCCGTTCTCCTGGCCGGTGCCCGCACGGCCGAGCGCCGCGAGCGGGCCGAGCGCCAGGCCGTCGTCACCCTGCAGGCGCTGGCCCAGGTGGTGGACCGGGCCGTGGCCGTCGAGCAACCCGCCCCGGAGGAGAGCGGCTTCGGCCTGGGCGAGGAGATCGCCCCTCCCGAGGAGACCGCCGCGCCGGAGGAAGGCGGGATGGGCCTGGGCGACGAGCTCGCCGCCCTCGACCAGCCGCCGGCCGACGGCCCGGAGGAGGAAGAGGGGGCGAAGATCCGCCGCGCCGTGGCCCGCTTCGCCCAGGGCCACCCGGAGGCCGGCCCGATCCGCGTCGTCCTCTTCGAAGGCATCCGCCTCGCGGCCTCGACGGCGCCGCAAGACCAGGGGGAGAACGCGGCCCCGCGGCGGCTCGCGCGCGACGAAAAGCCGCTTTTCGACCTCGGCCAGAAGCTCCGCGCCGCGGTCGAGGGGAACCGGGAGGGCGGCGCGCGGAGCCCCGAGATCTCGCTCGAGCGCCGCCCCGACGGCACCCTCGGGCTCGCGGCCCCCCTGGAGCAGGGCGGCCAGGTGGTGGGCCTGGTGCAGATGGAAACCAAGAAGGAGCACGAGGCCGCGGGGATCGCCTGGGGCCCCTTCCTCCTCTACGGGCTGGCTCCCGTCATCGTCTTCTTCCTCCTCTCCCTCGTCCTCGGCGAGCGGCGGTGGGCTCTCGCCGCGGCCGCGGCCCTCCTCCTGATCGCCAGCCTCCTGCTCTACGGGCGCCACGCGATCCGGGGGCTCGAAGGCGAGCGGCGGGCGACCGGCGAGGCGATCGCGGCGACGATCGCGGAAGAGTCGGACAAGGCCGGCGCGGCGCTCGCGGAGCTCGGGCTCCCGGCCGGCGAGCTCGAGCCCAGCCGCTGGGACGTGGACCTCTACCGCCAGCCGCGCGAGCTCGTCTCCGCCGCCGGTGTCGTGGACGAGGGGAAGCTCGGCGAAGAGATCGCCGTCGACGCCGGCCGGATGACCCGCTCGGTGATCCTCCTGTCGCTCCTGTCGCTCCTCCTCCTCGGCTTCGTGGGCTTAGGGGTAGCGGCGCGGACCGGGCGGGCGCTCGTCGAGTACCGGATCGCCTACGCCTACGTGATGCCGGCGATGATCGGGATGCTGCTCCTCGTCTTCTTCCCGTTCCTCTACGGCATCGCCCTCTCGTTCACCAACGCGAACCTCTACAACACGAACGAGTCCATCTTCCAGACCTGGATCGGCCTCCAGAACTACCTGGACATCATCAAGGACGTCTCGGTCGTCCAGCGGACGCCCCAGGGGCTCGTCTGGGACTACACCAATTTCTACTGGACGCTCGGGTTCACGATCGTCTGGACGGTCACGAACGTCGCGATCGGCGTGACGCTGGGCCTCGTCCTGGCGCTGATCCTGAACACCAAGGATTTTGCCTTCAAGACCTTCTACCGGGTGATCCTGATCCTGCCGTGGGCGACGCCCACCTACATCACGGCGCTCGTGTGGAAAGGGATGTTCCACCAGCAGTTCGGCGCCGTGAACCAGATCCTGCAGATTTTCGGCGGCACGCCGATCGCCTGGTTCGACGGGGCTTTCACGTCGTACCTCGCGGTGCTCACCACCAACGGCTGGCTCTCCTTCCCGTTCATGATGGTGATCTCGCTGGGCGCTCTCCAGTCGATCCCGGCGGACCTCTATGAGGCGGCGCGGGTGGACGGCGCCTCGCGCTGGCAGCAGTTCCGCTCGATCACGATGCCGTCGCTCAAGCCCGCGCTCATTCCGGCGATCATCCTGTCGGTCGTGTGGACCTTCAACCAGTTCAACGTCATCTATCTCGTGTCGGCCGGCCAGCCCGCGGGCGCCACGGAAATTCTGATCACCAAGGCCTACAAGCTGGCCTTCGAGGACTACCGTTACGGCTACGCGGCGGCCTATTCGGCGGTCATCTTCCTGATCCTGCTGGTCTACGGCACCTGGCAGAACCGGGTGACCCGGGCGACGGAGGCGATCGGATGAGCTCGAAACGAAGCGGGGACCTGCCCCACCTGCCGCTCCACCTGTTCGTCATCCTGATGGTGATCCTGACCGTCTACCCCATCCTGTGGGTGGTGGCCATCGCCTTCTCCGGCGAGCAGAACCTGGCGGCGATCACCGCCCTGCCGTCCGACCCGAACGCGTGGGACCGCCTGTGGTCGATCACCCCGTGGCCCAAGCAGTGGTCGCTCGAGAATTTCCGCTCGCTCTTCGGCGACCAGCCCTTCGCGCGCTGGCTGTGGAACAGCGTGATCGTTTCGACGGCGACGACGGTCCTCGGCGTGTTCCTCGCCTGTACCGCGGCCTACGCCTTCTCGCGCTTTCGCTTCCCCGGGCGGCGGGCGGGCCTCATGTCGTTCCTCGTCTCCCAGATGTTCCCGGGCACCCTGATGCTCATCCCGCTCTACATCATCGTCGTCAAGTGGCTCGGGCTGGGCTCCAGCTTCACCGGCGTGGTGCTCGTCTACTGCACGATCGCCATCCCGTTCTGCGTCTGGATGTTGAAAGGTTATTTCGACACGATCCCCAAGGAGCTCGAAGAGTCGGCTCTGATCGACGGGGCGTCGCAGGCGATGATCTTCTTCCGCATCGTCCTGCCGCTCGCCAAGCCCGCGGTTGCGGTCACGGCGCTCTTCTCCTTCATGACCGGGTGGAACGAGTTCATCATCGCGGCCACCTTCATGAACCGGGAGGACATGTACACCGGCCCGGTCGGCCTGCGCTTCTTCGTGGGCGGCTTCTCGCAGCAATGGGGTTACTTCGCGGCCGGATCGATCATCGCCGCGATTCCCGTCATGCTGCTGTTCCTTTTCCTGCAAAAATATCTCGTCTCCGGTCTCACGGCCGGCGCAGTCAAGGGCTAGACGGCCCGACAACCAAGGAGGTTTGACTCATGACCAAGAAGATCTGGACCACGGGAGTCCTGGCCGGCCTGATGCTCGCGGGCTCCGCGCTCGCCCAGGGGGTCTCGTTCAAGGACCCCGCCAACGACGACAACGGCCCCGGCACCTACACCTATCCCACCGACACCGTGTACAAGCGCGGCTCGTTCGACCTGACCGGCCTGGACGTCAAGGCCAAGGGCAACAAGGTGGACTTCGACGTGAGCTTCAACACCCCGCTCGAAGACCCCTGGCGCATGGGCACGGGCTTTTCGGTGGAGATGGTCTTCATCGCCATCGACAACAAGGAAGGCGGTATGACGGAAGGCCCTCCGGGCACCAACGTCACCTTCGCCGAGGGGAATCAGCCGGACTACATCGTGGTGATCTCGCCCCAGCCTTCGAGCCGCGTGAAGACCGAGGTCGAGCAGAAGGTGGCAGCCGCGAACCAGGCCGCGTACGTCATCCCGGCCCGCGTCAAGGCCGCCGGCCGGGCGATCTCGACGACCGTCGACCTCGACAAGCTGGGCGGCGGCGATCCCTCGACCTGGGGCTACCAGGTCCTCGTGCAGTCGAACGAGGGCTTCCCCGAGGGCAAGGACCTCCTGACCCGCAAGGTCAATGAGTTCGAGGGCCAGCACCGCTTCGGCGGCGGCACCGACTACGACTGCGACCCGCACGTCATCGACATCCTCGCCGGCAGCGGCACGGGCGCCGCGGACGAGGCGGCGGCGCAGCACGCGATGCTCAAGTACGAGTGCAATCCGGACGGCACGGCCAAGCAGGGGGCCGTCCTCAAGATGGTCCGCAAGCAATAGACCCTGACCTTCCCATCGAGGAGAGGAAACACTGCCATGAGATTTCAGAGAGGGTTCGCGATGGCTCTGCTGACCGCCGCGGCGGCGCTGGCTCCCCTGCCGGCGCTCGCCGTGGACGGTCAGACTCTGCTCATCGTCGGCGAGGATTACACGAAGTGGTTGTGGGGCACCGAAAGGACGGACGGGAGCCTCTACAACTTCACCACCATCCCCAACGAGGGCTACGGCGACAACGGGCAGGGCACGGAGATCAACCTCCTGCTCGCCTCCAAGCCCTCCCGGTACGTCGAGGTCAACGGCCGCATCCAGTCGCGCTTCAGCCAGAACCAGTGGACGAACTTCGCCGGCTTCGGCGGACGCAACCCGGCGTTCGAAGAGCCCCCCGGCGGGCCCTGCGTGGGCGGCGACTGCGGCGAGTTCGATCCGCGGTCGAACGAGTACATCAAGCTGCGCGGCCTGACCGTGCGCATCACCCCGGGCTACAAATTCCTGGACGCGGCGACGATCGGCTCGACCGATCTCGGCATGTTCGATCCGTTCACCGCGGGCAAGATCCGCTACATCGACCGCGACAATGCCAAGGCCATCCTGTTCCAGGGATCGCTCGGCGACCGCCGGATCGCCTATGACTTCATGCGGCTGTCGCTGCCGCGCCTCTGGGCCGGCCCGAACTTCAATACCGGCGACTACACCGCCGCGGACGGCGCCTACATTCTGCAGCTCCGCTTCGCGCCGTCGTCGCTGCTCGACTTTTCCGTCATCCGCGAGCAGGTGCGCGACATCGAGGTCGACGTCACCGACCGTGACTTCGACGACGGCCGGGACGTCGACTTCCGGTTCGAGAACGACGTGACGGGCGTGCGCTTCGGCTTCCACCCGAGCACGATGTTCGACATCCGGGGCCAGGCCTACTTCTCCGAGGCCAACTCGAACCCGACGTACGGCACCCCGACCGGCTTCGGCACCTCCGGCTTCTCGCCGTCTCCCGCCGGCGAGCTCGACGACGAGACGTTCAAGGCCAACGTCGACGTCAACGATCCGTTCGGCATCGGCCTGTCGTTCAACCTCGAGTACTTCGACATCGGCGCCCAGTACATCTCGATCCTCGCGGCCCGCCGTGAGGCGGACGTGCTGCTGACCGAGGGCAACGACGGCGCCTTCGCCTTCCCCGGCCCGGACAACTCGGCCTTCGGCGTGTTCGCCGGCAACCCCACCCGCATCGGCTACGGCGGCTGGCAGGGCCCGGCCCAGCAGGTCGCCACGATCAACGTCGACAACGAGTTCACCGACTTCGAGGAGGCGATGGCCGAGTCGGTCATCGGCTGGAAGGGCATCACCGTCGCCCCCTCCTGGAGCGTCGGCGGCTTCGACCTGTCGGGCGAGTACACCAAGGTCGACTACAACACCAACTGGCAGGCCTGGGGCGACACCACCCGCGCCATCGGCAACAGCATCTATCCGAACTTCGAGTCGGACGCGGGCATCAACTCCTTCAGGAACGCCTACGCGCCCTTCCAGGAGAGGGAGACCGACATCATGGTCCTGCGCGCCAAGTACGTGCTGGACGTGGCCAAGGGTGTCGACCTCTTCGGCAAGGTCAAGTGGATCGACGAGACCGACGACCGGTTGGACAACGAGCGCTTCCTCCCCTTCCTGCCGGGCGACTGCCCGGGCGGCGGCCAGGCCTGCGCCAACCGCGTCCGCGCCTACGGCACCCGGGTGGAGAACGGAAACACGGTTCCGAACACCACGGCCGACATCTACGGGAACCCGCCGGTGATCACCGTCAACGGCGTGACCGGCTACCAGTGGGCGCCGTTCGACGACGTCTCGGACGACGACCGCGACATGGACTACCAGCTCATCCAGATCGGCGCCGGCTACCAGCTCACGGACAACGTCTACGGCTCTCTGACCTACGAGAACTACGACGTCGACCTCCTGGACGGCAACACCGCCTTCCAGGCCTACCAGCTCCACTCGATGGCCTCGGGCCAGCATGACAAGAACAAGGTCATGCTCTACCTGCGCTACCTGATCGGCGGCGCCGAGTTCGGCTTCAACTACGAGTACAACTGGGGCGAATTCGATCCCGACTTCGGCGGCGGCTTCGTCACCCAGTTCGCCGACGCGGACACCGCCCGCAACTTCGGCGTGCCCGTGGGCTCGCCCGGCTTCCGCGGCCGTTTCGGAGGCTGGAACAGCCTGATCACGCGGGAGTTCAAGCAGCAGCGCCTGAAGACCTTCATGAAGGTCCGGTTCTAGAGCCAGGCGCTCGCGTTCTCAAAGCCCGGCGGTGTGTCGCGCCGCCGGGCTTCGTGTTTACCGATTTTTTGGAGACGTCATGAAAACCAGCCGTCCGAAGCTCCTCTCCTTGGCCCTGGCCCTTCTTCTGGGAGCCCTTCCGGCTCTGGCCGGCCCGGTGCTCTTCACCCTGACCGACCCTCGGGGCGACGACCACGGCGACGGCAACCTCGTCTATCCCCTGAACGACGAGCTCGATCCCGGCGACCTGGACCTCCTGTCGGTCACCGCCCGGTCCGAACGGAACGGGACGACGTTCGAGCTCACCTTCGCGAAGCCGGTCAAGGTCCCCGGCCCGGAGCCGGTCGACGACCTCGGCACGCCGCTCAGCACGATCGCGCGCTTCGGCTTCTACACGCTGAACGTGGACTTCTACATCGACATGGACCGCGTGCCGGGCCAAGGCGGGCTCGAGATGGTGCCCGGCAGAAACGCCGAGGTCGATCCGGCGAACGCCTGGGAGCGGGCCATCATCCTGACGCCCCGGCCGAACGAGGCCCGCGGCGAGCTCAAGCGGATGCTGATGCGGTCGCTCAACCAGGAGGCGAAAAAGGAAGACACGTCCCTCTCCGAAGAGCAGATCGCCTCGCTGCGAGCCCAGATCCCGGGCGACGTCGAGGAGCGGATCTTCTTCCCCAACCAGGTGCGGGTGCGCGGGCAGAAGATCACCTTCTCCGTGCCGAATTCCTTCCTGGGCGGCCCGGCCAAGGACACCTGGAGCTACGTCATCGCCGTCTCCGGGAGCGACCTGCTGCAGACAACCGACCTCCGGCGCCTGCTCGGCAAGGCCGGCGCGGAGTCGCTGATGATCCTCCCCGTCTCCCCCGGCCGCTGGCAGGACCGCTTCGGCGGCGGCCGCGAGAATGCCGAGATCCAGCCGCCGCTGATGGATATCGTGGTGCCGAAGGGGAAGAAGCAGGAAGAGATCCTCGCCGACTTCGACCAGCGGGCGAAGCGGCCGGTGGTGGTGCCGGGCGTGGTGCCGGCGGAGATGAAGTAGGCCCTCACCTCCCCGGCCCTCCTCTCCCGGCCCTCCGCCCACCCGCCGGGGAGAGGAGGGAGCTGCAAGACTGATCATTCCCCTCTCTCCCTGGACGGGTTCCCCGCGCGGCGCGAACAGGTGGCTCGCGTCCGCGCGGGGGCCGTCGGCCTGCTGCACACCCGCGCCGGCGCACCGCCCTCAAGAACCGAGCGTGAAGGTGGCGGTGCCGCGCGAGGAGTTGTTGCCGAAGTCGCTGATCTCGAGATAGCCGTCCTTGTTGGGGGTGGAGGTCGGGGTGCCCCCGTTCTGGGTGTTGGTCTCTGAGATCCAGCTGCCCGCGATGAAGGTGCCGCTGTACTTCAGGCTGACAGTGACCTGCACCGTCAAGCCCACCCCGGCGCAGTAGAAGTGCAGCGTGGCGCTGTTGGCGGGGTTGGCGCCCTGCATCTGGTAGATGGCGGTGGGGTTGAGGTCCAGGAGCGAGGCGCTCTGCTGGAAGCTGCGGTTGCTGTTGGCAGGCACGGAGGTTGGCCAGGCGCCGTCGAGGTTCTGGCTGTTGACCGTGTCGAGGACCAGCTCGTAGTCGGTGTTGTTGTTGATGACGAAGGTTTCATTGAAGGACATCGTTCGCTCCTTTTCCGCAAGAGGTTGGTGGGTACAAAGGCCGGTGAGCATCCGGCCCACCGCCACCCGGATAGTGGGGCGAGCCGCGCGGCAATCGCACCCGGCGGAGCACGAGCGCGGGTCAGCGGTGAGCTCTCGCACCGAGCTCGCCCAGCGCTGGCCCGACCTGATCGACGTCGACGCGGGCGGAAAAAGACCTGGACGGAAGCACACCGGATCTACAACGACCTGGCGCTCTTCAACCCGGCGCCGCTCACCTGAGCCTGCCGCGGCGCCTCCTACCGCACCCGCCACACCCCGCTCGCCCCGGCCGGCAGCTTCACCGTCCACCCCGCCGCCCCCTTCTTCGGCGCAGGAACTCCCGGCATGGTGAACAGCGCCGCCGCCTTCTTCCCCTTGATCAAGTAAGGCCCCGCCTCGGCTTCGGTGGTCCCCAGGTTGTGGACCACGAGGACCCGCTCCTTTCCCTGCTCGCGGACGAAGGCGAGGAGAGGGGTCGAGCTGTTCTCAGAGGAGAGGAGGCGGAGCTTTTCGAGACCGCCCAGCCGGAGGGCGGCGGACGACTTCCGCGCCCGGATCAGGCGGCGGTAGTGGGAGAGGAGAGATGCGGAATCGCCCGTCTGGGCGGCCACGTTGGCGGTCTCCTTTCCCGGCGCGAAGGCGTACCAGGGCCGGCCCGTGGTAAAGCCGCCGCCGGGCGAGGCGTCCCACGGCATGGGGGTGCGCTTGAGCTCGTCCGCCCCGCCCGTCCCACCGTTTTCGAGCCCCACCTCCTCGCCGTAGTAGAGGAACGGGGTGCCCGGGAGCGTCAGGAGGACCGCCGCCGCGCTCTTGAGCTTCGCCGGATCGTTGCCGAGCTGCGTGGCGAGCCGGATCATGTCGTGGTTGGTCAAGAACGGCGCGTCGTTCGCCCCCGGCGGATAGGCGTCGATCACCTCGGAGATCTTGCCGGCGATCCCGGCCGCCTCGCCGCTCTCCACCCCCTCGATGATCGCCGCGGCCAGCGGGAAGTCGAAGCTCATCGGCAGGACGCGGAAGTACTTCGCGAGGGCCGGCGTGTCGGTCCAGTTCTCCCCCACGAGGAGCGCCCGCGGCGAGGCTTGCCGTACGCTCGCCGAAAACTCCTTCAGATATTCGAAGGTCTCGGGCTGGTCGTTCTGCTGGTCCCCCGGCCCGTTGGCGAACAGGTGGCGGGTGGCGTCCAGCCGGAAGCCGTCGACGCCCCGGGAGATCCAGAAGGCGGCGAGGCGCTCCATCTCCCGGCGCACGGCCGGGGTGGAGAAGTTGAGGTCGGGCATGCCGCCCCAGAAGACCCCGTAGTAATAGGCGCCGTTCTTCGGATGCCACACGCGGTTGTTGCCGCCCCACGGCTGGGTCCAGCCCGGATCGTCCGCCCGCCAGACGTACCAGTCACGGTGGGGGGAGGCCGGCGAGGAGGCCGAATCCACGAACCACGGATTCTGGGAGCTCGAATGGTTCATCACGAAATCGACGATGATCCGGATCCCCCGCCGGTGGGCCTCGGCGAGCAGCCGCTCGAAGTCGGCGTTCGTGCCGTAGTCGGACTCGATCGTCTCGTAGTCGACCACGTCGTAGCCGTGGTAGCTGGGAGACTGGAACACCGGCATCAGCCAGAGGGCGTCGACCCCCAGGTCCTTGTCCGTCCGCGGGTTCCCGTCGTTCAGGTAATCGAGCTTCGAGATGAGCCCCTGGAGGTCGCCGATGCCGTCGCCGTTCGAGTCGGCGAAGCTGCGGACGAAGACCTCGTAGAATACGGCTCCCCGCGCCCACGTGGGGCTCACCGGGGACGCGGCGGAAGCGGGCGCCGGAGCCGCGGGCGCGGCGCTCGCGCAGACGGTGAGGAGGAACGCGGTGAGGAGCGGGAGGAGCGCCACGGAGCCGTCGTTCGAGAATTTCATGAGGCTATTGTAGCCATGGCCGGGTTCGAATCCGCGCGCCGCGCGGCGCTGATCGCGGATCTCCTCGGGGTGATCTCCGGCCGCCCCACCGACCTCCTGCCGTTCGATGAGGTCCGGAAGGGCTTGCGGCTCCGGCACCTGCTCGACCGCGGCATCCACGAGGTACCGCTCGACCGGATCGTGGGCACGCTCGGCCGGCCCGGGGAGTTCAATCGCGCCTTCCTGCCGCGCGACGACTCCCTGAAGGACCGCTGGGACCGGCTGCGCGACCTGGCCGAAGGCCCCGTGGGGTTCCCTCCCGTCGAGCTCTACAAGGTGGATCAGGCCTACTTCGTGGTGGACGGCCATCACCGCGTCTCGGTCGCCCGCTCGCTCGACTCCCCCACGATCGAGGCCCACGTGATGGAGTTTCTGACCCCGGTCCCCCTGGAGCCGGGGGTGTCGGTCGAGGACGTCCTCCTCCGGCGAGGTCTCGCCGCCTTTCTCACGGCGACCGGCCTCGTCCCCGAGGGGCCGGACGAGTACCGGACGACCGTGCCGGACGGCTACGAGCGCCTGCTGGAGCACATCCGCGTCCATGGCTATTACAAGGGCATCGAGCAGGGGCGGGACCTCCCGTGGCGCGAGGAGGTCGCCTCCTGGCGGGACACGGTCTACCGGCCCATGATGCGGATCATTCGCGGGAGCGGCATCCTGGAGGAGTTCCCCGGGAGGACGGAGACCGACCTCTACCTCTACGTGATGGACCACCTCCACAAGCTCCGGCAGCGCTACGGCAATCCCGCGCTGCCGCCCGAGGTGGCCGTGGAAGACTTCGGGCAGCGGCCGGCCGCGCCCAAGCCGGCGGGAGGGTGGCGGGGGTGGTGGGAAGGGGTGAAGGAGAGGTTTATCCGGTAGAGAACCTGAACCGGAGCCCCGCCCGGGCATGAATGCCCGGGCTACAGTGGCAGCGCCCCGTGAACGGGGCTTCAAGCCGCTTGATCGAGACAGAATGCTTGAAGCCGGATTCATCCGGCGCTGCCCTTGTAGCCCGGGCATTCATGCCCGGGCGGGTGGAGGCCGTAATGGAAGGAACCAGGAGATCGACACCATGGAAAACCACAAAGTCGCCGTCGTGACCGGAGCCTCCCGGGGCCTGGGAGCCGTCTTCGCCCGCGTCCTCGCGGAGGAAGGCTTCGCCGTCGCCCTGGGAGCGCGGGACGTCTCCGCCGTCGAGCGCCTGGCCGCGGAGCTCCCCGGGCCCACCCTGGCCCATCCGCTCGACGTGGGGGATCCGGGGAGCGTCGCGGCGTTCCGGGACGCGGTCCTCGGGCGGTTCGGCCGGGTGGACGCGCTGGTCAACAACGCGGGGGTCGGCATCTTTAGGCGGCTGGAGGAGATCTCGGCCGAGGACTTCGCGCTGACCTTCCGGGTGAACGTCCAAGGGGCGTGGGCGGTCACCGTGGCATTCCTGCCGCAGCTCAAGGCCGCCCGCGGGCAGGTCTTCATGATCTCCTCGGACGTCTCGACCCGCACCTTCCCCACCGGCGGCCCCTACACCGCCTCCAAGTTCGCGCTCCGGGCCTTGACCCGCACGCTCCAGCAGGAGAACCCGGAGCTGCGCGTCCTGGAGCTGCGCCCCGGCGCCGTCGACACCTCCTTTGCCGGCTCCACCCCCGGCGCCCCGGGCAAGGAGTGGTTCCTCCGGCCGGAGACCGTGGCCGAGACCGTCCGCTTCGCGCTGCGCCTTCCGCCCGAGGCGCGGGTGGAGGAGGTGGTGATCCGGAGCACGGGGCAGACGCCGGAGTATTAAGTCTCTTGCTGGGAGCGCCGGCATCTTGCCGGCTTCTTACTCCGTTTTGGTTAGAAGGCCGGCAGGATGCCGGCGCTCCCAGCGGCTCTTCGGCAAGCCTCGGTGGCAATCTGACAACAGGCCGCGCGCCCCGCCCGCCGGGAGAGGCGGGGCGCGGGAACAGAGAAGAGCCTCCCGCCCGGGGAGGCCGTGGGCCCCGGCGGAAGGTCATTCAGTTGTCAAAGAGCCGCGGGCGCCTCCCAAGGAGCGGGGGGGCTCGCCATCGCCACGTATACGAATCCAGCCGGCGGGTGCGTCGCGTTACCTCCGAAGAAAGACTCTCCCCGAGCTGGGGGACCCCTCCCCCGAGTTGGGGGACCCCTGCCCCAAGTTGGGGGAGCCCTCCCCCGAGCTGGGGGACCTCTCCCCCGAGTTGGGGGAGCCCTCCCCCCAGTCGGGGGACCCCTCCCCCACTGAATCGGGCGCTCCCCTGGCAAGAGCCTTGCTCTCTCCCAGGGGGTCATGGAAACGACGGTTTCTTCTCCGAGAGTTACCCGGAAGGAGCGCTGGCCCGACGCCCGGCGTTCGGTCGCGATTCTGCTCGCTCTGGGCTACGGCGCGTTTCTGCTTTTTGCCTTCTCCTGGTCCCGCTGCTTCTTCGACGGCTGCCCGAACGTGGACACCCTGGCGGCCTTCCAGCCGGGGGGCGCGCCGGTGCTCCTCGACCGCAACGGCGAGGTGTTCGCCGACCTGACGCCCGTGGCGCGGAAGGTCGTGCCGCTCTTCTCCCTCCCCTCGCACGTGGCCCAGGCGTTCCTGGCGGTCGAGGACAAGCGCTTCTACGAGCACCGGGGGATCGACTGGCGCCGAGTGGGCGGGGCCGTCGTCGCCAACCTGCGCGCCGGCGGGTTCGACCAGGGGTTCAGCACGATCACCATGCAGCTTGCGCGAAACGTCTTCCCGAACCGCATCCCCGGCGCGGAGCAGACGACGCGAAGGAAGCTCCTGGAGGTCCGGGTGGCCCGGGAGATCGAGGAGAAGTACTCCAAGGACGAGATCCTGGAGCTGTACCTGAACCACATCTACTTCGGCAACCGGGCGCGGGGCATCGAGGCCGCGGCGCACCAGTACTTCGGCCACTCGGCCGAAAAGCTCACCCTGGAAGAGGCGGCCGTGCTCGCGGCGCTCCCCAAGGCGCCGAGCCACTACGACCCGCGCCGTCACCCCGAAAAGGCGCTGGAGCGCCGCAACCTGGTGATCTCCTTGATGGAGGATCAGGGGCGGCTCCCGTGGATCCAGGCCAATGCGGCCCGCAAGGCCCCCCTCCGGCTCGCCCCGGCGCCGCGGCAGGCGCGGGTGGAGTCGGGGCTCGCCCCCTACTTCGTCGAGCAGGTGCGCAGGGAGCTCGAAGAGACGTTCGGCGCCGCCCTCTACACCCAGCCCCTCCGGGTGGTGACGACGCTCGACTCGCGCATCCAGCGGGCGGCGGAAGAGGAGCTCCTGCGGCAGCTCAAGCTCGTCGAGAGCGGCACGCTCGGCCGCTATCAAGCCCCCCTCTACTCCGCCCTGGCGTCCCCCCCGGAGGACGGAACCCGATATCTCCAGGGGGCTGCGGTGATGCTCGACACGAAGAACGGCGACGTCCTCGCCTGGGTGGGAGGGCGCAATTACGCCCACTCGCAGTTCGACCGGGTCTCCCAGGCGCGGCGCCAGCCGGGCAGCGCCTGGAAGCCGTTCGTCTACGCGGCCGCGCTGGAGCAGGGGTTCGTCCTCTCCCAGCCGCTCGCCGACACGCGGCTGCGGATGAGGCTCCCCGGCGGCAAGGTCTGGGAGCCGCAGAACTTCACCGGCCGGTATGAGGGGCGGGTCACCCTGCGCGACGCCCTCGTCCGCTCGAAGAACGTGCCCACGGTGCGCCTGGCCTCCGCCATCGGCCTCGGCCAGGTCGCGGACGTGGCGCGCGAGGCCGGCATCGAAGAGCCGGTGACCGAGCTCCCCTCGATGGCCCTGGGGACGGTGACCGTCTCCCCTCTGGAGCTGACCGCGGCCTACACCGCCTTCGCCAACCTCGGGGAGGCGGTCGCGCCGCGTCTCGTCCTCCGCGTGGAGGACGAGCGCGGCCGGATCCTCTGGGAGTCGCGCCCCGACCGCCGGCCCGCTCTGGAGCCGTCGGTGGCCTACCTGATCACCGACGTGCTCGCGGAGGCGCTCGAGCGCGGCACCGGCACCCAGGTGCGGGAGGCCGGGGTGGCGGCTCCCGCGGCCGGCAAGACGGGCACGACGAACGATGGGGCGGACGTCTGGTTCGTGGGCTACACGCCGGAGCTGGTCGCCGGAGTCTGGATCGGCTTCGACCAGCCGAAGACGATCCTCGGAGGAGCCACGGGCGGGGGGCTCGCGGCCCCCGTCTGGGGCCGGATCGTCCAGCGCGTGTACCAGGACCGGAAGCGGCCGGAGCCCTGGAAGGCGCCCCAGGGCGTGGTCTCCCGCCGCGTCGATCCCCAGACCGGCCTCCTCCTCAAAGACGGCTGCGCCCCGAGAGGCGGCAGGCCGGCCCGGGAGGAGCTGTTCGTCGAAGGGATCGAGCCCGCGGCCTACTGCCCCGGCAAGGGCGCCATTCCGCGCGACGGCTTCCCCGCGGCGCGCATGATCGCCGAGCGCAAGGCCCGGGAGACCGAGGAGGAGGCCGCGGAAGAGGCACGGCTGGCCGCGATCCGCGAGGCCGAGGAGCGCAAACGCCGCGAAGAGGCCGAGCAGGCCCGCTTCGAGGAAGAGAGAAAGGGGCAGGAGGAGAACCGGCTCGCCGAGATCGCCGAGGCCCGCCGCCGCGCCGCGCACCAGGCCCGGGAGCGGCGCGAGAAGGAGCTGCGGGAGGAGCAGGCCCGCCTCGCCGAGCAGAAGCGGCAGGAAGAGGAGCAGCGCCTCGCCCAACTGGCAGAGGCCAAGCGCCTCGCCGACGAGAAGGCCCGGCAGAAGCGGGAGACGGAGGAGCGGGAGAGGAAGGCGCTCCTCTCCGAGCAGGAGAAGCGCGAGGAAGCGGAGCGGATCGCCCGCGCTGAAGCCGAGGAGAAGCGGCGCCGGGAAGAGGCTGAAAAAACGAAGCTCGCCGAGGCCCGGAAACGCCAGGAGACGGAGCGCAAGGAACGCGAGGCCCGGGAGCTTCGCGAGCGCGAGGAAAAGGAAAAGCAGACCCGCCTGGCCCAGCAGAAGCAGCGCGAAGAGGCCGAGCGCACCGCCCGCGCCGAGGCCGAGGAGAAGCGCCGCAAGGAAGAAGAGGCCGAGAAGGCGAAGCTCGCCGAGGCCCGGAAACGCCAGGAGAAGGAGCAGAAGGACCGCAAGGCCCGAGAGCTGCGCGAGCGCGAGGAGAGGCTGGCCCAGGCCGAGGCGGAAGCCGACCGCCGCGAGCGGGAAATCAAGAGCCGCGAGGAGGCGCTCCGGGCCGGGCGGCGCAGGAGCGAGGAGCCGGAGAGGGAGAGCGAGGAGGAACGGCGCGACCGGATCATCCGGGAAGAAGAGCGCCGCGCCCGCGAGGACGACGACGAGGAACGCCGAGCCGCCCCGGAGGACGAGGAGGCGGAGGAGAGGACGAACGACGAGGAGCGGGAAACTGCCCCGGACGCGGACCTCTCCGGCTGGTGGGAGATGACGAACACCATTCAGTCCACCAACTACTCCTCCTACAAGGGCCTCCGTCTCGGCTACCGTGTCCAGCTCGAGCAGGACGGCGACCGGATCGTGGGCCGCGGCCAGAAATGGACCGAGAACGGCCGCACCATTCCGTCCGCCGGGAGGACGCCGATCACCGTGAGGGGGCGCGTGGAAGGCCGCCAGGTCATCCTGACCTTCACCGAGCAGGGGGCGAAACGAAGGACCAGCGGCAACTTCTCCTGGACGCTCTCCGCAGACCGGACCACCCTACGCGGGAGCTTCGAGAGCGACGCGGCGAACGCGAGCGGTAGCTCGCTCGCGCGACGGATGCCGTAAGGGTGGGTTGGGGAAGGGCCGGTCAAGCCGCGGAGATGGGGAGGCCGGCCTCTCGCCTCGCGAGGCCGAGACCGGAGGACGGCTAACTCTCGTGCGCGCCCTCTTCCTCGTCGTGGCACATCCGCTCGAGCACGACGGCGCAGGCGAGCACCAGCACGTCGTCCTCCCCTTCGGCCACGTCGATGGCATAGGTGTCGCGAATGGAGATCCAGCGCTTGGAGATCTCGGCCACCTT
>DATHUD010000188.1:0-3152 GCA_035462575.1 Thermoanaerobaculia bacterium | reverse complement strand
CCGACCCGCTCCACGCCCAGCGCCTCGGCGAAGAGCCCGGCGAGGATCTCCTCCGTGGGAGTCCGGGGCGCGGCGGACGCCTCCGGCGTGGAAAGCTCCATCCGCGCGAGCGCCCCGCGGTCCACCTTGGCGTTCGCCGTGAGCGGCAGCGCCGGGAGAGCCACGAAGCGGGAGGGGATCATGGCCTCGGGCAGGCCGCGGGCGAGGAACGAGCGCAGCTCCCCATCCTCCGGCGCATCGCCTTCGGGGACGTAGAACGCCGCGAGGATGCGCCCGCCCGGCTCCTCCCGCGCCACCACCGTGGCCTGCCGCACGCCGGAGTGAGCCGCAAGCCGCGCCTCCACCTCTCCGGGCTCGATGCGGACGCCACGCACCTTCACCTGCGCGTCCGCCCGGCCGAGGAATTCGAGCGAGCCGTCCGGCCGGTACCGCGCGAGGTCGCCCGTCCGGTACAGCCGCGCGCCCCCCGGAGCCGGCACGAACCGCTCGGCGGTGAGCACCGGCCGCCCGAGATAGCCCCGCGCCACCCCGGGTCCGCCCACGTGGATCTCCCCAGGGACTCCCACCGGCACCGGGCTCCCCGCAGGGCCGAGCAGCCGGAGCGAGACGCCCGGGAACGGCCTTCCGAGGAGAGGCCGGGCCCCGGCCCCCACCGGGTGGAACGAGCAGACGATCGTCCCCTCCGTGGGCCCGTAGAGCACGCAGAGCCGCGCGGACGGGAACGCCACCCGCGCCGCCTCCAGGAGGTCCGCCGGAACCGCATCGCCGCCCGTGTAGATCTCCCGGAGCCCTGCATACCGCTCGGGAGGGCCGGCCCGTTCCACCACCTGGCGGAGCACCGCCGGGACCGCGTGGAACCGGGTCGAGCGGGGCAGCTCCTTGAGGAGCAGGTCCGGGGACGCCAGAATCACGGCCGTGCCTCCGGAAAGGAGCGGCGACAGCAGCTCGAAGAGGAAGATGTCGAAGGAGAATGGAGCGATCGACGGCATCCGCTCCCCCGCCTCGAATCCGAAGACGGCGGCCGTGGCCTGGAGCGTGTGGAGGAGGCTCCCGTGCTCCACCATGACGGCCTTGGGCGTGCCCGTCGTCCCGGACGTGTAGATCAGGTAGGCCAGGTCTGTTTCCGCTGGGAGCGCCGGCATCCTTGCCGGCCCACTAACTTCGTCTTTGGTCAGGATGAGCTTGGCTCCAGCGTCCCTGGCCATGAAGGCGAGGCGATCCTCGGGGTAGGACGGATCGAGCGGCAGGAACACCGCCCCGGCCTTCCAGATCCCCAGAATCCCCACCGCCAGATCCGCGTTCCGCTCCACCCGGAGCCCCACGACATCTCCGGGCCGGACCCGATCCGCGAGCCGCCGGGCCACGTCGTCCGAGCGCTGCGCCAGCTCGCGGTACGTCAGCGAAACGTCTCCGGCGACGACAGCCGTCGCATCGGGGGTGCGCTCCACCTGGGCGTCGAAGAGGTCGAGGACCGTCCCCTCCCCTTCCAGAGGCGCCCCGCTCCCCCATTCCACCAACTGCTGCCGCTCGGCCTCGGAGAGGGGATCGAGGTCCGAGAGGCGGCGCCCCGGGGCGGCGGCGATCTCCCCGAGCAGATTCCCGTACAGCCCGGCGAGGCGCTCGGCCGTCGCGGGATCGAACAGGTCGGCGGCGTAGTCGAGGGTCCCTTCGAGGCCGCTTTCCGTTTCGACCAGGGCGAGCTCCAGGTCGAACTTTGCGTCGGGCTCGAAGGGGAGCTGCGAAAGGGTGAGCCCCGGCAGCTCCAGGCGGACCCGGGAGGCGTGGCGGAGCGCGAAGGTCACCTGGAAGACCGGCGTGTAGGCGAGGCTCCGCTCCGGGCGCAGCTCTTCGACCAGGCGCTCGAAGGGGAGATCCTGGTGGGAGAAGGCGTCGAGCGCCCCCTCGTGGACCCGCGCGAGGAAATCCCGGAAGGAGACGTCCTCCGCCAGGTCCGCCCGGAGGACGAGGGTATTCACGAAGAAGCCGATCAGGTCCTCGGTCTCGGCCTGCCGCCGCCCGGCGACCGGCGTGCCGACGACGAGATCCTCCTGGTGGGTGATCCGCCCGAGGAGCGCCTGCCAGGCGGCGAGGAGGAGGACGAAGAGGGTCGTCCCCTCCCGCGTGGCGAGCCCCTGGAGATCGAGGTCCGGCGCGATCGCGAAGGTCCGGCGTCCTCCGCGTCCGGTGCGCACGGGCGGACGGGGGCGGTCCGTGGGCAGCTCCAGGACGGGCGGCGCCCCGGCGAGGCGCTCCTTCCACCAGGCGAGCTGGCCTTCGAGGACCGGCCCGTCGAGCCAGCGCCGCTGCCAGACCGCGAAGTCGCCATACTGGACCGCTAACCCGGGGAGCGGCGAAGCCCCGTAGAGCGCGGCCAGCTCGCGGATCAGCACGTCGACGGACCAGCCGTCGCTCGCGAGGTGGTGGAGGGTCAAGAGCGCCACGTGCTCCCGCTCTCCCAGCCGCAGGAGCGTCCCCCGTACCATCAGGTCCCGCTCCAGGTCGAAGGGCCGGCCGGCCTCCTCCCGCGCAAGACGCCGGACCTCCGCCTCGCCGACGCCGGAGAGGTCCACCACCGGCAGAAAGACCGGTTTGGGGGGATGGATCCTCTGGACCGGCCCCTCGTGGTACGTCGAGCGCAGCACCTCGTGGCGGCGGACGACCTCCGAGAGCGCCGCCGCGAGGGCCGGCGCGGAGAGCACCCCGGCGAGGCGGAAGGCGCCCGCCATGAGGTACCCGGGGGCGTCCGGGTCCATGCGGTGGAGGAACCAGAGGCGCTGCTGGCCGAAGGAGAGGGGGAGATCGCCCTCCCGAGGCACAGGCTCGACCGGCGGCAGCGGAAGCCTCCCCGCCGTGGCCAGCGCGGCGCGGAGGCGCGCGGCGAGCCCCGCGACCGTGGGGGCTTCGAAGAGGTGGCGCAGCGGAAGCTCCACGGCGAACGCCTGCCGCACCCGGGAGACCACCTGGGTCGCCAGGAGCGAGTGGCCGCCCAGGGCGAAGAAATTGTCGTGGAGGCCCACGCGGTCCAGCCCCAGAAGCTCGCTCCACAGGCTCGCCAGGGCCCGCTCCTCGGGGGAGCGCGGCAGAACCGCCGCCGACTCCGGCCGTTCCGGCGCGGGAAGCGCCCGCAGGTCGACCTTGCCGCGGACGGTCAC
>DATHUD010000187.1:0-2066 GCA_035462575.1 Thermoanaerobaculia bacterium | reverse complement strand
ATCGAGAGGAACCGCTTCCCGGGAGCGGGCCGGAGGGCGGCCACGAGCACCTCCGCGTCCTCCCACACATTCGCGTAGCGGATCAGGTCGAAGCGGGCGCGGTCTTCGATCCGGTCGGCCATCGCGGTGCCGTTGCCTCCTTCTGGAAGGACATGAGAGGAGAGGACTCTAGCACGCCTCGCCCGCCGCGAACCGCGAAGGGCACCCCGCCACGAACCCACCGCCTGGACTCCCGGAGCCAGCCTTTCGCTGAGCTCTCTTCCCCCCAAGAGAATTTTGGATTCCTGTCCGTCCTCAATGTGGCACCCGCCGAGCAGGCATCATTGGGAAGAAGAGCGTCGCAGTCGGCGGAGTCCGCCGAACAAAGGCGCTGCACGCTGCTAGACGGTGCCCGGACCAAATAGAGGGGAGGCACGGAATGCGCAGTCTGCAAAGAGCTCTGGTGGTGGGTAGTGCGTTGGCGTTGTTGGGAATCGGGGAGCGGGCGTTCGGTAGCTCGGACGGATGGGTGACATCGACTCCCAACGAAGAGGCCGAGATTGCCAAGGTCGCGGAGGTCTTTGACCAGCCGATCCACTTCGACCGGCAGGGTCTTATCGTCCACATGGACGGCGACGAGATCGACGGAGGCGATACCGCTCAGCGCGAGGGCTGGTACTGGCTGGGAGTCTGGCTGCGAAGCAATATACCAGGTCTCGAACCATGGCCCTACGAGCGAAAGCTGTCCTTCGACCAAGTGCTCGATCTGCTGGAGCCCCAACAAGACGGAGTGTTCGTGCGGCATCCGGCCGATCCGGAGTGGAACGATCCCCACGATCGCAAGAACGGGACCTCTCGAGATCAGTTGGAGCCGCTCGTGGCAGCGATGGGTGTCTGGCCCGGCCACGAAGCTCGGATTCTCAGACTGTGGAACGCTTTGCCAACGAGCTTGCTCGGGAAGCACTCCTTCAATGGCGAGCACACGACAAAGGGCGTTGATCTGTCGGTGTTCGACATCCTGGGCGTCGCGCCCGAGTGCAGCGATTTCAAGCCCGGGGAAAGCTGCGAGCCAAAAACATGTGACAAGGAAGAGGTGAAGAAGGAATGTCCGAGCGAGCCGGCTGGCTGCAACCTGGACTTGCAAGACTGCAAGCGGACCCGGACAGAATGTCCCCCGCGCCCTCCGCGCCCCAACCGCCCCCCCGCCCCGGTCCCGGGAGCACCCCGTCCGCCCCGCCCACCCCGTCCACCCGCCCCTCCGTGCAAGAAGGTCGAGTACCTGGATCCCGCCTGTGCGGCCAAGCGGCGAACAGCCCACGACACCTGTCTGAAAGAAAGGCCTGACAAAGTCCTGGCGTGGAAGCTGGAACTGGACCGCTGCACGGCGGAGAAACTCCTGCTCCAGGCCGAAGCAGAGAAAAAACGCGTGGATTGCGAAGCGAAGAGGACCGCGGAGACCGTCTGGTGCCGCGTCGAACGCTTCCTGGCTGCGGAGTATTGCGCGAATACGCACGGTCACGAAGGCGACCTGATCCTGCCGAGCACCATCAACCTCTTCCGGCGGGCCTTAGGGGAGAACCCGCTCACTCCCCATTCAAAACTCGACTTCCCTGAAGTCGCGTTTCCCAGCCGGTCCCTGATGAGGGACTTGAGCTCCCGGGTTCAGCTTGGGCACCTGGGCGAAGAGGAGCTCGAGTTGGCGGTGCAGTCGAGGGCGATCTGTGGCAAGATCAGCGCGACGGACACCTCAGACGACCTCAACCTGATCGTAAAGCTCCTCATCGGGAAGCAGATCCACTCGAGCGAGAAGAGTCTCCTGGCAGGGAAGCATTACGGGCTCGAACGCCCCCACACCTACGGGTCCTATTTCGACGCCTACATCAAGGAGTACGGACAGAAGTGGAGCGATCTCGAGGAGCGGATGAAGGACGGAATCCGGAACAAGGGGTGGAAACCGGCGACGATGGCCCACGTGGGCGCAGTGACTTGGTATCACCGGCCGAGCAAGGGCGCGAACCCGAGACTGGCGGATCTCTATCGCCCGATCCTCGAATGGGCGTTTCCAGGACCTATCGAGGATGCTCCCA
>DATHUD010000186.1:0-22303 GCA_035462575.1 Thermoanaerobaculia bacterium | reverse complement strand
GACCACGTAGAAGAAGCCGCTCTCCCGGCAAGCCTGCCCGAGTTGCGCGGCGCCCGACCACCCGCCGGGAGTGCCGTCCACCAACCCGCTGACGTCGATGATGGGGACGTGCGAAAAGTCCTGCGCCAGCCTCATGGGGATGCATCGTAGCTCAAGAAGCCTTCACCGCCGATCACCCAGGAGACGGGCGAAAACGCCCTCCACCACACGGTCGCAGTGGGGACCGTCGAAGAGATAGAGCCGGCGCACCTCGCGGCCGATCCGCTCGTCGAGCGTCCCGCGCAGACTGCGCTTGGCCCGGTGGAGGCGCACTCTCACGTTCTCCACCGTGAGACCGAGAGCGCCCGCGGTCTCCTCGGTCGAGAGGCCCTCGACCTCGCGCAGGCAGAAGACGGTCCGCAGCGGATCGGGGAGGAGCTCCACGGCTTCGCGGAGGACGGTGTGGAGCTCGCGGTTCGCCAGCTCCCGTTCCGGTCCGGAGCTGTCGGGCGACGGAGGCTCCGGGGGCTCGCCCCCGGCGATGGGCACCAGCCGCCGCCGTTTCCGGGCGCGGGCCAGCGCCTCGTGGCAGGCGATCCGGGTGAGCCAGGTGGAGAACCGGGCTTCGCCGCGGAAGTTGGCGAGCTCGCGGAAGACACGCACGTAGGCCTCCTGCATCACGTCTTCAGCCTCCGCGTCGTCCGCGAGGATGGCGCGGGCGACGCGGAAGATCCTCTGGTTGTAGCGCCGCATCAGGATCTCGAAGAGCGAGGTGTCTCCCGCCAGCACGCGCTCGATCACCTCCTCGTCAGAAAAAGCCATGGGCGCGGCGACGGGTTGAAGGGCTGGCTGGCTCATGATTTCGACTCTCCCCCACCAAGTTTACGCCCGGCTCTCCCGCAGGCTGGACGCGGGCACCGCCGCGGGTGACTCCTGCCGCAGCTCGGCGAGCCGGGCGAGCGTGTACGCGCCGACCGCCATCGCCAAGTCCCGGACGGTGATGTCGAACAGGCCTATCGTAACGAGATTCAGCGCGATGAGCACCAGCCACGCGGCGGCGATCCACGCCCCGAGCCGCGTCCAGCGCGTGAGCACCATCAGGCCGACCGCGATTTCGATGACCCCCACCGCGTACATGAAGGTCTCTGCCGGTACCGGCAGCAGGTTCGCCATCCACGGGCTCAGGTACTTCGGCCAGTCCGTGAGCAGGTTGAAGAACTTGTCGAGCCCCGCGAGCAGGAGGACCAGTCCGTAGGTCAGCCACAGGGGGCGGTAGAGCGACTCCAGGTTCAGGTTCTGTTTTGCCGTAGGCATCGAATCATCCTCCTTTCGCCTGTACAGAGTCGCGAGGGCGGAGAATGTTACAGTCGGTGCATTCGAAAGGAGCCTGCCCGATGAATGCATCCACCCGTTGGCTCGTCTTCACCGTCCTGGGCTTCGTCTGTGCAACGTCCGCGAAAGGAGAGCCTGGAATGACCGGCGACCTGTCTCGCATCGATCACGTCATCCTGGGCGTCAACGACCTCGAGCGGGGGATCGAGGAGCTCTTCCGCCTCACGGGGGTGCGGGCCGTCTTCGGCGGGGCCCATCCGGGACGCGGCACGCACAACGCCCTGATCTCCCTGGGCGGTGCCCAATACCTGGAGATCCTGGCCCCGAATCCAAAAGACGAGGGCCCGGCGTGGATTGGCGAGCTCAAAAGCCTGACCACGCTCACCCCGGTTGGCTGGGCGGCGCGGGGAGAAGATCTGCCGGCCCTGCAGCAGAGCCTGCAAAGCCAGGGCGTTCAGACCGGGGAGGTCCGTCCCGGAGAACGCAAACGGCCGGACGGCAGCCGGCTCGCCTGGAAAACGCTCGAAATCGCGTCGCCGTCGAGCGATCTGATCCCCTTCTTCATCGAATGGAACGCCGGCAGCGCGCACCCGTCCGCGACGTCACCCACGGGGTGCAAGCTGACGGGATTCATCCTCGAAGACCCCGCGCCGGAAGCCGTGCGGAAAACCTTGCAGGCTGCCGGGCTTGGAGTGGAAATCCGGGAAGGAAAGGAATCCGGAATCCGGATCTCCCTCGCGTGCCTCAAAGGGAACGTGGAGCTGGCGCGGGGTCTGCGGCGGGAGCCTTAGCAGTCTAACGGGCCGGCGATTTCAAGACCTTGCTGCATGTCAGATGCCTTGCGTTTCGACGGAGTTGACCATATTGACAAGCATCAAACGGAGAGCTAGATTATTTGTGTAGCAGGAATTTAGGAAAGGATGACAGAATGAAGAAGCTTCTGTTTTGCCTCGTCATCACCGGTGTTTGTCTGCCTCTCTCAGCTCCCCCCTCCCAGGCGATTCCGAGCGATTGCAAGGTCATCTGCTGCTCGTTCGGGGCCCCCACTTCGGCCTGCAGAAACAGCAGCGGCGTTTGGACCACCTGCGGCGCGTGGGGACAGCACTGCCCCTAGAGCATCGTCAGCGTAGAAATGACGACCTGCGTAGGGTGCGCTGTGCGCACGTGTTGGGTGGTAGAAAGCACACGTGCGCACAGCGCACCCTACGGTCTCGACAATTCTGCGTTGACAGAGCCTTACGAAGCCACCAGGCGCATCTCGCCCTGCTCCACCGCGGCCTCCGGATTCTCGCGGAAGCGCCCGAGCGCCTCTCTCGGGTCTTCCGCCTCTCCGGCCTCCACCCCGACCCAGCGGTCGCGGCCGGACCGTTTGGCGGCGTAGAGCCCGGAATCGGCGAGGTCCACGACCTCCCCCCAGCGGATCGCGTGCGGCTCGGACGGCGCGAAGGGATAGGTCGCGAAGCCGATCGAGCCGGTCCGCCGGAGCACGGTTCCGTCCGGCAGCCGGAACGGATGAGCGGCCAGGGCGGCGCGGATCTTTTCCGCCAGCTCGGACGCGTTCCCGCGGTCGACGAACCGGGCGACGGCCAGGAACTCTTCTCCCCCCCACCGGACCACGTGATCCGAAGAGCGCATCACCCCGCGCAGCACCGCCGCGGCCTGCACGAGCACCGCGTCGCCCGCGGCGTGGCCGTACGTGTCGTTGACGCTCTTGAAGTGATCGAGGTCGAGAAGCAGGAACACCAGGTCCGCTCCCTCGGAATCGCCTTCCTGGTGGCGGCGGTTCACCAGCGCCAGGTCCGCCTCGATCGACTGCTCGAGAAAACGCCGGTTGCGCAGCCCCGTCAACGGATCGGTGAGGCTCGCCTCCTCGATCCGCGCGTAGGCCGCCTCCAGGGCCACGGTGCGCTCGCGCACCAGTTGTTCCAGCCTCCGGCCGCGCGCCTGGAGCTGGCGCACCCGGAGCCGGTAGAGGCCATAGGCCAGAGCGAGGACGCCGGCCGCCATCGCAAGGCGGGAGGCAACCGTCTGGTGGAAGGCGGGCAGAATCGTCACCGGCAGCGAGAGCTCCCACTCGCTCCACCGCCCCGCCCGGTTCGTCCCCTGAACCCGGAGCGTGTAATCCCCCGGAGCCAGGTTGTTGTAGGCGAGGGAGCTCCGGGCCGCGTCGGCCGGAATCCAGGAGGCGTCGTAGCCCTCCAGCCGGTAGCGGTAGGCGACCTTCTGCGGAGCCGTGAAGTCGAGCGCCGCGAAATCGAGGCCGAACCCCCGCTCACCCGGTTGTAGAGAAAGGTTTTCGAGACGCGCCGCGCCCGGCCTCTCCACCCCGTCGACGAGGAGGCCCGTGGCAACGACCGGCGGAGCGTAGGTCCACGGAGCGATCCGGCCCGGGCTCACCACCAGGAGCCCTTCGGGAGAGCCGAAGAGGAGATCCCCGCCGCGAGTGCGCGACCGGCTCGCGATGAAGAAGCTCCGGAAGTCGCAGCCGTCGGCCGGCCCGAGCTCGCGCCAGCGCCAGGTCCGCGGGTCCACGCGCAGACGGGGACCGAGCCAGACCTGTCCCTCCGCATCCTGGATCAGCGCTTCGACCGGACCGGCCGGCCGCCCCATCCGCTCCGCCACGCGCACGAAGCGGGCGTTCCGGCCGTCCCAGGATTCGAGGATGCACGCGCCACCCTGCGTGGCGACCCAGAGGCGGCCGTCCGCGGCGACCATCAGGTCGGGAACCCAGTTGTCCGGCAGGCTGTCCCGGCGCCCCGGCTCGCTCAGGATGCGCGTGGCGATCCGTTTCACCGGATCGAAAGCGTTCAGGCCGCTGTCGGTCCCCACCCAGAGAGTGCCGTCGGATCCGAATGCGATCGCCTCCACGGCGGAGCCCGAGAGCGTGGACGGATCGTCGGCGCGGTGGCGGAAGCTCGCGATTTTCGAGGTGACGGGATCGAGGCGCGCCAGTCCGTCCGCGGCGCCGATCCAGAGCTCCCCCTGCGGCCCGAACGTCAGCGCCCGGATCGCTCCGCCCGGCAGCCCCTGGGCCACGGAAATCCTTTCGAATCGCCCGGCGCCGGGCCGCAGGCGGTGGAGGACGCCGTTCAAGCTGGCCACCCAGACCGAGCCGTCGGGTCCCTCGGCGAGGCAGGTCACCGAGCCGTCCGAAAGCGCTCCCGGATTGTCAGGATCCGGCCGATGGCTGCCGGCGAGCCGGAGCTCGCGGTCGAAAAGATCGATCCCGTTGCCGTTGGTGCCTGCCCAGATCGTGCCGTCCCGCGTCTCGAGCGCCCGCACCACCGCGGGGTGGCTCAAGCCCTCCGGCCGGTTGGGACTGTGCTCGAGGCGCCGGAACGCCCGCGTCGCCGGATCGTGCCGGGCGAGCCCCTGACCCCAGGTGCCCACCCAGACCACGCCCGAGCGGTCGCGCAGCAACGCTCCGATGCGGTCGCCGCCGGGGGTGCTCGCGAGCGCCGGATCGTGCCGCAGACGATCGATCACCGCAAGCGATTCCGCATCGACCACGTCGATCCCGCCGCCGAAGGTGGCCACCCAGATCTCCCCGGGCGTCACCTGGGCAAAGCCGTAGATCCAGAAATGGCTGAGGCCCTGGGGATCGGCGGGCCGGGGAGCGAGCCGGCGCAGGATCTCCGTGCGGGGATCGAGCACGGCCGCCCCGTTTTCCGTGGTGCCGATCCAGATCCGCCCCCGGTCGTCCTCGGCGAGCCGCGCCACGAGCTGCCCGGCCAGGGACTCCGGCCGCCCCGGCTGCGAAGCCACCCGTTCAAAGCCCCGCCCCTCGCCGCGCCAGACCTGCAACCCGTCCCGTCCGCCCACCCACAACCGTCCGCTCCGGTCCACCAGGAGCGCCCGGACGCGGTTCGCGGCGAGGCTCCGGGGATCGGCGGGATCGTGCAGAAAGTGATCGATCCGGCCGGACCAGGGATCGAGCCGGTCGAGCCCCTCGTCCGTGGCGATCCAGATGCGCCCGGAGCGGTCCTCCGCCATCGCCTCCACCCGGTTGTGTGAGAGGCTGCCGGACTCGCCGGGAACGTGGCGGTAGCGGACGAAGCTCTCCCGGGCCGGGTCGTAGACCGAGAGCCCGCCGCTGAACGTGCCGACCCAGAGCCGGCCGTCCGAAGCCGCCAGCAGGGCACGCACGTAGCTGCCGCCCAGGGTGGCCGGATCGTCCGGCTCCGAGCGGAAGACCTTGAACCGGGAGCCGTCGAAGCGGACGAGGCCCGCCTGCGTGCCGATCCAGAGAAAGCCCTGCCGGTCCTCGGCCAGGGCCGTGCACAGATGGGCGGGAGCCTCGTCCGGAATCGGCACCCGCCGGAACGAAACAAGCCCGGCCCGAGACGGAGCGCCCCAGGCCTCCCCGGCCAGCAGCGCGAGCAGCAGGACGGCGGCCCAGAGCGCGGGCGGCGCCAGAAAATTCTTGTTGGAAACCATTGTGGCGGGAGGAGAGTAGCATAGAGCCCCTCATGCTCCTCTACCTCTTGAGCCTCCTCGGTGTCGGCGTGTTTGCGGCGAGCGGCGCCCTGGCCGCCGGACGGAAGGGCTTCGACCTTCTGGGAGTCGTGGTCATCTCCGCCGTCACCGCGATCGGCGGAGGGACCCTCCGGGACGTCCTGCTCGACCGCCACCCGATCTTCTGGATCGCCGATCCGCTGCAACTGGTCGTGATCCTGGCCTCCGCCGCGCTGACGCTCCTCTACGTGCGCTTCCGCAGGCCGCCGCGGGCTCCCCTGCTCGTCGCCGACGCCCTGGGCCTCGCGCTCTTCACGATCAGCGGAGCGCAGGTCGCGGAGCAGCAGGGGCTGCCCGGTTTGATCGTCGTGGTGATGGGCACGATCACGGGAGCCGCGGGAGGCGTGGTGCGGGACATCCTGAGCGGCGAAGTGCCCCTGCTGCTCCGCCCGGGTGAGCTCTACGCCACGACCGCGATCGCCGGCGTGACCGTCTACCTCCTGGCCCAGAACGGCGGCGTAGCGCCCACCGCCTCCGCGCTGCTCGGCATGGCGACCGTGGCCACCCTCCGCTTCGCCTCGATCCTCTGGAGGCTCCGCCTGCCGGTCTTCGAGGTTCCCGAAGAGGAATGACTGCTTTGGGCTACCATCGACTCATGAAACTTTTCAGCCGTCGCTTTCTGCGTCTGACGCTCCTCCTCACCGCAGTCGCCGCGATCGGCTGCGCCGGCCGGAACAAGCCGGCGACCGTGCCCTCCGAAACGCAGGCCGGCCCTCCCCAACCGTCGCTTCGAGAGCTCTGCCGGGAAGGTCCGCCGGAGGAGCAGCCCCTGCTCGACGACAGCCGCCGTCTCCTCGCCGAAACCTTCTGCGGTGCCACCCTCTGGTTCGACGGGCTCTTCGGGGGTCAGCCCGACATCGAAAACGCCCGCGCGGTGTCCGGCCGCGTCGAGCTGTCCACGATCTACACCGAAGCGGACGGAACCGAGCCCAAGGCCCGGCTGCGCCTCAAATACGACCTGCCCAACCTCGAGAATCGGGTCAATGTCTTCCTCGGGCGGGACGACCGCGACGATTTCGTGCGAGGCCGCGAGGAAGGTTTCGCCATCCGCTCGGCGGTGTTCGGGGTGGAAACCGAAGACCGGTGGCTTGCCGGCCTGGGGTATTCGCCTCCCGGCCGCTGGAGGGAGCGCCTCGACTTCCGCGTCGGCGGCCGCCTGAGCTCGGCTCCCGAAGCTTTCGTGCAGGGCCGGTTGCGGCGCAACGTGTTTGTGGGCGATCGATCGGTCTGGCGCCTTCGCGAGACCGTCTTCTACGAGAACCGCGACGGTTTCGGCTCGACGACGAGCGCCGACTTCGATCACGTTCTGCGGCGGACGCTCCTCTTCCACTGGGGTACGGTCGGCACGGTCTCAGAAGCCACCGACGGCCTGGACTGGCGTTCGGCGACGGTGCTCTATCAGAACCTCGGCACGCGCTCGCGATCGGCGCTCGCCTACGAGCTCTTCCTCCGCGGCTCGACCGGCAGAGACGTCCACGTGCGCGAGTACGGCGCCCGCGGCGTGTACCGGCGGCCCCTGAACCGCGAGTGGCTCTTCGGCGAGCTGATCACCGGCTACACCTGGCCCCGCGAGTCGATCGACAAGCCGCGCGAGGGCTCGGCGCTGATCGGATTGGGCATCGAGCTCCTGTTCGGCAAGAATCCTTACTAAGAGATTCTCCGAAACCAATCCCGGTCTTGTCGGCGACAGGGCGCTCCGCGCGGTCGTCCCCCGGACCGAGTCTCGGCATATCGAGAAATGAGCAGACCTTGAAATCGTCGGCCGAGGGGGCTAGACTAGGTGGGCTGCTTCGCAGCACAAGTCGTCAGGCAACGACCTGTGGGGAAACCCACTGAGGTGAAGACCGTATGAAGCTCCTGCGAGCACAGACGGTGATGCTGGCGACGGCCCTGCCGCTGCTCCTCTTCGGCATGGGCTGCAAGCCCTCTCAAAAATGGAACGGCGAGGTGGTCGAGCCTGCCCAGCCGGCGCCGGAGCTCTCCGGCGTCAATTGGGACGGCCAGCGCTTCCGGTTGAGCGACCACCGCGGCAAGGTGGCGCTGGTCTTCTTCGGCTATACCTACTGCCCCGACGTCTGCCCCTTCACTCTCGCCAGGATGAAGCAGCTCTACCGCGAGCTCGGGGACCGGGCCGAAGGTCTGGAGGTGGTCTTCGTCTCGGTGGACCCGCAGCGGGATACGGTCGAAAAGCTGTCCCGCTATGTGCCCGCCTTCGACCGCCGCTTCTACGGCCTGCGGCTCGAGCCCAAGGAGCTCGACGCCACGGTCAAGGGCTTCAACCTCTCGGTCCAGTACGGGCAGCCCAAGAACGGGCTGGAAACCGACAGCTATTATTACGTGGACCACACCGGCACATTTTTCGTGATCGATCGCGAAGGGCGGCTGCGGCTCAAGTTCCTGCCCAACACCACGGTCGAGCAGATGCTGCCGGATCTCGAGAAGCTGCTCGCCGTTTGAGGGAGGCCTTTGTGAAAAGCACGACGACGTTCGGGCTGTTCCTGTGCCTCGCCCTTCTCGGGGTGGCGAGCGGCTGCAAGCCACCGGAGGCCGCGCCGGGGAAGCTGGAGGTCCGCGATCCGCGCGCCAACCTCATGCCGGAAATGGGGGCGGTCTACCTGACGGTCGTCAACCCCGGCCCGGAGAGCGATCGTCTGCTGCGCGTCGAGACCGGCGCGGCGCGGACTGCCGAAACCCACGAAAGCGTAGAGGAGAACAGCGTCGTGCGCATGGTGGCGCGGCCCGAGGGCTTCGAGGTCCCCGCCGGAGGGACCCTGGAGCTTTCGCCCGGAGGCAAGCACATCATGTTGATCGAGCCCCGGGAGCTCCGGCCCGCGGCCGGCACGATCCCCTTGACCCTCCACTTCGAGCGCGCGGGAGCGATCGAGGTCCAGGCGGCCGTGTCGGCCCCGGAGGGCATGGATCACGATTCGATGGATCACGATTCGATGGATCACAGCGGGCACGCGGCCGGACCCGGCGAGGGAGCTCCGCCGCCATGAGCTCGCCGGACGAACAGGACGCCGCCGGACGCGGCGCCTCGAAGCGTCAGACGGCGCGCGAGCAGAAGCTGCTCGACGAGGCTCTCCGCTGGTGGAGGAAGCCGGGAGTCCTCATCTTTCTCGGCGCGCTCGGTCTCGCCGCCGCCGGTTGGGGGATCCTGGTCCAGGCGGCCCGCCGCCTTCCGGTGCAGGAGGCCACCTTGGACGGCCTCAACGTGCGCCTCGAGGATGCCCGCTGGATCGCCGACCAGATGGAGCACGGCGAGAACTTCAGCCAGCCCGCGGCGATGATGCCCGACATGCCGGGGTTCGGCTCGCAGCGCGTCACGGTCTATCTGGCCCTCAAGAACCAGAGCGGCGAGCTGCGGGAATACCGCGGAGAGGAGTTCTATCTCCTGCCCGAGATCGGCGAGAAGCTGCCGCCGTTCGGCGCCGTGGTGGGCACGGCCACGCTGGAGCCGGGCCAGACCATCAACACCGGAATCCACTTCGACATCGACACCCGCCAGCCCCACGGCCGTCTGGTCGTCGAGTGGCGCCATGGCAACCGGTCGGTGTACTTCCCGGTCCCCTTGCCCCCCGAGCACTACCACCTGCGGCCCCGGGGCGGCCAGGATCTGCCTCCCGACGCGCGGCTGCTGCTGCCGATCGGCAAGGCGGTGCGGGGCGAGAAGCTCTACGCCGGAACCTACGGCTGCAGCGCCTGCCACGGCGACCCGAAGGTGCCCGACAGCAACAACATCGGCCCCCACCTGGGACGGATCGGCGCCCTGGCCGGCGAACGCGCCGAGGGCGTGCGGGCCGAGCAGTACATCTATGATTCGATCATCGAGCCGGACGCCTTCATCGCTCCCGAGTGCAAGGGCGGCGTGCCTTGCGAGGCCCCCACCGCCATGCCCGAATACTCCAGCCTGGTGACCGTACAGGACGCCGCGGACCTCCTGGCCTATCTGCTCGCGCAGAAGGGGAGCTGAAAACTCTGAGCGGTGTAGGCCTGCGACCTCACCCCTGCCCCTCTCCTAAAGGAGAGGGGTTCTGGTTTGTTTGCTTTTCTCTCCCTCTCCTTTAGGAGAGGGAGCCGGAGGGTGAGGTCGCAGGGCAAGATTGCTTGATTTTTGAAGGAGCCCTCCGATGCGCGCCGGACCTTCGTTTCTGCTGGCTCTCGCCCTTCTCGTCCCGGCCCCTGCCCTGGGGCAGACGTCCCATCTCGTCAAGGACATCAATACGACGTCGGTTGCCCAAGGATCGTTTCCGCAAGGATATGTGAAGGCCGGCGGGCTCGGGTTCTTTGCCGCGGACGACGGAGAGAGCGGAGCGGAGCTGTGGCGCACGGACGGCACCGTGGCCGGGACTTTCCAGGTCGCCGACGCCTGCCCGGGGGACTGCAGCAGCCAACCCGTCGTCGTGGCCCGCACCGAGACATCCGTGTTCTTCCGGGCCTTCGGACGCGGCTTCGGCCCGGTGGACCTGTGGGTGACGGACGGCTCGCCCGCGGGCACGGTCCGCCTCGCCGGACCCCTCCTCTTCCCTGATTCCGATTCCGGCCGCGGCAGCCTCTGGATCGCGAGCCGGGGCGTGCTCTACTTCGCCGCGAGCGACCTCGCCCACGGATTGGAGCTTTGGAGGTCCGACGGGACTCCCGCCGGGACGTTCCAGGTGGCGGACCTTCGGCCCGGGTTCGCAGGCTCCGAGCCCGCCGAGCTGACGGAGCTCGACGGCCGCGTCTTCTTCCGCGCCGACGACGGCGAGCGCGGCCCCGCGCTGTGGGCGAGCGACGGCACGCTCCAGGGCACCCGGAGGGTGCGCGACCCGCTGCCGGGCTCGGCCTCGCACCTCGGGCCGGCCCTGCTCCGCGCCGTGGGGCGGACGCTCTTTTTCGTCGCCCCGGTGACGCGGCGCCGCGACGGGCTGTGGAAGAGCGATGGCACCTCCGGCGGAACCTCGCCCCTGATCGACTTCCCCACCGCCCCGCTGGCACCCGCCTTTTTAGACGCCACCGTCCTCGGCAACCGGCTCCTGTTCGTGGCCTCCGAGCCGGGACGGGGACACGAGCTGTGGGCGTCCGACGGAACGAAGCCGGGCACCCGGCCGTTGACCGGTTTCGCTCCCGCCTTTCCGTTCCCCATCGTGCTCACCAAGGACCGGCTGCTGCCCGAGACGCCCCTCGGAAGCTCCATGATTTTCCAGGCGGACGACGGCGTGCACGGCCTGGAGCCCTGGATCACGGACGGCACGCCCGGCGGCACCCGCCTGCTCCGCGACGTCTGCCCCGGCCGCTGCTCCGGCACCTTCGCGAGGGACGACGTCGGCTTCGTGGCCAACGGCCTCGTCTTCTTCTCCGGCAACGACGGCCGCCGGGGTTCCGAGCTGTGGGCGACGGACGGCACGTCGGCCGGCACCCGCCGGGTCCGCGATCTCTGCCGGGGGACTTGCAGCTCGGAGCCGTTCGCCTTTGAGGCCGGAGACGGAGAGGTGTTCCTGCTGGGCCGGGACGGCCGGAACGTTTCCCAGCTCTGGCGCTCGGACGGCACGCCGCTGGGCACGGTCCGGCTGACGAGCTTCCGGAGCGCCGCCGCTTTCACCGGCCCTTTCCTGGGGCTGGCCCTGGGCGGCACCTTCCTGTTCACCGCTGGAGACGACGGCCATGGCCGGGAGCTGTGGGCGAGCGACGGCACGCGCCAGGGCACCGGGCTGTTCCTGGACTTGAACCGCGAGGACTTCGGCGGCTCCTTCCCCACGACGCTGCGCTCGGCGGCGGGAAAAGCCTGGTTCTTCGCCGACGACGGCCTCCACGGCTTCGAGCTGTGGGCGAGCGACGGCACCGCGGAGGGAACCGTTCTGATGGAGGATCTCACTCCGGGCGAAGGCCCGGAGGTCCCCCCGAGCTTCGAAGGCGCCACCGAGCTCGCGGGAAAGGTTTTCTTCGTCGTCCACCTCCTGGAGCCCAACTCGTCGCTCTGGAGATCGGAGGGCACCCCGGGCAGCGCGGTGCGGCTGACGCCTCCGGATCTGCAGATCCTCTCGACAGAGCCTCTTCGCACCGCGGGCGGGCGGGTGTTCTTCGTCGCCGCCGACGCGGAGCACGGCGAGGAGCTGTGGACGAGCGACGGCACCGCCTCTGGCACCCGGCCGGCAGCGGACCTCGAGCCGGGGATTCAAGGATCGCAGCCGCGCAGCCTGACGGTGTTCGAGGACCGGCTCTACTTCACCGCCGTCGCGGGAGAGGCCGGCCGCGAGCTGTACCGCAGCGACGGCACGCCGGGAGGGACCTTCCTCGTCAAGGACATCGATCCGCGGCCGGGCCGCGGGTCCGATCCGGAGCTCCTGACCGTTCACGCCGGCCGGCTCTACTTCCCCGCTGCGGACGAGGAGCACGGCCGGGAGCTGTGGGCGACCGACGGCACGGAAGCCGGCACCGCGCTCGCCGCCGAGATCACGCCGGGCTCCGACGGCGCCTTCATGACCCATCTCGTCTCGACCGGCCCCCACCTCTTCTTTTCCGGCGGTCCGGCCGGCGTCCTGCATCAGGGCCTGTGGGTCACCGACGGCACCACCGCCGGCACCCGCCAGCTCAGCCAAAAACTGATTCATATCGACACGCGGGAGGAAGGAGTCCCGATCGCCTGGAACGGCCAGCTCTTCTTCGCATCCGACGGCGACGAGGTCCTCTGGAGGAGCGACGGCACCGAGGACGGGACGGGGCCGCTCTTGGACGCCGACGGTCTCGAGATCGACGAGCCCGAGGCCTTCCGCGCCTTTGACGGCCGCCTCTTCTTCACGACCGGTCTGACCAGCCTTCTCTACCAGACCGATGGCACGCCGGAGGGCACGTTCGTGGTCCGGAGCCTCGCGTCGCCTTTCGAGCTCGGCGGCGAGGACGCTTCGTTCGAGCTGGTCACCGCCGGCGGCCGCCTGCTCTTCCGCTCCTGGGAGCGGACGACGGGCTCGGAGCTGTGGGGGTTGGAGTAGGGGCCGCCCCTACTTACCCTCGTTGCTTCCGGAATGAGGGACTCCGTTCACCACCGTGCGGAATCCGATGTCCGAAATCCGGTCGATGTCGGTGAGCCAGTAGCGGTGGTAGGTGCGCAGGAACTGAGACTCCAACTGAAAGGCGCCGCCCCGTAAAATTTTCTGATTGCTTTTCCCCAGGTTGACCGGATTCTTCTTCGGCGAGCTCGCGTAGAAACCTGGCAGATAGCTGTCCTCGCACCACTCCCAGACGTTGCCCGACATGTTGAAGACTCCATAGGGGGAGGCCCCCTCACCGCAGCAGCTTACCGGCGCGGTGGAGGTTTGCGACAGGGGGTGATCCTCATACATGGCGCGCTTGTAGGTGGGAGGGTCGTTGCCCCACGGAAACTCGCGTCCGTCCGTGCCGCGGGCCGCTTTTTCCCATTCCGCCTCGGTGGGCAGCCGCTTGCCGGCCCAGGCCGCGTACTGCTTCGCGTCGTGCCAGGTGACGTTGACCACCGGGTGGGCGTTGCGCAGCCCCCAGTCCGGAGGGAAGACGACGGGCTCGCGGACGTTGGGCACCGTGCGGTAGGGCAGGCCCGAAGCTTTCCATTTGCGCCAGGAGACCTCGTATTTGTCGATATAGAAACCGTCCAGCTCGACCGTGTGCGCGGGCCTCTCCCACTCCCGGCCCTTGTCGCTCCCCATGAGGAAAGGCCCCGGGGGGACGTAGACCATGATCGCCTTGTCTTTCTTCCACACGTACTCCCCCGTGTGCTCGCCGCGCTCGAGGCCGTCCGGCAAGGTCTCGCCGTGCCAGCCCTTTCCCGCTCCGGGGCCTTCGGCGGCCGGCAAGGAGACGGCGAGGAGGACGGCGGCCATGAAGATCAATCCTGCTGCCTTGTGCATCTCGGCTTCTCCTGCTGATCAAAAGGGAAACCTCCGCCGGGAAAAGCCCGGCGGAGGCCTGTCCAACAACGGAGACAGCGGCTACTGCTGGTTCTCCTCCGCCTCCGTCTCTTCCAGCCCCTCGAACTCCTGGAGGAGCTGCGTCTTCAACCGCTGGAGGCTCGTCATCTCCTCCGCCGCCGCGGTCATCCTCTTCGTGCGGTCGGTGACCAGGTTTCCGGTCGGACCGCTCGCCACACCGCCGCCCGGCGACTGGAGGCAGACGTGAGACGGCGCCCCTGCACCGAGCTCATGCTGCCACCGGCCGCTGCCGCGGTCGACGCGGATGTTGCCGATGCGCTTGCCGGTGCACCGGCCCTTGCGCTCGGCGCCCTCGAACAACGCGAGGCGCCCGACGGTGTCTCCGGCGGGTTTGGTGCTGACGAAGCCGCGCAGAGTCGTCTTGCCGCCGCGGCTGTCCACGGCGGTGACGGTGACGACGTCGCTCGCTACGAGAGCGCCGCCCGCGGCCGGATCGGTCACCCGCAGGATGTTCCACAGGCCGGTCTGGAGGAAGTTCTGCGAACGCTCCAGGAACAGGTAGTCCCCGGGCGCCTGCAGGTCACCGCCGGCTCCGCTCAAGTACTCCATGTTGAGCGTCATGCCCGGAGCCAGCACGTCGTTCCACAGCACCTCCGAGCCGGCCATGCCGGGCTCCTGGCGGTAGCGGTGGCCTTCGAGGGTCGGCAGGTGGGCCGTCTCGGCCCAGGGCGAGCCGGCGCGGTAGATGATGGACGCACCCTTCGGCACCGTGACGACGTGCCGCGGGTCGCCGTGGAGAGCGCTGCGGAAGACATTGGCCGGGTCGAGCAGGAAGTTGCGCAGCGACAACGGCTCGTTGCTGTAGCTGATCGAGTTGGTGAACTCGGGCGCCGCAGGGTACGGCATGCGGTCCTGGTTGAGCTCGTCTTCGGCGTCCATGAAGAGAGCCACGAACTCGCGGGTGGCGAGCCCGTTCTTCACGATGTCCGCCTGAATGCCGGTGCCGCCTCCAGGCAGCGGATTGAGCGTTCCCGGGCTGCGGTAGGTGGAGCCTTCCGGCTCGACCACCACGCCGCCCCAGGCGCCCTTGGCCAGCGAGTCGGAGTCCGCCAGGTTGAGCGCCAGGGTGAGGCCGAGATCCTTGTCGGCGTAGTACTCGTAGGTCCGCGTCGCTCCCGGTGCCACCGTCGAGTCGTGATTGAATCCGATCGCGGTGCCATAGGAACGCTGCGGATCGAAGAGCAGCTCGCCGACGCTGAACCCCGAGCGTTTGCCGGTGCGCAGGTTGGTCAGGTTGACTTGCAGGCACTCGCCCTTGTTGACGCGCACGACCATCGGCGTGCGGGTGTCGGTCACCGGGTCGCCGTTCAGGAAGTAGGCGACGCCGGCCTCGCCGGGCAGGGCGTTGTTGAAGATGATGGTGGTGTCGGCGATGGAAAGGTTATAGGCCTTCCTCGCCGCCCCCGCCGGACAGGCGTTGCCCGGCCCGTCGTCGAGCGACGGCGGCGCCGCGCCGGTCTGGGTCAGCGTCGGGAAGCCGCTGCCGCCTGAAGGCGTGCCGAAGCCCGGCAGCGGCTGGAGGTTGCCCTGCGGCGTGTCATAGACGCGCAACAGGCCCCAGGCTCCGGACTCGAAGTCCTTCGCATTCGTGGAGTAGTACATGTAGTCGCCGGGATAGCCCTTGGGCCCGCCGGCGCCTCCCTCGAGCGCGAAGTCGTAGCGTTCGGAGATGCCGATGAAGGTGGTGTCGCGCAGGTCCGAGCTCGCGCTGTAGCGCTCCATGTTGAAGCGGTGTCCCGTGACCCGGAGGCCGCCCAGCTTCTCGACCAGGCCCATGCCGCGGAAGACCACCGGGTCTCCCACGTAGGCCCTCACCTCCTGCGTGAACGGATCTCCGTGCGTCACCGACGAGAACCGGTATGCCGCATCGCCCGGCCGCAGGGACCAGGGCTCGGCGCGCAGGTTGATCGTGCCGCCGCCGAGGTCGAACTGGCCGACCACGGGGTTCTGGTTGTGGACGAAGGTCATGAACTCGCGGAACGAGCCGTTGACGCCCGCGGCCACCGGCTTGCCGCCGAAGACCGGGTTGACGCGGATGTCCGCGAGGGTGCCGGCGCGGATCTCGTTGCCGGTCACCGGATCGTGATAGGTCGAGCCCTTGGGCTCCACGATGTGGGCGCCGAACAGGCCGTGATCCCAGTCCTTGCTCTCGACATGGGTGTGGAAGAACACCGTGCCGAAGTCGACGTCCGAATACCAGTTGTAACGGACGAACTCGACGCCCACCGCCTCACCGGCGTCGTGATTGAGCAGCAGCGGGAGGTCGAGCGTGATGGTGTCGGGCGCCGTGATCGACGTGATCTTGCGGATCTCGGTGCAGGGGAACGGCTGGCCCAGGATGCTGCCGCAGGTGGCCTCGCCGAGCCCGATGCCGATCCAGATGCCCGGCCGCAGGCGGTTGACGTTGGTCACCTTGAGGGTGTTGCTCAAGGGGGCCGCCGCCTGGGTCAGCGTGCGGTCCTCGGTCGCGTACGGGCGCACCGACTGCTCGTAGGAGAAACCGGAGATCACGCCGTCCGAGGCCTGCGTGTCGAACTGCACGAAGTGGCTGTGGATGTTGACCTTGGACCAGTTGTTGTTGAGCGGCCCGTCGGGGATCTCGTTGGTGAAGACCAGCTCCACGCAATCTCCGACGTTCGAGCGGATGGCCAGCGGCTCCGCGGGCCTTGTGCCCGCGAAGAGGTCGGCCTTGTGCTCGTTGAGCACGAAGAGCATGCCGTTGGGATCCGACGCCGACGGCCTGCCCGGAGGTGTCGCACCCGTCACCTGGATCGGCAGCGTGACGGCGCTCACCGGGTAGAACCGCTGCGCCTTCAGGCCGACGAACACGTTGGGATGGACGAGGTTGTTGGCGCACAGGCCGTCCATTCGCCCCGGGATCATCTGCTCGCCGAGCCAGGGCGACCCGGAATGCCGGGCTGTGAAGGGTGGTCGTTGGGCCGCGTGCGGCCTGAACAGCGGCCAGGCGTAGCGGCCGTTCTTCGGATTGAACCGGACCTCCGGTCTCACTCCCGGCGTAGGCGACTTCCAGTTCGCCATCGCCGTGGTCTCTTCCGGCTCGCCGAAGATCTTGTACGTGGCGTCGGGAGATCCGGTGGTGATCCAGTCCCACACCGTGGCGTCGTTGGCGTCCAGGCGCACGCCCTGTGGCGGGAGCTGGCCCGCAACCCAGTCGGAGAGCCGGACCTGGGTCAAGGGGTTCGAGAAGGCGCTGTCGGCGACGATGGTGCGGTTCCAGTCCACCTGGACGCCGATGAGCTGGCCGGCCGACACGCCCGGCAGCGGCGGCGTGTTGGAGGGCGCCTGGCTGTTGGTGAACACGTTGTCGGCCTGGAACAGGCGCGGCTCGACGAAGAGCCCATGGCCGTGGATCTCGTTCTCCGGCGTCTGCACGGTGGCGTAGACCCGCCAGAACGACCACATGCCGGCGACGTAGTGGTGGCCGATGTGGCAGTGGTAGAGGAACTCGCCCTCACCCTGCTGGCAGCCGCCCGCGCCGCACTCGTGCTCGAGGTTGTAGCTGCTGCCGGGTCCGATCGACTGCGAGTCGAGGTGGACCGACTTCAAGGTCTGGTTCGGGACCTTGGTCAGGCCCTTCCAGAAGTTGCTGTTGGGGTCCGCGTCGGGGTTCCTGCGCCAGCGGTCGCCGCCGCCGTGCAGGTGGTGCACGTGGAAGATCTCCGTGCCGGCGTGGAGCACCCGCGTCTTGGTCGCCTCTCCCAGGTAGGAGCGCGGCATCGGCGTCGGCGGATCGCCGAACGGGTACGAGGCGTAGCTCAGGTTCTTGCCGTGCCGGATGGAGCCGGGCGCGTTGCCGTTGAGCAGGTCGTTCAGCTCGATGCGGCGGCGGAACGGCTCGCTCCGGTAGTTGATGGCGCGGCCCACCATCTTGTAGGCGCCGGACAGCGCGTTGCCGTCCAGGTGGGGCAGGAGCGCGCCCTTGAAATCGAACAGTCCGCGGTAGTTCTCGGCACCGAACTCGTGATAGAGGATCACGAACTCGCGGAAGCTCTTGCCGTCCGGCCGGTCGTTCTCGTTGGGATCGATGATGATCGCCTCCCAGGTGCTGCCGGTCTCGGTATCGAGCTCCTCGCCCGTCTCGACATCCAGGTAGGTCGAGCCTTCCGGCTCCACCACGAGGGCGCCAAAGAGCCCCAGGCCCTGGCGCAGCCGCCAGTCGAAACGCCCGTTGGCCGGCGGGTTCATCCCCGCGACGGTGCCCGCTCCGTGATCGTGGAAGTGGTAGGCCCGCTCGGCGGCGGGATCCGTGGGGATCGGGATCTCGTAGGTGACGGTCTGCCCCTGAGGAGCATAGCTGGGGGCGTTCTGTCCCACCGCGCTGCCCGCGTTCTGGACCGTGTGCGAAAGGCCCAGGATGTGCAGCGAGGCCGGGTTCCCGTCCACCAGGTCGTTGGTGAAGTGGATCCGCACACAGTCGCCCAGGTTGGCGCGGATCACCAGCGGCTGGATCGGGTCCTTGCGCAGGCCCGGCGTCACCCGGGTGATCCCGGGCAGGTCCGCGTTGATGTTGTTGGCGGCGGCCAGAGCCAGCCGGCTGTTGATCATGTCCTGCTCGAAGGCCCGGATCTCCGGGATCTTGGCCTCCAGGGCATACATGAAGCCGGGCACGAAATCGAAGTAGCGGTTCACCGTGTGGACCACGTTGATGGCGTGAACCCTGTACTCCTTGACCGGCCCGCCGTCCGTGCACGCGTTGAACGGCGTGGTCTTGCCGATCACCGTCTGCGCCTGGATCTCGTCCGTATTGCCGCCGAAGCAGAACCCCAGCACGGCGAGAAGGGAGAGGGTCCCGAGGCGCAGCGGCCGGGCGCACCAGCGCAGGAAAATCCGGGGCTGCTCGAAGCTCACCCGCGGCAGCCCGGCGCGGAAGCGAAAGAACAGCCCGAAGAGCAGGAGCGGCAGCAGAGCCGCCAGTTGGGTCAGCAGCGCGTTGGCGGTGGTCTCGACCCGGAACAGGATCGGGATCTGGGTCTCACCGAGGTTCCCGGCGAGACTGGGATTGCGCAGCGAAGCGAAGGAACAGAGCTGCTTCGCCTGATTGACCGTCAGCTCGCTCCGCACCTGCGTGATCCGGACCTCGGCCAAGGACAGGCCGTAGGTGTTGCCCATCCACTCGTGGGCGAGATCGCGGGTGCCGACGACCGGCACCATGGAGACGAGAAAGACGACGGACACCAGGCCGACGATGCCCAGCAGGCCGGCCCAATCCCGGTTCTCCATCCCCCACTTTCGCGCCAGCCGCAGGCCCGCCGTCAGAGCGAGCGCCACGACCGGCAGCACCAGGACGAAATCGAGGGCCATGTGGGCGCCGACTCCGGCCAGGTTCCAGTCGGCCGGGGTCAGCACGGCATTGAGCAGATACTCCCAGGCGACGACGGCGAGGGACAACAGCGCCGTCAGCTTCAGCCCTCGAAGCCGATCGCGGCGGGCCTGCCCTTCCTGTCGCCCCCTGCTCTCCCCTGTCACAACCACATCCGGAGATTCCATGCCTCTCCTCCTTTTCACAAGAGGACCCCCATCCCCCAAAGAGGGGGTCCTGGGAAACACCTGTAGGAGGTTGGGGCTCCATGAGCCCCGGTCGGCAGGGAAAAACGCCCCTCAGTGTTAGCCGCGCCGTGGAGTCGCTAGGCAGCGCTCATCCTGACGATCGACTGCTCTTCTCCCGGAGACACGCTCTGGAAGAGCGCCCCGGGAGAAGTCCCCCGAATCATGAACGGACCGTAACCCGACAACTTCATGCTTCCTGGGAGCTCGCGAGGGAGGTCTTACAAAGGTTCCAGCTCTTCTGAAATAGAGGGTGCTTCAAAGGGACAAATGCGGGACACTTCATCGGAATCCGGACAGGATCCCCCCGCGAGGCGGGAGAGCCGCCCCGCGAGGAGCCTGCGCGGCAGAAAAAGCCGGAGCAAGGACTGCAAGGACACCAAGGACATCAGGGACGGAAAGGACATCAAAGCTGTTGTCCTTGTTGTCCTTGCAGTCCTTTGGGTCCTTGTTTTCTGGCTTCGGCGAGTCTCGCCGGGCTGACCTGCGTTTCCTGCATCGCCACGCTCATGCCGCCACCTCCAACGCAAGCAGGGTTTCCTTGGCCTGGACGCCACCCACGTACTGCCCGAGGGTCCCGTCGCTCCGTACGACGCGGTGACAGGGCAACACGACGGGCAGGGGGTTGTTCGCGCACGCGCTGCCCACGGCGCGGACCGCCTTGGGATTGCCGGCCGCCCTGGCGATCTCGGCGTAGCTCGCGGTCTTTCCGTAGCCGATCTCCGGCAGGTGTGAGAGGACCGTGCGGCGGAAGCCGTGCGAGAGCTGCAGGTCGAGCGGCACGTCGAACGCGCTGCGCCTCCCCGCGAAGTACTCGTCAACCTCCCGGGCGACGGCGTCCAGGCGCTCCGGAGCGAGCAGGATGCGGGGGCTCACGTCGCGGGCGAGGCGCTCCAGCACGAGATCGTGATCCTCGCGGGCATACGCGACCCGCACCAAGCCCATCGGAGTGGCGGCCAACAGCAGCGTGCCGACGGGAGTGTCGAGGGTGCGATAGGCGACGTCCAAGAGACCCGCGGCGCTCGCGGCCTCCACCAGGCGCTGGTGCAGCCTGCGGTTGGCTTCTTCGTCGATCGTGAGCAACGGGGCGAGCAGATCGGCCTCGTTGACCTTGGAGCGATGTTCGTTCGTCATCGGGATGCTCCTTCCAGAAATGTCTTTCGCAAGGTGGCCATGCCGTCCGCGGCCGCTCTTCGGGCGGCGTCCTGACTGCCGCCCACGATCTGGGCGACTTCGAGATAGCTCATCCCCGCGAGATAGTGATAGGTGACGGTCTGTCGTTGTTTGAGGGGCAGGGCCTCGAGGGCCTTCCTCAGATCGAGCTCCCAGCCTTTGGAATCGCCGTCCGCCGCGGGGCGTTCCGGCAGCTCGTCCGTCGCGATGGGGCGGCGCGACGTTGCGCGCAGGTGGTCTAGCGCCTTGCGGTGCGCGATCGTCACGAGCCAGGCCTCGACGTTGCTGTCCTCGCGCAGGTTCGGGTAGGCGTGGAGGGCGGCGAGGAACGTCTCCGACCACGCGTCCTCGGCGTCCGCGGGTCCCAGGACCGCGCGGCAGACGCGCAGCACGGTCGGTCCGTGCTCCTGGACGATCTCTTCGAAGGGCTTGCGGCTGCTCATACCCTGTAAACGCCCCAACGTGCTCTTTCGTGAGGTCCGGCCGGAAAATGGCCTGGCACTCCAGCGGCACCCGGCTGGAGAGGGATCAGAGGGCCGGGACCACGATCTCCAGGAGAGGCAATTCGCGGGGGGTGCCCAGGACAGGCGCGGGCACGGTGCCCACCGGCCGCGCTCCGCAGTGCTCGTAGAAGCCGGCGGCGAACGGCTCCGCCTCGATCCGCAGGACTCCGGGCCGCCGGACCCGGACCTCCTCCAGCATCGCGTCGAGCAACCGGCGTCCCAGGCCATGGCCGTGGTGCGCGGGGAGCACCCAGAGGTGGTCGAGCTCCCAGTGGGTGCCGGCATCGCAGAGCCCGGAGAAACCCACGGGCGCGCCATCCCGCTCGGCCACGGTCACGGTGTGGACGGCCATGTACTCCGGCGTGATCGTCAGGGCCGGAATCCAGGCCTCGAGCCAGGCCTCGGGATAACCCCAGTTCCTCTTGGCCGCCTGGGCAATGGCCGTCAGAGCGGGAGCGTCGGATGCTTCGGCAGGGCGGAGCCGATCCATGGGTTTCATCCAGCCGATTCTACTTTGACGGCTGCCCTTCGAAACAGTCAGGCGCTGGAAGTGGGGCCGGGAGGAGAGGAGGGGCGGGACGAGCCCGCCCCCTGGCTTTCGTGGGTATCGAGCGATGAAGACCTACCGGTCGTCATCGTCGTCGTCGCGGTCGTCGTCAGACCGCTTGAGCTCGTCCCGGCTCAGGAAGCCGTCGTCGTTGCGGTCCAGACGTTCGAACTTGTCGCGGTTCCCCGGCCACTCGGAGAGCGAGATCCGGCCGTCGTCGTTACGGTCCAGACGGTCGAATTCATCTTCATTGTCACGGTCGTCGCCGTGCTTCCACTCGCCGCGGGAGAGGAAGCCGTTGTCGTTGCGGTCCAGACGATCGAACAGGGCGGGGTCCCCCGGCCACTCGGAGAGCGAGATCAGGCCGTCGTCATTGCGGTCCAGACGGTCGAATTCGTCTTCGTTGCCGCCGTTGCCGCGGTTCTTCCACTCGTCGCGGGAAAGGAAGCCGTCGTCATTGCGGTCCAGACGGTCGAACAGGGTGCGACTTCCCGTCCACTCGGAGAGCGAGATCCGGCCGTCGTCGTTGGTGTCCAGACGGTCGAACTCATCTTGCTGGCCCCCGCTGCCCGGCCGCCGGGCCCCCGGGATGACCTCGATGCCGGAGAGGACGCCGTCCCCATTCCAGTCGTGCCGGTTGAAGGCGTTGGAGCTGCCCCGCCACTCGTCGCGGGTGATCCGGCCGTCGCGGTTTCTATCCATGCCGGCAAACCGCATCCGCGTCGCATCCTCACCGCCCCGTCCCGAAT
>DATHUD010000185.1:0-2253 GCA_035462575.1 Thermoanaerobaculia bacterium | reverse complement strand
GGCCGCGTGGCGTCCACCCTGAGGCTGTCGCGCAGCTCCGTGCACCGGTTCTTCGCCGCCCAGGCGGCGCCGGCCCAGCCGGCGGGGAGCGGCGAACCCGACGCCGTGGCCTTCACCTATCCCCACGTCAACGAGCTGTGGACCTCGGACTTGATGCACGGACCCCGCTTGCTGGTGCCGGGGCGGCGCGACGGCGGCAAAACCTACCTCTACGCCTTCCTCGACGACGCCTCGCGCATGGTGCCGTTTGCCGCCTTCTACCTGGCCGAGAATGCCGCCTGCTTCCAGGACGCCCTCAAGCAGGCTTTGCTGCGCCGCGGCCTGCCGCGACGGCTCTACTGCGACAACGGCGCCACCTTCCGCACCCATCACCTGCAGGTCATCTGCGCCACGCTCAACATCTCCCTGATCCACTCCCGGCCGCACAAGCCCCGCGGGCGCGGCAAGATCGAACGCTTTTTCCGCCACGTGCGGACGGCCTTTCTGCCCCATCTCACCCAAGAGATCCTCAGCGACCTGGCCGAGCTCAACCGCGTCTTCTGGGCCTGGCTGGAAGCCGAGTATCACCAGACTCCCCACGGTGGCCTCAACGGGCAAACCCCTCTCGATCGCTTCCTCGACGATCAGGCGCTGATCCGACCGGCTCCTGAGCAACTCGAGCTGTGGCTGCGCATGAGCGTCCCCCGGCGGGTGGGCCGCGATCGAGTCGTCCACCTCGACGGCCGTCTCTACGAGGCCCCTGATGGCTACGCTGGCGAGACCGTCGACGTCTTGTACGACCCCTATGACCCCGGTCGGCCCGTCCACTTCCGCCGCAAAGGCGAGACGGCCGAGAGGCCGCTGCGCCGGCTCGACCTCGCCACCAACGCCACCCTGCGCCGCGTCGCTCGCGAGAGCGAGCCGGTCGCCGAAGCACCCACCACCGGCATCAGCTATCTCGAGCTCATCGCCAAGAAGTTCTATGGAGGGGACAACCAATGAGCCTCTACGCGCCGGCTTTCGGTTTCACCCATCCCCCCTTCCAGCGCCCCCTCGCCCCCGATCAGCTCTTTCGCTCCCCGGGGCTCGAAGAGCTTCACTCGCGCCTGCGCTATCTCGTCGATTCCAAGGCCATCGGACTGCTCACCGGAGAACCGGGCTGCGGCAAGTCCACCGCCCTCAGGAGACTGCGAGACGATCTCCACCCCGACCAGGTCCGGGCTCTTTATCTGCACGACACGCTGGTCAATCCCGCCGACTTCTGCCGCCAACTCGCCCTCGAGCTGGGGCTTGAGCCCGAGTGGTCCCGGGCCATGACCTTTCGACTCATCCAGCACGAGATCCAAAGACTCGTCCAGGACCGCCACCTCACCGTCCTGCTCATCGTCGATGAAGCCCACAACCTCAGACCCGAGGTCCTTGCCCTGTTTCCCCTGCTCGCCAACTTTGAATGGGACGGCGCCGGGCGGCTCGCCGTCCTCTTGGCCGGCCAGTCTGGACTGCGACAGATCCTGCGCCTGTCGCATCTCGAGGCTCTCGCCCAGAGAATCACCATCCGCTTTGCGCTGCGCGGCTTCGACAGAGACACCACTCGCTCCTACCTCGAACACCGCCTCAAGATCGCAGGCCTCGAACGGCCCCTCTTCACCGCCCCAGCCCATGAGGCCCTTTTCGAGGCCTCGCAAGGAATCATGCGCAGAATCGACACCCTCGCCCACCATGCCCTGGCCGCCGCAGCCACCTCCAGAGCCAAGCTGGTCGAACCCGAGCACATCCTGCAAGCCGCCGAGGAGCTGAGGCCATGAACGCACCCCAACCCATCCTCGACTATCTGAGGACCCAGATTCCCGCTTACCCATTCGACCAAAAGCTCGACGAGGCCTTTGTCCACGAGCTGATCGAGGACTTTCACGACCTCGACATCCTCGAAGAGACCAAGACCTTCAGGTGGTATCACAACAACCGCCCCGCCGACCGCTTCAAGAACGTCCGCGTCGGCCTGAGACGCTGGATCGCCAATTCCTGGACCAGAAAAACTGAATGAATTGCTACTGAAACTCCGCCCCAAGGCCAAAAATAGGTAAGCAGTCCCGGATTCCACCGCCACCAGCCGAATCCGGGACTGCTCTCTTCCCGACTCTGCTCGCCACGAGAAACTCCGAAAACACGGCCGCGGAACTACGCGAGACTCGACAACAGCCTCGGCTACCTCCTCCCGAACTCCAAGACTTGATAAATGTGTCCTGCCAGTCCTCCTCCAGGCGTAAGGGCGAA
>DATHUD010000184.1:0-14590 GCA_035462575.1 Thermoanaerobaculia bacterium | reverse complement strand
CGTGCCGTGCTTGCCGTGGGTGATCACCTTCTCCGCGATGGGGCGGAGCTCCTTGGCCTTGGGGAGGGTCGTGATGATCTTCTCACTCTCCACCAGGGACTGGAGCTGATTGCGGAACATGGCCTCCCGGTGGGAGGTCGTCCGCCCCAGCTTCCTGCCTTTGACCGCGTGACGCATGATGTCTCCTTAAGCCGAAGCCCCGGCGCCCGAGGGCCGCTCCGGAACGTCCATGCCGAGCGACAGGCCCAGCTTGTCGAGAACCTCCTGCACCTCTTCCAAGGACTTCTTGCCGAAGTTTTTGGTCTCCAGCATGTCCTTCTCGGTCCGGCGGACGAGGTCGCGGAGCGTGTGGATGTTGGCGTTCTTGAGCGAGTTGGCCGAGCGCACCGAGAGGTCGAGCTCGTCGATGTTCTTGGCGAGCAGGGCGTCCAGACCCGCGAGCTCCTCACGGCCGAGCTCGCCGCCGTCGTGCCGCAGGCTCTCCTCGGACTGGATGAAGATCCCGAGGTGATCCCGGAGCAGCATGGCCGCGAGCGAGACCGCCTCTTCCGGAGAGACCGTGCCGTTCGTCCACACCTCGAGGATGAGACGCTCGTAGTCGGTCGTCTGGCCGAGGCGGGCCGCCTCGACCCGGTAGTTCACGCGCCGGACCGGGCTGTGGGCGGAGTCCACGGGGATCCAGCCGATGCCCATCGACTCGTCGAAGTTGCGGTCGGCGGAGACGTAGCCGCGGCCCTTCTTGATCTGGGCCTGGAGCTTCAAGTGCGCCTCTTCGTTCAACGTCGCAATGTGGATGTTGGGATCGTAGACCTCGATCTGCGGATCCTCGGTCATCTGCCCGGCCGTCACATTGCCCGAGTTGTTGACGTCGATCGAGAGGACCTTGGGCTCCTCCGAGTGGAGGGTGAAAGAAACCTGCTTCAGGTTCAGAATGATGTCGGTCACATCCTCCTGAACGCCGGGGATCGAGGAGAACTCGTGCAGCACCCCCTCGATATTGACGGCGGTGACCGCCGCCCCCTCGATCGAAGAGAGCAGGCAACGCCGCAAGGCATTGCCAATGGTCGTCGCGAAACCCCGCTCGAACGGCTGCGCGGTGAAGCGGCCGTACGTCTGAGTCAGGGTGTCGCGGTCGACCTCCAAGCGCTTGGGGCGCTGAAAACCTTTCCAAAGCATAAATGAAACTCCTTCCCTGGATCGAAGTCGAAGATCAGCGGCTGTAGAGCTCGACGATCAACTGCTCCTGGATCGGGATCTTGATGTCTTCACGGACCGGGAGGCGAAGCACCCTGCCACTCACGTTCTCGGCGTCCAGCTCGAGCCATTCCGGGACGCCGCGGCCCCGGGCCGTCTCGACGCTCGACCGGATGAACGGATTCTTGCGGCTCGCCTCCCGGACGGTGACCGCCTGGCCCGCCTTCACCTGATACGACGGGATCGTGATCTTCTTGCCGTCGACCAGAACGTGGCCGTGGCGGACGAACTGCCGCGCCTGCGCCCGCGACGAGGCGAAGCCCAGGCTGTAGGCGACGTTGTCCAGCCGCTTTTCGAGCATCACCAGCAGGTTCTCGCCGGTGATCCCCTTGCGGCGGTCCGCCTCTTCGAAATACGTGCGGAACTGCGACTCCAGAACACCGTAGATCCGCTTCACCTTCTGCTTCTCCCGGAGCTGCAGGCCGTAGCCCAGCGTGCGGCGCCCGCGCCGGGTGCCATGCTGGCCCGGCGGGAAGTTCCGGCGCTCGACGGCGCACTTCTCCTTGAAGCAACGATCACCCTTCAAAAAAAGCTTCATGCGTTCGCGGCGGCAGAGCCGGCAAACAGGTCCTGTATACCTTGCCACTGGATCTCTCTCCTTGACGTCCTCTCCCCGAGGCTACGGGGACTTCAACTTGGGAAGACGCTCGACGACCCCGGCACACCCGGGGTCTCTCAAAAAGCTCGGCGGGTCCCGGGAAACCTCAGACGCGGCGGCGCTTGCGCGGCCGGCAGCCGTTGTGGGGGATGGGGGTCACGTCCTTGATGGACTTGACCTCGATGCCCGCGGCCTGGAGCGCGCGGATCGCCGACTCGCGGCCGGCGCCGGGCCCCTTGACCATCACGTCCACGGAACGGACTCCCGCTGCGTCCTTGGCGCCGTTGCCGGCGTTCTGCGCCGCCACCTGGGCCGCGAAGGGCGTGCCCTTGCGCGAGCCCTTGAAACCGATCCGCCCGGCCGACGACCAGGAGAGGACGTTGCCCTCCGGATCGGAGACCGAGATGATCGTGTTGTTGAAGGTCGCCTGGATGTGCGCGACGCCATGCGGCACCACGCGCTTTTCCTTCTTCTTGGCGCCCTTCCGATCCTTCTTTCCTTCCGCTTTGGCCATCTTGATCCCCTGGTGACGTTACTTCTTGGTCGCCTTCTTCTTGCCGGCCACGGCGCCGCGGCGCGGCCCCTTCCTGGTCCGGGAGTTGGTCTGGGTCCGCTGCCCGCGGGCCGGAAGGCCTTTCCGGTGGCGCACCCCGCGATAGCTCCCGATCTCCATCAGGCGCTTGATGTTCTGGCTGACCTCTTTCCTGAGATCGCCCTCGACGCGGCCCTCATCCTGGATGACCTTGCGGATCCGCCGCGCCTCGTCCTCGGTCAGATCCTTGACCTTCGTGACCTCGGGCACCTCGGCCTTGGCCAGGATGTCGCGCGAGCGCGACCGGCCGATGCCGTAGATGTAGGTCAATCCGATCCAGACCTGTTTGTTCTGAGGCAGGTCGACTCCTGCGATACGTGCCATAGCGACTCCCTATCCCTGACGCTGCTTGTGTTTCGGGTTCTCGCAGATCACCCGGACGACGCCTTTCCGGCGGACCACCTTGCACTTCGGGCAGATCCGCTTCACCGACGAACGTACTTTCATCTCCGACTTCCTTTCATGCCGCCTACTTCAAACGGTAGACGATGCGACCCCGGTTGAGGTCGTAGGGCGAGAGCTCGACGAGCACCCGGTCCCCTGGCAGGATCCGGATGAAATGCTTGCGCATCTTTCCGGAGATGTGCGCCAGGACCTGGTGCTTGTTGTTGTCGAGCTCCACGCGGAACATGGCGTTGGGAAGCGGCTCGACCACCGTCGCCTCGACCTCGATCGCCTCTTCTTTTTTGGACAAACGTTCCTTCTCCTGTCCTTAAGTCCGGTCCGTTCCCAGCACCCGGGCGCCCGACCCGGTGACAGCCACCGAGTATTCGAAATGCGCCGACAGAGAGCCGTCTTCGGTCCGCGCCGTCCAGCCGTCGGCATCCATCCGGACGCCGCACCCGCCGGCGTTGACCATCGGCTCGATCGCCAGCACCATCCCGGGCTTGAGCTTCGGCCCCTTGCCGGGAGAACCGAAATTCGGGATCTGCGGCTCCTCGTGCAGCGAGGTCCCGATCCCATGCCCCGAAAACTCGCGAACCACCGAGAAGCCGTGCCTCTCGGCGTGAAGCTGCACCACGTACCCGATGTCCGAGAGGCGCCCGCCCGGGCGGACCTGCTCGACCGCCAGGTTCAGAGCCTCCTCCGTCACCGCGAGGAGCCGGCGCGCTTCCGCGCCGACCTCGCCCACCGCGAACGTCCGCGCCGCGTCGCCGTAGTACCCCTTGTACAGGACACCGCAGTCGATCCCCACGATGCTCCCCTCTTTCAAGGGGACGTCGTTGGGGATCCCATGGACGATGACGTCGTTGACCGAGATGCACAACGTCGCCGGAAAGCCCCGGTAGTTCAAGAACGCCGGGACCCCTCCGGCACCGCGGATGACCCGCTCGGCGAGGCGATCGAGCTCCCGCGGCGTAACGCCCGGAGCGATCGTCTCGCCCATCGCGGCGAGCACCTGGTGGACGATCCGGTTGGCCTGGTCCATCAGCTCGATCTCGCCCGGGGTCTTGAGGACGGTTCTCACCGGCCTCCCCCGAACAGACCCAGCATGCTGGACGTCACCTCTTCGATCGGACGGTGACCGTCGATCTCGCGCAGCAGACCGCGCTCCCTATAGTAACCGATCAGGGGCTCGGTTTTCTCCCGGTAGACGCGCAGACGCTCGCGGATGACCTCTTCCTTGTCGTCGGCCCTCCCCCGAAGGAGCGCCCGCCGCACGAGCTCGTCTTCCGGCACGTCTACCAGGAGAACCGCGTCGAGCCGCTCGCCAATTCCCGCGAGCACCCCTTCCAGGGTCTGGGCCTGCGACAGCGTCCGCGGATAACCGTCCAGGAGGAACCCCGCCCGGGCGTCCGGCTTCGCCAGCCGCTCGCGGACGACGTCCGCCATGGTGGCGTCATCCACCAGGGCTCCCGAGGCCATGATCCCAGAGACCTTGCGGCCGAGCTCGGTGCCGCTCGCCACCGCCTCCCGCAGCATGTCGCCGGTCGAGATGGCAGGAACGCCCAGATGCTGGCAGAGCACCTGGGCCTGCGTCCCCTTGCCGGCTCCCGGGGGACCGAGGAAGACGATCTTCTCAGCCCCGCCGGCCACGGATCCGGCCCTTTTTCATGAACCCTTCGTAGTTGCGCATCACGAGCTGGCTCTCGACCTGCTGGATCGTGTCCATCGCGACGCCGACCACGATCAGGAGCGACGTGCCGCCGAAGTAGAAGTTGATCCCCATGCCCTCGGTGAACCAGTTCGGGAAGTAACCCGCGATCTGGGGACCGATCCAGGGGATGCCCGCCACCTTGAATCCGGCCAGCAGGAACTCAGGCAATACCGTCACCGCGGCCAGGTAGAGCGCACCGACGAGCGTCAGCCGGGTGAGGATCCGGTCGATGTACTCGGCCGTCCGCTTGCCGGGCCGGATGCCGGGGATGAACCCGCCGTACTTCCGCATGTTCTCCGCCAGGTCCGACGGATTGAAGATGATCGAGACGTAGAAGTACGAGAAGAAGACGATCGTCATCACCTGGAGCAGGTAGTAGACCGGCTGGCCGTACGTGATGTAGCTCGCGACCTTCTGCACACCCTCGTTCTGGATCATCCCGGAGATCACGGCCGGCATCGTGACGATGGAGCTTGCGAAGATCACGGGGATCACGCCGCCGGTGTTGACCCTGAGCGGCAGGTACGTGCTCTGCCCGCCGTAGACCCTGCGGCCCACGACGCGCTTCGCGTACTGCACCGGGATGCGCCGCTGGGCGCGCTCCATGTACACGATGAAGGCGACCACGAACAGCATGAAGATCAGCAGGATGGCGAGCGCCACGATGGAGAGGTTGCCCCGCCGGACGCTGTCGATCGTCGTGCCGACGGCGGGGACCAGCCCCACCACGATGCCGGCGAAGATGATGAGCGAGATGCCGTTGCCGATGCCCCGCTCGCTGATCTGCTCGCCCAGCCACATGACGAAGGCCGTGCCGGTCGTCAACGTGATCACCGTCATGGCGCGGAAGGCCCAGCCCTTGTCGGGCACGAGCGCCGCGCCGCCCGGCGTCGTCACGCTCTCCAGGAAGAGCGCGATCGCCGTGCCCTGGATCAGCGAGATGACCACCGTGCCGTAGCGGGTGAACTGGGTGATCTTCCTGCGGCCCAGCTCGCCCTCCTTGGAGAGCTTTTCGAGGTACGGCCACACCACCGTCAGGAGCTGCAGGATGATGGACGCGGTGATGTAGGGCATGATGCCCAGCGCGAACACCGCGATCTTCTCGAGGCTCCCTCCGGTGAAGGTGTTCATGAAACCCAGGAAGCCGTTCTTGGCCACGTCCATGAACTCGATCAGCGCCTGCGGATCGATGCCGGGGGTCGGGATCTGGCAGCCGATGCGGTACACGGCCAGCAGGCCGAAGGTGAACAGCACCCGCTTGCGCAGATCCGGAATCGCGAAGATGTTGCGGAAACTTTCGATCACGCCTGGAGCTCCTCACAACTACCGCCCGCCGCCTCGATCTTGGCGCGGGCCGACTTGCTGAACTTGTCCGCGGTGACCCGGAGCGACTTGCCGATCTCGCCGTCTCCCAGGACCTTGACCTTCCGGCCGGAACGGACCAGGCCGCGCTCGGCCAGCGCCTCGGGGGTGACGTCCCCCTCGAAGTCGGCGAGCTGCGACAGGTTGACCACGGCGTACTCCACCTTGAAGATGTTGGTGAAGCCACGCTTGGGCACGCGGCGGATCAACGGCATCTGGCCGCCCTCGAAGCCGACCCGGGTGGAAGCGCCGGAGCGGGACTTCTGTCCCTTCTCGCCCTTGCCCGAGGTCTTGCCGAGGCCGGAGCCGGGACCGCGCCCCACCCGCTTCTTCGAGTGCTTGCTCCCCTTGGCCGGGGACAATTCATGCAGCTTCATGATCTTTCCTCGACAATCTCCAGCAGGTACTGGACCTTGGCCACCATGCCGCGGACCGCGGGCGTATCGGGGCGCTCGACCTCGTGACGGATCCTGCGCAGGCCCAGGCTCCTCAACACCTCGCGGTGCTCCCGGCGGGTGCCGATCGAGCTCTTGACCTGGCGGATCCTGATCGTCTTGCCTTCAGTGTTCGTTGCCATTTCCTGTCCCCTGCTCTTTCAGGCTGCGGTCTAAACGGCGCCTTCGGCCGGAGCCGGGGCGGCGTTCTTCTGGGCGCGGCCCTCTAAGCCACGCATCTGGAGGACCTCCAGCTCGCTGCGCAGCTGCAAGAGCGCGTCGAAGGTCGCCTTCACCACGTTGTGGGGGTTGGTCGTGCCCAGGGACTTCGTCAGGATGTCCTGGATGCCCGCGGTCTCGACCACCGCCCGCACGGGACCCCCGGCGATCACCCCGGTCCCCTCGGAGGCCGGCTTCAGCAACACGCGGCCGGCGCCGAAAACGCCCAGGACCTCGTGGGGGATCGACGATCCCTTGACGGGCACCTGGATCATGTTCCGCTTGGCGATCTCGATCCCCTTGCGAATGGCCATGGGAACCTCCTTCGCCTTGCCGGCGCCGTAGCCCACGCGGCCGTTGCCGTCGCCGATCACCACCAGGGCGGAGAACGAAAAGTTCTTGCCGCCCTTCACCACCTTGGTCACCCGGTTGATGTGGACGACCTGTTCGAAAAATTCGCTCTCGCGCTCGAAGTCCCTGGCCAAGCTCGTCTCCTTCTCAAAGCTTTAGAATTGCAGACCCTTTTCGCGGGCCGCGTCGGCGATCGCCTGCACGCGGCCGTGGTAGACGTAGCCGCCCCGGTCGAAGACCACCTTTTCGATGCCCTTCTCCTTGGCGCGCGCCGCCACCACCTCGCCGACCAGCTTGGCCGCCGCCTTGCCGGAGGTCGAGCTGCCGACCTGCTCGCGGATCTCGGGATCCGCCGAGCTCGCCTGGGCGAGCGTCGTGCCGCGGTCGTCGTCGATCACCTGCGCGTAGATATAGCGCAGGCTCTTGTAGACGGACAGGCGGGGCCGCTCGGCACTGCCGCGGACCCGGTTGCGAACCCGCGCGTGGGCGCGCTCTCGGCGCTCCCGCTTCGCTCTCATCTTCTTCGTGATGTGCTCGGTCATTTTTTCCGCCTTATTGGGCCCCGTTCCTTACTTGCCACCGGACTTGCCGGCCTTGCGGCGCAGGATCTCGCCGGTGTACTTGATGCCCTTGCCCTTGTAGGGGTCCGGACGGCGCAGGCCCCGGATCTCCGCCGCCACCTGGCCCACCTTCTGCCGGTCGGCGCCCGACACGGTGACCCGGTTGGCCTTGGCGTCGATCTCGATCTTGATCCCCTCGGGGATGTCGAACAGCACCGGGTGCGAGTAGCCCAGGGCGAACTGCACCTGGCTGCCCTTCACCTCGGCGCGGTAGCCGACGCCGACGATGTCGAGCTGCTTGACGAAGCCCGTCGACGCGCCGTTGACGGCGTTGGCGAGGAGCGCCCGCAGCAGGCCGTGCCGGGAGCGGTCAGGCCCCTCGTCGCTCGGCCGCGACACCTCGATGGTGCCGTCGTCCTTGACCTCGACCGGGAAGCCGGGGAAGAGCGACTGGGACACCTTGCCCTTCGGCCCCTGGGCCTCGAACAGACCGTCCTTGATCTCGACCTTCGTCCCCTGGGGGACGGGAATCGGCATTCTTCCAATCCGCGACATGAGCTCCTCCTACCAGACCTCGCAGAGGAGCTCGCCGCCGACCTGGCGCTCGCGCGCCTGGACGTCGGTCAGCAGGCCCTGCGAAGTCGAGACGATCCCGATGCCGAGACCGTTTCGGACTGGCTTCAGCTCCTCCGCCTTGCGGTAGACCCGCCGGCCGGGCTTGCTGATCTTCTCCAGGTGAGTGATGGCCGGTACCCCTTCCGCGCTGTAGCGCAGAAAGACCCGGATCTTGCCAACGGGAGCGTCTTCGACTGCGACCTCCCGGAAATTCTTGATGAACCCCTCGTCCTTGAGGAGCCTTACGACTTCCAGCTTGAGCCGCGAAGCCGGGACGTCCAGCCGGTCGTGCTTGGCGAGTTGGGCGTTCCGGATCCGTGCCAAGAGATCCGAGATGGGATCGGTCATGCTCATCGCGTCCTCCTCCTACCAGCTCGCCTTGATGACGCCCGGGAGATACCCCTGGAGCGCCAGGTCCCGCAGATGGATGCGGCAGAGGCCGAACTTGCGGTAGTACCCGCGCGGACGACCGCAGACCTTGCACCGGTTCCGGTGCCGCACCTCGAACTTCAACTTCTTTGCTTCTTTCGCGATCTTTGCAGTCGTCGCCACGGTCCGCCTCCTAGCGCATGAACGGCATGCCGAGCTCACGCAGCAGATAGAGCGCGCGCTCGTCGTTGCCGGCCGTCGTCACGATCGTGATGTTCATCCCCTTCGGCTTCTCGACCCGGTTGTAGTCGATCTCCGGGAAGATCAGATGGTCCCGGACGCCGAAGGTGTAGTTGCCGCGGCCGTCGAAGCTCTTCGTCGGCACACCCCGGAAGTCGCGCACCCGGGGGAGCGCGATGGTGAGCAGCCGGTCCAGGAACTCCCACATCCGCGCGCCCCGCAGCGTCACCCGGCAGCCGATCGGCATGCCCTGGCGCAGCTTGAAAGCCGCGATCGACTTCTGGGCCCGGGTGATCGTCGGCCGCTGGCCGGCGAGCGCCGCCATCTCCTCGACCGCGTCGTCCAGAACCTTGATGTTCTGGATCGCTTCGCCGATCCCCATGTTCAGGGAGACCTTCTCGATCCGCGGCACCGCCATGATGTTGCCGATGCCGAATTCCTTCTGGAGCTTCGCCACCACTTCGTCCTGATACCGCAGCTTGAGGCGCGGCACATAGCCTTCGGGAGAAGGCGCCGTCGGCTCCGTCGAAGCCTTGGGCTTCGACGCCTTGCTTCCCTTGGTCTTGGTCTCGTTCTTCGCCATGTCTTGCCTCACGCGCCTAGCTGAAAGTGGCGCCGCAGTTCTTGCACACCCGCACGCCCCGGCCGTCCTCGAGACGCTTCCTGCCGAGCCGCGCGGGCTTGCCGCACTCCGGGCAGATCACCTTCAGGTTCGAGACCTGGATCGGCGCCTCGCGCTCGAGGATACCGCCCTGGACGCCCTTGTTCGGGTTCGGCTTGGTGTGCCGCTTGATCATATTCACGCGCTCGACGATGGCCTTGCCCTCGCTCGCGAGGACCCTCAAGACCCGGCCGCGGGAGCCGCGGTCCTTGCCCGTCATGACGAGCACCTGATCGTTCTTCTTCACGTTCAACTTCACCCTGGCCGTCTCAACCATTTCAAATCACCTCCGGAGCCAGCGAGACGATCTTCATGAACCGCTTCTCGCGCAGCTCCCGCGCCACCGGCCCGAACACGCGCGTGCCGATCGGCTCGCCCGCATCGTTGACCAGGACGGCGGAGTTGTTGTCAAAGCGGATGTAGCTTCCGTCCTTGCGCCGCTGCTCCTTGGCGGTGCGCACGATCACCGCCTTGACGACCTGCCCCTTCTTGACCGTGCCATCGGGCGCAGCCTCCTTGACGGAGGCCGTGATCACGTCGCCCAGCCGGCCGTACTGGCCCGCCGAGCCGCCGCGCAGGTGGATGCAGGCGATCTTCTTCGCCCCCGAGTTGTCCGCCACGTCGAGAATCGTTCCCATCTGGATCATGGTCGCACTCCTCTACTCGGCCCGCTTGAGAATCTCGCGGACCCGCCACCGCTTGGTCTTGGAGAGCGGCCGGCTGGAGACGATCTCCACCACGTCGCCGACGTTGCAACGGTTCTCTTCGTCGTGGGCGTGGAACTTCTTGGTCCGCTTGAGGTGCCTCAGGTACAGCCGGTGCGTGACCGTGTTCTCCACGACCACCACGACGGTCTTGTCCATCTTGGTGCTCACCACCCGGCCGACCTTGACCTGCCGGCTGCGAGCCGCCTCGGCCGGAGTGTCCGGGGTGTCCTGTGCTGTCGCTTCCATATCTGCCATGTCGTCCGCTCCTACTTACCTTGAGCCTGCTTCTCGTGCAGGATGGTCAGCACCCGCGCCAGATCCTTGCGGACCTGCCGCACCCGGGCCGGCTTTTCGAGCTGGCCGGTGACCTTCTGCAGGCGAAGGGCGAAGAGCTGCTCAGAGAGGTCCCGCTCCTTGTCCTGCAGGTCCTCGAACGTTTGATCGCGCAATTCCGAAGCCTTCATCGTCTCACCTCAGCTCGTCGTGCCGCGTGATGAACCGGGTCTTGATCCCGAACTTGTGGGAGGCCAGGCGCATCGCCTCCTCCGCTATTTCCTGCGGCACGCCCTCGAGCTCGTAGAGGATGCGCGCCGGCTTCACCACCGCGACCCACTCCTCGGGGTTGCCCTTGCCCTTGCCCATGCGGGTTTCGAGCGGCTTTTTCGTGATCGGCTTGTCCGGGAACACGCGGATCCAGAGCTTGCCGCCGCGCTTGACGTGGCGCGAGATCGCGATACGGGCCGCCTCGATCTGACGGGCCGTCACCCAGCCCGGCTCCAGAGCCTGAAGGGCGTAGTCGCCGAAGGCGATGTAGGTGCCGCCCTTCGAAACCCCGGTCCGCCGGCCGCGGTGTGCCTTTCTGAACTTGACCTTCTTCGGCATCAACATGGCAGTCGATCCTCACAAAACGCCTACGCCGAAGCGCGGCGGCCTTTTTCCTTCAAGAGATCGCCCTTGTACACCCACACCTTGACGCCGATCACACCGTAGGTGGTCCGCGCCTCGGCCAGACCGTAGTCGATGTCGGCCTTCAGCGTGTGGAGCGGCAGGCGGCCTTCCTGGTACCACTCGGAGCGCGCGATCTCGGCGCCGCCCAGGCGGCCGGAGACCATGATCTTGACCCCCTTGGCGCCGAACCGGAAAGCCGATTCCATGGCCTTCTTCATCGCGCGGCGGAAGGAGACGCGCCGCTCGAGCTGCCCGGCGATCGACTCGCCCACCAGTTGAGCGTCGAGCTCGGGGCGCTGGATCTCCTGGATGTTGATGTGGACCTCGCGGCCCATCTCCTTCTGGAGATCGTCGCGCAGCTTGTCCACCTCGGCGCCGCGGCGGCCGATGATGATGCCGGGCCGCGACGTGTAGATGGTCACGCGGAGCTTGTCCGCGGCGCGCTCGATGTCGATCTCCGAGACCCCCGCGTGGCCGAGACGGCTCTTCAGGCGACGGCGGAGCGCCAGGTCCTCGTGCAGGGTCTTGGCGTAGTTGCCCTCGCCATACCAGCGCGAGTGCCAGGTCTTGTTGTAGACGAGCCGGAACCCGTAGGGGTGTGTTTTCTGACCCACGTTCGTATCCTCTCTTCTCTTTTACGACTTGCCGTCGCCCTTCGACTTGCCGTCGCCCTTCTTGGTATCGAGCTTGACCGTGATGTGGCTGTAGCGCTTCAAGATCCGGAAGGCGCGCCCCATCGGGGCCGGACGGACCCTCTTCGCCACCGGCCCGCCGTCGACGAAGATCTCCTTGACGAAGAGCCGGTCCACGTCCACGTGGTCCTCGCGGTTCTCCGCGTTGGCGATCGCCGACTTCAGGCACTTCCGGACGTGCCGGGCCGCCGCCTTGTTGGTCACCGTGAGGAGGTTGACCGCCTCCTGCACACCTTTGCCCCGGATCAGATCCGCCACGAGCCGCATCTTCTGGGCCGAGCCGGGGGCGTAACGAAGCCGTGCTGTCACTTCCATCGTTCGTTTCCTCTCTCCGAAACCCCAACCCCTACCGGGGCCGGGCGCCCTTCTCGGCTTTCTTGCCACTGTGGCCGCGGAAGGTCCGGGTCATCGCGAACTCGCCCAGCTTGTGGCCCACCATGTTCTCGCTGACGTAGACCGGGATGAACTTCGTCCCGTTGTGCACCGCGAGCGTGTGTCCGACCATCTCGGGGATGACGGTGGAGCGGCGCGACCAGGTCTTGATCACCCGCCGGTCTCCCCGCTCGTTCATCGCCGTGACCTTCGCAATGAGGTGGTCGTCGATGAAGTAGCCCTTCTTGAGTGAACGCGACATTTCCGCTCCTTACTTCTTGTTCCGGCGGCGGACGATCATCTGGTCCGTCCGCTTGTTGTTCCGGGTCTTGTAGCCCTTGGTCGGCACGCCCCACGGCGTCGTGGGATGGCGGCCGCCGGAGGTCCGGCCCTCGCCGCCGCCCATCGGGTGGTCGACCGGGTTCATCGTCACGCCGCGGTTGTGCGAGCGCCAGCCGAGCCAGCGGTTCCTTCCCGCCTTGCCGATGGACACGTTCTCGTGCTCCAGGTTCCCCACCTGGCCGACGGTCGCGTAGCAGTCCACGTGGACCCGCCGCACCTCGCCCGAGGGGAGCTTCACCTGGGCCCAGGAGCCGTCGCGAGCCATGAGCTGGGCTCCGGCGCCGGCGCTCCGGACCATCTGGCCGCCCTTCCCGATCTTGAGCTCGATGTTGTGGATCACCGTGCCCAGGGGGATGCGGCGCAGCGGCAAGGCGTTGCCGACGTTGACCTCGGCGGTGTCGCCCGACATCACCTCGGCGCCGACCTTGAGGCCCTCGGGATGAAGGATGTAGCGCTTCTCGCCGTCCGCGTAGTGCAGGAGGGCGATGCGCGCCGAGCGGTTCGGATCGTACTCGATCGTCGCGACCTTGGCCGGCACCCCGTGCTTGTTGCGCTTGAAGTCGATCACACGGTAGCGCTGCTTGTGGCCGCCGCCGCGCCACCAGGACGTGAGCTGGCCCTTGTTGTTGCGGCCGCCGGTCTTGGTCTTGCCCTCGGTCAGCGACTTCTCGGGCTGTACCCGGGTGATCTCGTCGAACGTCAGGTATGACTGGAACCGGCTCGAAGCATTGACCGGCTTTCTCTGTTTGATCGCCATCGTCTTACATCCCCTCGAAGAACTCGATCGGCTTCTCGCCCGCGGCGAGCCGTACGTAGGCCTTCTTCCAGTCCGGGCGGCGCCCGACGAAGCGGCCCTGCCGGCGGACCTTGCCATGGACGTTCGAGATGCGCACCTCGGCCACCTTCACCTTGAACTGGGCCTCGACCGCCTTCTTGACCTGGATCTTGTTGGCATCCCGGTGCACCTCGAAGGCGATGATGTTCCGGTCGTCCCGGAGCTCCGTCGACTTCTCGGTGATCAGGGGGCGGCGGATGATCTCCTGGACTCTCATTTCGCCAGCACCTCCACCAGCCGGGAGAGCGCGCTCTCGCTGACCACCAGGTACGACCGGTCCACCACGTCGTACACGTTGACCGCGAGCGCGTCCACCGTCTTCAAAGACTTCTCGTTCCGGGAGGCCCGGGCGAGGTTCTGGTTCTCGAACGTGTCGATGAGGAGGGCCTTGCCGTCGATCCCCAGGCCTGCGAGCCGCTTGACCAGCTCGCGGGTCTTGTGGTTGCCGAGCTCGAGCGTGTCGATCACCAGGACCTTCTGCTCGAGGACCTTCTGCGACAGGGCGGACTTCAACGCGTTCCGCTTCTCCCGGCGCGACAGGTCCTTCTCGTAGCTCCGCGGGGTCGGGCCGTGCACGATGCCGCCCTTCCTCCACTTGGGGTTGCGGATGTCGCCCGTGCGGGCGCGGCCGGTCCCCTTCTGGCGCCAGAGCTTCTTGCCCGAGCCCGAGACCTCGGCACGCGTCTTCGTCTTGTGCGTGCCGCGGCGCTGGGCGGCGAGGTACGCCTGGACTGCCTCGTGGATGAGGTGCTCCTTGTAGGGATAGGAGAAAATCTCCTCGGGGACCTCGATCTCCCGCACCTGCTTGTTATCCAAGTTCTTGACCGCAATCTTCATTCGAGCATCCTCTCCGGGCTAGCCCCGCTTGGCCCGCCGGATCGACAGGTATCCGCTCTTGGGGCCGGGAACGGCGCCCCGCACATAGATCAGGTTCCGCTCGGGATCGACCTTGACGATCTGGAGGTTCTTGACCGTCACCCGGTCGCCTCCCATCCGTCCGCCGGCCCGCATGCCCGGGAACACCCGGGACGGGTAGGCCGAAGAGCCGATCGAGCCCGGCGCGCGGTGGAACATCGAGCCGTGGGTCGCCCGGCCGCCGGCAAAGCCGTGCCGCTTGACGACGCCCTGGTAGCCCTTGCCCTTGCTCGTCCCGACGACGTCCACCCACTCCTTCTCCTCGAAGATGGAGGCCTTCACCTCGTCGCCGGCCTTCGGCTCCTCGCCGTCGCCGACCGGAAACTCCTCGATCCGGCGGGTCGGTGCCACCCCGGCCTTCTTGAAGTGCCCCTGCTGAGGCTGGCCCACCTTGCGGGCCGGCCGCTCCTCGACGAGACCGAGCTG